>PMZA01000231.1 GCA_003170595.1 Armatimonadota bacterium
CCGGGCAAAACCGGGCCGGATTCGCGAGGACGCGCCAAGCGCGTCCTCACTGATTCGGCCCCTCCGCAAACCGTTCCACCACGCAGCTGCGCGCCGGCCATCCTATCCCGAGTCAACTGAACACTCCCGCAGTCTTCCGCCCACTTTCCACTCCGCGTTCTTCCTCGCTATAATAGGTAAGATGATCGGGATTGTCGGCGGTTCCGTGCGGTGTCCGCCAAGAGGAGGTTGACGGCCTTGGCGTCCGTTCTGGGGTGGGCCTTCTTCGCTATTGTCCTGTTTGGCCTTGTCTGGCAGGCTGTTGTATATCGTCGTCTTTACCTTGCCACCCGCCTCCACACCTTCCGCTACGGCCAGTGGATGCTCCTTGCCGCTGCCGCGACCGCTGTCCTCAGTGCCGGCGCCAGCGTTTCCCTCTTGAGGCTGGTCAGCCCCACCTGGCAGTGGGGCACGGTCTCGACTCTCGTCGAGGTCTACCTCGCCCTCACCGTCGCGGGCATCCTTTCGGTCGTCGCTTTGTGGACGGCCGGCCAGTGGACCCGCCTCTTCAGTGAGGGGGGCGACTGGTATGCGGTCGCCTACGGCGCGGAAGACGCGGCCTCCGCGCGCAACTGCCGCTGGTGTCAGGTGCATCTCCTGGGCCGCGTTCCTGCCGACGCCCAGGTCTCCCATGGCTGTTCTGCCGGCCCGCGATGGATCGGCTTTGTTGCCGGAGGCATCCTGCTCTTCGGCCCGCTGCTGCTGGTGTTGATGCACGCCGTTCTCGGCCAGGGGCTTGCAGGCCAGATGGACCGCGGCCTGCTCTTCTTCCAGCCGCTCGCCTGGGCGCTCGTGGTAGGCTTTTGCGGCTGCGGAGCGGTGCTCTTCGGCGGCGCACTGATCTACGGCACCCACGGCGTGTGCAAGATCGAGTAGAGCCTCTGTCGGCATGGAGCCGAGGCCTGTGAACTCGTTTGGCTTAGGCGTCCTATTAGTGCTGCTGTTTGCCCTCGCGTGGGGCGTCTACGTCAACTGGCGCCTCTACGCAGGCACGCACCTCCGCTGCCTTGCTTTCCGCCTCGGAGCCACCGTGGTAGCGCTGGTCGGTGCCGTCGCCGTGCCGTCCATCGTCTTCCTCTCGTACCACAGCTCGGTCGGCCTTGGGGCCGAGGCCGCGCTCCCGGCCATGCGCCTCGGCTACCTTCTGGCCGTGCCCTTCGGCCTCATCGCCCTGAGCCTCGCTGTCGCCGCGGAATGGCAGAAGCTCTTCCGAGAATTCGACGACTGCCGCGCCTTGCTGTACGGGGGCAGGAGGGGTCTGCGCCTCTTGGTCAGGATGCTCACCGTCCAACTCCTCGGACGCGTCCCGCGCGACCTGGTCCTATCCCATGTCCACTCCGCCGCCCCGCTGCCTCGGAGCCTGGTCGGTGTCCTGCCCTGGGCGGCCATCGTCTACGCGTGGGCCTCGAGCCCGCCCCTCACGACCCATCCCGACCCCCACCTGCACTACGATCTGCACTACATGGTCACCGTCTGGTGGGTGCTGATCACCTGGGCGGCTGCCTGCGCGTTGTTCATGCTTTGGAGCGCCCTCAGGTACAGCCGCCCCCGATCGGCCACAGGCCCATGATCCCAAGGGCCGCCTTATGTCAGTCCGTGGAGTGCCGTATGCTAGCGTACTCTAGCGCTATCGAGCGCTAACACTATGAAACGGTTTCATGGTGACTCCCCCTTCCGCCCCTCACCGCTGGACTCCCTGTGCAAGTCTGCTAAACTCTCCTGAGGGTGCCATGGCACCCTCACGGCGAAATCCCGGCCGCCGCACGTCCGGGCCTCGCCCACCAATCCTCCACACGAGACGCGTCATGCCATCGATCGCCGTCCTCGCGGTTGCCTTGTGCTGCTTCGCTCTGGCCTACCGCTACTACGCCGCCTTCCTGGCCGCGAAGGTAGCCGTCCTCGACGCCACCCGCCCCACGCCCGCTCACACCCAGCGCGACGGCAAGGACTATCACCCCACCAACCGCTGGATCCTCTTCGGCCACCACTTCGCGGCCATCGCCGGCGCCGGCCCGCTCGTCGGCCCGGTACTGGCGGCGCAGTACGGTTACCTCCCCGGCGCCCTGTGGATACTGATCGGCTCGGTCTTCGCCGGAGGGGTCCACGACTTCATCATCCTCCACGCCTCGGTCCGCAACCGTGGCGAGTCCATCTCCCGCATCGCCGAGCGTTACCTCGGCCGCGTCGGCGGATGGTGCACGGCCTTCGCGGTCCTCTTCATCATCACCGTCGCCCTCGCAGGGCTCGCGATGGTCGTCGTCAACGCCCTCGCCGAGTCCGCCTGGGGCGTCTTCACCATCGCCTGCAGCATCCCCATCGCCCTTCTCATGGGCCAGTGGCTCTACAAGATCCGGCCCGGCCGCGTCGCCGAAGCCTCAGTCCTTGGCGTCGTCCTCATGCTCGCCGCGGTCTTCGCCGGCAACCCCATCGCCCACAGCGCCCTCGCCTCGTGGTTCACGCTCTCCAAGCACAGCCTCGAGGTCGCCCTCCCGACCTACGGTTTCATCGCCGCGGTCCTCCCCGTGTGGATGCTCCTCGTCCCGCGCGACTACCTCTCGACCTACATGAAGCTCGGCACCGTCGCCCTCCTCGGCGTGGGCATCTTCCTCGTCAACCCGAGCCTGGTCATGCCAGCCACGACCTCCTACATCCACGGCGGCGGCCCGATCATCCCCGGCCCCGTCTGGCCCTACGTCTGCCTCACGATCGCCTGCGGCGCGATCTCCGGCTTCCACGCCCTCATCGGTTCCGGCACGACCCCCAAGATGATCGACAACGAGGCCGACATCCTCCCCATCGGCTACGGCGCGATGCTCGTCGAGGGCTTCGTCGGCATGCTCGCCCTCATCGCCGCCTGCACCCTCGTCCCCGAGCACTACTTCGCCATCAACGCGGATCCGGCCAAGTTCCAGTCCTCCGCCGAGACCCTCGGCCAGCTTGCCCAGACCGCCGCGCAGGTCGGCGAGAAGACCCTCGTCGGCCGCACGGGTGGGGCCGTCACCCTCGCCGTCGGCATGGCCAATATCTTCAAGTCCCTCCCGGGCATGGCCGGGCTCATGTCCTACTGGTACCACTTCGCCATCATGTTCGAGGCCCTCTTCATCCTCACCACCATCGACGCCGGCACCCGCGTCGCCCGCTTCATCCTCCAGGAGATGCTCGGCCGCGCCTACAAGCCCTTCCGGCAGGGCACCTGGTGGCCCGGCGTCCTCCTCACCAGCTTCGCGGTCACCTACGCCTGGTACTACCTCCTCCACGGCGGCACGGTGGGCACGATCTGGCCCATGTTCGGGATCGCCAACCAGCTTCTCGGCACCGTCGCCCTTGCCATCGGCACCACCTACATCCTCCGCCACGCCGCCAGGCGCGTGTATGCCCTGACGACCTTCGCCCCCTTCCTCTTCATGGCGGTGACGATCTTCACCTCAGGCGTCCAGTTCACCGGAAAGGTCGTGTCGGGGCCGCAGCCCGATTGGCTGAAGGCGATCCTGACGATGCTGATGATGGTCCTCGCTGCGATCATCTGCTTCGAGTGCGTCCGGACCTGGCGGCGGCTCTTGTGCGGCACGTGCCCGCCCCTCCCCGAGCACGAGCCGGTAGGCGATCTGATGGCCCTGGCCGAGGGCACGGAGGTAGCGGATTGAGCCGGGGCGCCGCCGTCCGCGCCTTCCTGGCGCTACTGATCGCGGCTTTGGCGCCAAGCCGCCTGGCCTCTTCGTGGCGCTAGCCGTCCTCGCGGCGGTGAAGGCTCTTCCCGGCATGCCCGCGGCCGCGGTCGCCCGATGTCTGGTAGGGCCCATCGTCCACGGCTTCCCGCCGACCCAGGCCCAGCGCCTCGCCGGCCTTGCGCTACATCCTCACCTTCCTCCGCACCCATCGCTACGAGAGAGTTGAGCCGCCGGGGCCGAGGGGCTCTGGTCCTACGAGCTCCAGTCCGGGGCAACGTCGCGCTAGCCCGGATAATGCATG
>PMZA01000098.1:0-2770 GCA_003170595.1 Armatimonadota bacterium
GTGTACAACGCCCTCGGTCCCGCGGAGGCGCCCTACATGCGGACCGATGGCCAGCTCGTCGGAGACGACGCCACGCGGGCGCCCGGTGCGCGCCGTGGGCGCACGCAGGGCCACCACAACACCACGCTCTCGGGCGACACGCGGGTGGACTGGAGCGAGGCGTTCGCCCTNNCACGCCGGGGTCCATGCCGCCGAAGTGGCCCAGGGCCTGGAGCGGATCGGCTTCGAGGTCGTGGCCCAGGTGATCTGGGACAACATCCACAGTATTGTTCGCCGACTTCTCGGCGGAGGCAGGGGCCGCCAGAGAAGTTGCGGAGTTCGTCAACTGGTCGGGGCGAGAGGTGTTGGGACGCGCGTTAACAACCTACCGGATCCCGATTGAGGGCCGCGATGAATGGATCGCCGCGGCCAGGCGACTGGCATGAAGGTCAGGCATCTTCGCGGCGCACGCTCGCGACCGGCGACTCAGCGCCAGGTGGACGCCCTCGCTGCCTACGTTGCCGCTGGCGGATGCGTCCAGGACGCAGCCGAACTCGTGGGCATTCGGCCAGTACGGTGAAATGTCACCTCGCCGACCTCCGCGCGCGGTCGGGCTTGACCATGGAGAGCCAGCACGACATGGGGCGTCACTCGCTGGCGGCTCCACGCCCGGCGGGCGACCTGCGGGCGCCCTTCTCGAGCGTCCCCGCGAGCAGGAAGCCCGCCAGCATCAGGACCGCGGCCACCATCTCGGCCGCATACAGCCCCGTGGTGTCACCGAAGCGGGCGCGTGACCCCAGCGCCGCGAGGATCGCCGCGCCGGCGGCGATGAGCACGTTCGCCCAAGCGCGGTAGCCGAACTCGCGACGCCGCGCGAACCGCCAGACCGACCATACGGCGCCACCGAACAACAGCAGCGAGCCGGTGATGTTGATCGGCAGCGACATCACCCGGGCGAAGCTGCCGCTGGGCCCGAGCGCCTGCCCGCCGACGGTGATGCCCGGCAGGAGCTTGGTTGTGTCGAGCGAGGCCGTGAACGTGCCCACGACGAAGATCGCCATGCACACCAGGAGGAACCGAGGTAGAGGTCGCCCCAGCGGCGCCCGCGGTCCACGAGGTACAGCGTCCCGAGACCCAGGAAGCCGACCAGCGAGGCCGCGAGCACGATGTAGATGCGGTACACGGTGGGGTCCCACTGGCCGCTCTGCTCCGACCACGCCTCCATGCCTGCGGCGATCGCGTAGAGCAGCAGTCCGACGGACCAGGCGAGCTGGTGGCTCCGGCGGCGGGCGATGTACTGGCGGAACACCAGGCCGAAGAAGAGGACGCCAAGCACCGCCGTGGCGGCCGGCCAGGCCCAGCTCGACCAGAACGCCGGATCGAGGTTCATAGCGCGTCCACACCCTCCCGTGGGCGTCCCCTCCCTATGCTTCCCTGCCCGAAGCATAGGCTCCCACCGGCCGCGCGATGTTCAGGCGTTGCCCTCGTCCCGGTCGCCGTTGAGACCCCGGGAGGTGACGGACCAGCGCAGCCGTCGAGTGGCCTTGGAGGCTGCCTCACCGCGTCCGCACGGGCACCCCCGCCGGAGGGGGTCACGGAGGGGCCACGGGGAACGGGNNGGATCGAGCGGGCGCGAGCAGGGCGCCGACCGGCGGTGGGGCTCGGTCGCGTCCGTCAGGGGGTGGCCGTCGGTGAGGCCGCGGAGCGCAGGCCGTCGAGGTAGGCGACGAGGTCGGGTGGGTCTCCATACGCGTCGCCCAGGCCCAACTTGGAATCGGGCGGGTCGCCACCCGCAACGACGGCGTCCCCGACGATCTGCTTCGTCGCGAAGTCGACGACCCTGACCCAGTAGTCGGTCCGGTAGCCGGTCGCGCCATCGTTGTACGTACCCACCCCGACGTCGGTGGGCCAGACGAGCACGACCATCCGGACGTCTTCCGCCGTGTCGGCCTGTTGATCCGGATGGGCGTCGAAGAAGCCGTGGAACATGAGCTCTTTCGTTACCGCGTTCACGACCACGAGCTTGCCGACCAACTGGCCCTGCAGGTCGCCGGACTCGACGGTCGGGGCGCTCGCAGCCCACCGCGCGTCGAGGTAGTCGGTAATTCGGGCTTCCACTGGTGTGCCCCCGGAAGCAGCCCCGCCCGAGCTCGCCCCGCGTGCCGCCCCTGACTGGTCGGCGAGCCCGCCCGCGAACCCGACGAGGGCCGTGCAGGTGGCGAGGGCGGCGAAGCAGATGGTCAGCGCGGCGGTGATCGTGGCGGCCCTCGCGGGGCGGTGGCGTCGGCGCCGCTCGAGGGCGACGAGGCCGACGCCAGCGAGCAGCGACGCGAGTCCGAGCTCCAAGANNGCCGAAGGCGGCCGAGGAGGCGTAACCGCCCGATCCGTTCATCACCGAGACCGCGATCCCGCCGATGACGAGCAGGATCGCACCCCCGATGAGCGCTGGGCGGGTCGCTCGCCTGAGGTCCATCGTGGCCAACACCCCCTCGCGATCAGAAGTGCGACCGCTACCTGACGAGGATCGCGATCACGCGGTCAATGTTACCGATCTCGTGGGCGTGGTGATCGTCGTTTCTCGCTCCTGCAACGCTGTAGAGAGCGACCAAGGGGCTCTTCGCGATCGGCCNNCCTGCTGGGTGGTCCGCAAGGCGGGTGCCAGGGTGCCCTTCCGGGGATCGCGGGATCAGGCCACGATCTGGCGGGTTCCCAGTCCCAAGATGATCATGGGTGGCTCGACGGAAGCGAAGCAGGACCATCCAACGCAAAAGCCCCTCCTGCTCTTCGAGAC
>PMZA01000098.1:2823-2999 GCA_003170595.1 Armatimonadota bacterium
TGGGAGCGCTTCAGCGGGCAGGCGGCGGTCAGGATCGATGGCTGATGGCGGAGCGTGAAGGCAGCCAGCCCGCGGCGGGCGGCAGCCTCGGGCTGGCTCAACGCCGTTCAGTCCTCGGGGGCCGGCAGGTCCTGCGCCGCGTCGTAAGCCATCCGGGCAGCCTCGAGGTCAGCGCG
>PMZA01000335.1 GCA_003170595.1 Armatimonadota bacterium
CCCTTTCCTGTATCCTTTCCTCGTCGTGCCGTTTGGCACGCGTCTTGCAGGCCTCACCGACCGCAGAGCACCTTCTGCCGCTCATGGGCACCTCCAGCTCACACCGATCGCCGGCCACCGCCGAGTGGGAGTACGTACGCGAGCTTTACCGCCAGCCCAGTCCAGACCCGGGCCAGGTGGTAGGGCGCATCGTCGACGCCCTCGATCCCGCCACCCGCGCCGACATGGCCGGCCCCGGCGTCGCCACCTGCCTCGGAACCCTCGTCACCGCCTCGCACAGCGTCCACCGCCTCGGCCTCGCCTCAGTCCTCACCGACCTCGGCGTCGGCACCGAGCCCGCAACCCTTCAGCTTGCCGCCGGCCTCCGCCGTCGTGCCCAGGACGAGGTCATCGCCGCCTCGGCCGCCTCGCGCTTCTCCGAACTCGCCATCGACGCCCTCGGCGTGACCGCGATGGAGGCCGCCGCCGGCGATCAGGCCGCCCAGCTTCTCGCCCTTCCGCTCCAGCAGGCCCAGCGCCACTTCGGCTCCTATGCCGCCGAGGGCCGCCTGCACAAGCTTGCCGGCGCCTTTATCGGCTACGACTTCGACCGCGTCTTCCGCTATTTCGTCTCCCGCGACCTCAGCGATTTCGTCGGCTCCGACGCCTTCTCGCACGTCGGCCTCGCCCAGCAGTTCCTCGATCGCATCGGCCTCCACTGCCGCCGCGTCGCCGATGGCATGAACCTCACCGCGGCCGAGCCCTTCCTTCAGGAGTCCGTCGCCCCCCACGCCCACCGCTCGCCGGCCATGGTCGATTTCACCGCCGGCTCCCTCGACCTCGGCCTCAATCTCTTCTCCGGCTCCTCCACGCCGCATCCGGATGAGCGAGACTCGCGGGGGGCGGACCGTTGACGCCGGCCCGCGTCGTGGTGGTGGACGGGCTGGACCCGGCCGTCCGCGCCTCGCTTTGTGAGGGCGCCCAGGACGCGGTGGGCGGGGCTGCCGCCCCTCAGACCGTCTGCCTCGACTGGCACTCGCCGCACCGCAACTGCCGCTTCGGCCTGGCAGCCCTCGAGGCCGCCTCAGGCCCAATCTCGCCCGTGGTCAGCGATCTTCTCGATGTCGCCGCCGCAGTCTACCTCGCCGATCTCGCCGTCCCACGCGGCCGCAACGAGCAGTTCATCCGCGCGATTGACCTCCACGTCCCCGTCCGAGTACCCGATGCCTGGGCTGCCGCCGCCGACGACCTTGGCCGCCTCATCTACCTCCTCACCGGCGACAACGTCACCCTCACCTTCCATCCCCGCGCCTCCGGGGACTCGTCGCCTTTGCCCCGCTCACCTCAGGACCGCCCCGTCGCCGCGGTAGCCGACTACGACTGCGTCTGCCTCCTTTCCGGCGGCCTCGACTCCCTCGCCGGCGGAGTGGCCCTCCTTCACACCGGACGTCGCCCCCTCTTCGTCAGCCATCGTTCCGGCAACCCGACCTCCGCCTGGGCGCAGCGCAACGCCGCCCTCGCGCTCGGCAAGATATCGCCCGACTTCGGCCACGTTCAGGTCAGTCTCATGCCGCAGCGCACGGCGACTGCCCCGGCCTTCCCCACGCCCGAGCAGCGCGAGGTCTCACGCCGTTCGCGCTCCCTGGTCTTCCTCGCCCTCGGAGCAGCAGCCGCCGCCGGCCTCGCCGCCTCCCAGGACTGCGACGCCCCGCCCGTCTATCTCTTCGAGAACGGCGTCCTCACCGCCGCCCTGCCTTTCGCCCCGAGTCGCTCCGGCGCCCTCTCCACGCGCAGCACCCACCCGGCGATCCTCGATCTCTTCAACTCCCTGTGCCACCGCCTCGGCCTCTCGGCGCCCATTCTCAACCCCTTCCTCTATCGCACCAAGGGCGAAATCCTTGCCGACATCCTTCGCCCTAATCTCCCCGTCGACGATCTCCAGGCCACCGTAAGCTGCTGGATGACCGGCCGCCGCCATCGCGCCTGCGGAGGCTGCGTCCCCTGCCTGCTCCGCCGCCTTTCCATGCTCGCCGCTGGCCTCCCCGACGAGGTCGCCGAGCTAGACCTCCTCGGCTCCCCCTCGACCTTCCGCGGGACCGACGCCTACGTCAACCTCGTCGACCTCCTCGGCTACGTGGCCGGCCTGCGCAGCCGCACCGAACTCCAGCTTCTCCTCGAGATGCCGGCCCTCCTCGATCTTCAGGCCCACGGCGTCTCCGTCCCCGACGTCGTCGCGGTCCTCAAGCGCTTCGGCGATGAGGTGGCTGACGTTGTGCACACGCATTTCCCCGAGGCCGCACGCCTCCTTGCCGCTGCTTCCTCCTCGGCCTGACGACCTTGCCCACTTTCCGCCCGCTATTTGCACGCCGCCTCCCCCTGAGGGATAATGCCCTTGAGCTAGCCTTGACGGTGGGGGCGATCTCCAGGCGGCCCCCGGGGGAGGTGCCGTCACTCATCCAGGGGTGGATGGTGAGAGCGCGTTTCAAGGAGTTGTTTGCTGAGGAGAATCTGCGCAAGGCCGCGTGCCCGTCCTGCGGCAAGTGGCAGCTCATCGCGCCCGACGCCCCGGTCACCGGCACTCCCGCGCACGCCTGCTCGTGCGGCGCCGTCTACTGTGCCGGCTGCTACGAGGATCGGCTCCCGGGTCACTTCGGTGAGGAGCTGAAGTCCCTGCCGATGTACTTCATCCCCATGGCCGCCGTCGGCTATTACATCGCCGCCTACAACGCCACCCTCGAGTACACCGGCCTTGTCCTCGGCGCCTCGGTCCTCGGCGGGGTCATCATCAACCAGCAGGTCTACCTGCCCCTCTCGCGCCTTCTCGGGCTGGCGAAGAAATGCGGGATGTGTGGTGGACGCACCTTCGCCGACTGGAGAGCCGTCTCGGTCGTGGAACCCGGCGAGGACTCCGAGTCAGTCCACGGGTCCGAGTCGGGACCGAGCACCGTCCGCCGCGCCCGCCTTCTCGACGAACTCGGCCCCACCTGACGGCCGTGGGGGCCTTGGTTTGTGGAGGGGCCGCATCCGCCCTGAGCACGCAAGTGCGAAGGGCGAATCCGGCCCTGCTTTTCGCCTTTGCCTTTCCGCCTTTCGATGTCACGCTGAGTCCTGCGCCTGTCGAAGGGCGAAGCATCCCCGCACCAACCCCCCGCCTTCCTCCGCCCCTATTCGCTACTCGCCCTCCATCCCCAACGTCCCTTGCCCCAGCACCTTGATCGGCCCATAGCTCGTCCGGTGCTGTGGGCACGCCCCATGCTCGCGCAGGGCCGCCTGGTGCTCCTTCGTCCCGTATCCCTTGTTCCGGTCCCACCCGTACGCCGGCCATTCCTGGTGCATTTCCACCATGATCCGGTCGCGCCACACCTTCGCGACGATCGACGCCGCCGCGATCGAGTACACGAGCGCATCGCCCTGCAGCACCGCCTGATAGGGGAGAGGGAACCGGGGCACGTCACGCCCATCGACCAGCACGAAGTCCGGCGCCGGCGATAGCTCTGCGACGGCCTGCTCCATCGCCTCGAAGGTCGCCCTCAGCACGTTGATCTCATCGACCCGGCTGGACTCGACCACGCCCACGGCCCACGCGACGGCGGTCTGGGTGATCTCATCGAAGAGGCTTTCACGCGCGGCGGCCGCGACCTGTTTGGAGTCTGCGACGCCTTTCAACCGGGGGGAGGCGGGCATGATGACTGCTGCGGCGACGACGGGGCCCGCCCAGGCCCCGCGGCCGACCTCATCGACGCCGGCGAGGCGGGCGTAGCCTTCGCCCCACAGCCGGCGCTCATACGTCGCGGGCGCACCCTTCCGTTCCTTGCTCATCTCACGCGCGTCCTTCTTCGCCTTCCCCGCCTTTCCTGTCCCTTGCCCCTTCTACCTTTCGCCCGTGTCCTATCGTTCCGTGGGCACCCGCGCGGAAAAACGCGTGTGGTTTTCGCGCATTTTTCCGCCCTGCGTGAAGTTGGCGCTTGAGCGCGGTCGCCACGCGCGGCCCAGCCGCGCGTAAGAGCGCGCTCAAGCACTCAATCTTTCCCGCACGCACGCCTCTTGGCCCTTCGCCCGCGGCGCATCGCCTCGCAGGCG
>PMZA01000471.1 GCA_003170595.1 Armatimonadota bacterium
CGACAGCAATACCACCAGCCCGCGCCTCGACACAGCCGCCGCCGCCTCGGACAGACCGGCCGGGAGGTCGGTATCCTCGCCGACCTGCAGGTGGTCGAGGACATCGAGCAGGCGCGCCAGGTACCCGCGCTGAGTCCGCGGCGGAAGCATCTGGCGGAGGCTGTTGTCCACGAGGCCGAGGCCTGGTGCGTCCCGCTGCTTCCAGGCGATGTAGGCGATGCCCGCCGCGAGGTAGGCGCCGTAGTCGAGCTTCGTCGGCCCCTGCGCCGGGTAGCTCATCGACCGGCTCACGTCGAGGAGGAGGTAGATGGAGAGGTTCGTCTCGGCGTCGAATTGCTTGATGAAGTCGCGATCGGAGCGTGCGTAAAGGCGCCAGTCGAGATGGCGCATGTCGTCGCCCGGGGCGTATTCGCGATGGTCGGCGAACTCCACGCTGGCGCCGCGCATGGGGCTGCGATGCTGGCCCGCGTAGTACCCCTCGGCCAGCACGCGGGCGCGGAGCTCCATTGAGCCGAGGCGTGCGAGGGCCTCAGCGGTCAGCGCCTCTCGGACGCCCGCCGGGCCCCGGGGGTCATCGCCACTCAGCGGTTTTCCAGCCATTCAGCTTGCGCCACCAGTTGAGGACTGCCTCTTCCTGCCCTTCGGTTTGGATCGACCCGGGATGTCGCGAGCGGACGAGGTCGATGGCATCGATCGGGTTCATGCCAGTTGAGACGAGGTACGCCGCGATCATTGTGCCCGTGCGCCCGAGGCCGGCATCGCAATGAACGGCGACCGGATCGCCGCGGTTGAGCGAGGCCGTGACCGCCTCGACGAACTGCTCGATGAGGTAGGCCTCCGGTGCGGTGCCATCGGGGAAGGGGAGCTTTAGGTGCAGCATCCCAGCCGCCTCGACCGCCGCCGTGGAGGGCGGGCGATCGTTCAAGGAGATGAGGAGCCTGACGCCCAGGCTCGCCAGGCGAGGCAGCTCGATCAGCCGCGGGCACGGCAGGGCCGCGAGCTTGGGGAGATGCCCTCCGGGCATCTCAGGCAGGATCCAGTCGAGGCCGAGCTGCGGGTCGTCATAGCGGTGCATCATTGCCTGAGTTCGCCTGAGCTCGCTCCGCGAGCTCCCGAACTCCCTCGCGAACGTTTGGCGGCCTCGCCGGCGAGGTCGTCAGCGACGGTGTTGAACTCTCGCCGCACGTGCTCCCACTGAACCTTCTCGAAGCGGCGGGCGAGCTTCACGCACCACTCGTAGAGCGGGCGGAGATGCGGGGTCTTGACCCGATACTCGCCGCGAAGCTGCTTGATCATCAGCTCCGAGTCGCTGCGGACGGTGAGGCGACGAACGCCCAGGGCCGCGGCATCGCTGAGGCCGGCGATGAGGGCCTGGTACTCGGCGACGTTGTTGGTCGCAACGCCGAGGGGGATGGAGTTGCCGCGCACGACCTCGCCGTCGTCGTCGAGCAGGACGAAGCCCGCCCCGGCCGGGCCGGGATTGCCAAGGCTCGCGCCGTCAACGTGCAGAACAAGATGGGCATGGCCAGGACCGGTTGTCTTCGGTGTGTCGCTCATTGTGGATGCGGTGGCAAGCCGGAATCGTCGGGTGCTTCAGGTGGGGGAGGAGCCTCGGGTGCAGGTGCGGCCGGCGGAGGAGGTGCGGGCGGAAGCTCGGTCCTCTCCGGGAAAAGCACGTCTTCCGCAGCGGGAGGCGGCGGCGCGGTGGCGGCCGGTGGGGCGGGAGGCAGGTCGTAGGAGAGGCCCTGCGGCACAGGGCCCGCATCGGGCACCTCCGCCTTCGATGCTCCGGGCATCGGCGGCAGCGTCGCTCCCGCCATGCCGACCTTCGGGGCGATCTCACTGAAGAGCAACTGGAGGTCGAACCCCTCGCGGCGGATGCGTAGGTCGTAGTAGAGGATGACGAGGGCGCCGGTGAAAGCGGGCACCGTCAGGACGCTGACCAGGGTCCCCGCGAGCTGGCTGATGGCCTGGCTGACTCCATCGGTCTTGCCCACGCCCATCTGCTTCATGATCGCCGCCGGCCCACCCACGGCCAGCCCGACGATGGCCTCGATGACCACCCAGAAGACCATGGTGATGAGACCTAGCAGGAGCATGGTACCGAAGACGCGCCACCAGTTGCCGCTGACGAGGAAGACGCTGCGCGACAAGGCGTCGCCGACGCCGCGCCCCTCAAGCACGACGACCGGCCACGCGAAGAGGAAGAGGATATAGAGATAAATGCCGGGGATCAGGCACAGAGCGCAGCCGATGTAAGCCAACACCACGACCACGAACCAGGTGGCGAACAGCGTGCCAAGCCTGGGTAGGACGTGGTTGAAGGCGACGGACACGCTGATGGGCTCGCCCAGGTAGTAATGGCTGATGGCCACGGCCAGGGCGGCGTAGACGATCATGGCGCCGAACATCGAGATCGCCCCAATCAGGAACATGCCGCCGACGGCGCCGCCCAGGGCTGCGGGGTTCGCGGCAGTGCCCATACCGGTCATGGAGTTGTAGAAGAAGAACATGAGCGCCGCCTGCAGGAGGCCCAGGGGAATCTGGACGATGGCGGCGATGCTCACGAGTTGCTTGAAGCTGCGGCGGTAGAGGGTGAAGGTGGCGTCAAGGATTTCGGCAACCGATAGCGGGCGGAGCAGCGGGGCTTCCGTGGCCATCCTGGACACCTCGGAAAAAAGAATGCCGGCGCAGCTAAAGTACCCCAGAAGAGGGCCGATATACAAGCTGGAGGCCCTACAACAATGCTCACAGTTATCATCGCGGCGGTGGTCGGCTGTTGGTTGGGACTGGGGATGCTCGCACTCTGCGCCTGTATTCTCGGCGGGAGGGGCGAGGCTCGGGCGCGAAGGATTGAGGAAGCAACACCGAAGCAAGAGACGGAAAAGCAGTCTATCGCACGAGTGGCGATGTTCTAGTCGGCCTGCCGTAGTGGGCCCAACAAGCTCGGCGCGACTTCCCTTGGTCACGCCTCCTGGATCTGAGGGGGCTCTGATCCCTGATAAGGCATGAGCCCCTTCGGGCGTTTTGGGGGCGTATCGGTCTGTGCGCGGCGGGCATGAATGCCCGCCCTACAGAAAGGCCAACCCGCGAGTCGCCTGTAGGGCGGCCATTTATGCCCGCCGTGTCGTTGCTAGACGCCTATCGCGGCGGCGGGAGGACGAAGGGTGCGTCGGCTCGTCCGGGCAGCACGGTCCCGCCGGGCACGGCCGCCTCATCCTCGGCGTAGCACCAGTCGATGCGGCAGTTTTCCCCCACGCTGGCGCCGGCCAGAAGTATCGCGTTGGACACCTTCGCCCCAGCCCCGATCGTCGCCCCACGATGGAGAGAAACGTTCGGGCCGACCGTGGCGCCGGCGCCGATGGTGGCCCCGGCCTCGACGTAGATGGGCGCAAGGATCGTGGCGCTGGGATGGATATCGGCCGTCGCGCTTACCCAGAGGTGCCCGCCCAAAGCGCGGATCACCTTCGCGTTGATGGCGATCGCCGTCCCGACGCGGGCCACATCCGACCAGTAGCCCTCAACCTCGACGGCGCGGAGGCGGCGGCCGGCGGTCAGAAGCTGGTCGATGGCCTGCGGAAGCTCGACCTCGCCGCGCGTCGATGGCGGCAGGGCGGCGGTCAGGTCGAGGACCTCGCCGGGGAGGATGAAGATGCCCGCGTTGTTGAACTTCGTCGTCGAGGTGCCGCGATCGGGCTTCTCCACGACGCGGGACACCAGGCCGCCGTCGACATACACAGCGGCGCCCTCCCAGGGATCGTCGACGGGATTGGCGCTGAGCACGCCGTCCACGTCTGGTCCATAGGCATCCACCACGCGGCGGTAATGCGACGGCGGGACGAGGATGTCGCCCCACGACAACATGAAGGGCTCGTCGCCAGACCCCGAGCCTGTCGAGGGGTCTGCGAGGTAATCGCGCGCCAGTAGCACTGCGGCGCCGGTGCCGTGAGCCTCCTCCTGGACCTCGTAATGAATCGATGCGCCCCAGGCTGAGCCGTCGCCAAGGGTGTCGATCATCTGCTGGCGAAGGTGTCCCACGACGACGCATATCTCACTCACGCCGGCGGCCACGAAGCCGCGCAGGATGTGGACCATCAGCGGCACGTCGGCGATGGGCACCAGCGGCTTGGGGCGCCAGTAGGTGATGGGACGCATTCGTTTGCCTTCGCCGGCGGCGACGATCAACCCGCGCATGTGGGGTCCTCCCGGGGGAGTGAGATGCCGCATTGTATAGCGACGGCCCTCCCGCCGCCAGCAGGTCCGCGCGGGCCGACGGTGAAGGACCTGAGTGTCACGCTAGCGTGACACAGGAGGGATCGGGCATGCCGGTCAAGTGGGGAGTCATCGGTTGCGGCGGGATTGCCGATCGCCGCACGATTCCGGAAGGGTTCATGCGATCATCCCTGGCGGAGCTTGTGGCCGTGCAAGACGTGGCCGAGGATCGCGCGAAGGCCGTGGGCGCGAAGTATGGCGTGGCGAAGGTGTACCTGAGCGAGACCGACCTCGTCGCCGATCCCAGCGTCGAGGCCGTCTACATCGCCTCACCGAACCATCTGCATCACGCGCACACGTTACTCGCGGCTCGCGCGGGGAAGCACGTACTCTGCGAGAAGCCTCTCTCGCCGACCGTCGCGCAGGCTGAGGAAATGGTGGTGGCCTGCCGCGACGCCGGCGTGAAGCTCGGGATGAACTTCATGATGCGATTCCACGCCTGCCACGAGCGGATCCGATCCATGATCGCCGCCGGCGAGATGGGCACGCCGGTCCTGGGCAAGGCGGAGCTTACCTGCTGGTATCCGCCGATACCCGGTGCCTTCCGGCAGGATCCGGAGAAGAGCGGCGGTGGGGCGCTCGCGGACATGGGCAACCACTGCATCGACCTCCTCGAGTTCCTCTTCGGGCAGCGAGTCAAGCGCGTGTCGGGCTTCATGGAGCGGCTGGTGCAGGACTATCCCGTCGAGGACACGGCGGCTGTCCTCCTGGAGTTCGACGGCGGGGCCGTGGGCATGGTCAACGCGCTATTCAACGTGCCCGACGCCGCGGCGAAGAACATGCTCGTGATCTATGGGAGCAAGGGGAGCGCGTGGACCTTCGGGACCATCGGGCAGGATTCCGGCGGCCAGATCCATGCGGTCGTGGAGAGGGAAGACCGGGGCTACGACGCCGATCAGGTGCGGATGGAAGCCGCCGGGGAGGAAGTGATCGTCCCAGAGCCCGTCAACATGTATCAGGCGTTCGTCGATGGTTTTTCGAAGGCGGTGGCCGAGGATGGCNNCCCGCCCTACAGCAAGCCAAGGCCCGGCTTCTACTTCGCCGCGTGAAAGGCCTCGGCGCCGGTCTCGCCACGCCGGCAGTCGGTCGTGGCTGCGTACCGGTAGCCCTCCTGGAGATCGGGGTAGATCAGCGCCCGCGCCAGAAAGACGTTCATCCCCGCGACATAGCCGCTGATGTGGTGCCAGAGGAGACCGTCGGCGACGTGGTAAGCCAGGGCTGCCGCGGCTAGCCACCCCACCAGCAGCAGGAACTCGGAGTCGTGGCGGTCGCTGCAGAGGGAAGCCAGCCACTTAGCGCGGTAGTGGCCGATGAGGAGCTTCGCGATCACGGCCAGGGTGAGGCCGAAGATGAGCCCCAGGCCCGCCGACAAGACGATGCCGGCCGGACCGAAGTCCACAGCGAGGAAGAGGCCGTGGCCCGACCAGACCAGCGCAGGGACGGGCTCGGGAACGCGGTGCCACGCCAGGACCCAGTAGTCGGTAGCCAGAGCGGCGCCCACGTAGGCCGCGGTGCTCTTCACAGGATAGCCCATGTCCATGCCCGGCTCACCAGCCCCTCGTGCCCGGTCCACCACGCGTGTCCGAACATCCTCTAACCTTTTCGGCGCGACCACGAATCCTCCTGCTTGCCTGGCGGGGGCGATCACAGCTTCTCGATACGGCGCAGAAAGCTGGTCAGGCTGCGACGTCGGATCGCCACAACGACCGCCAGCGGTATCAGAGCCACGAGGAACAGCCACGGCGCAGGCTTGGAGAGCAGTATCGCCAGCCATACAAGAACGCCCACGCCGCAGAGTAAGAGGAATACGCCGAGTATCGGGGCACCGCTGCCAACAAGACCCTTCACCCGAACGCCGAGGTAATGGTCGCACTCGGGGCAGGTCCGGACGCTGTGAGGGAACTCCTGGAAGCACCGGGGGCACACCTGGAGCTTGTTCTCGCGGCGACGGATCTCATCCTGGCAGTACTGCAGCTTCCACTCTAGGTCGGGGTCGCGATCGTCGCCGAGGGCGCGCTTGAGGTAGCCGATGGCCTCTCCGTACAGGCCCCGCTCGAAGAGGACCTCCCCGATGGTCCGGTAAGCGTAGGGGATATCCTGGCGCGTTTTGAGGAGGTTCTCGGCCTCCTGCACGTCGGCGGCGCGCATGGAGGAGATGAGGCTCTGGTTGACCAGTTTGTTGACCGCGCCCTGGAGCAAGGCGAAGGCGGCGACGCTGAGGCCGACCGTGGGTCCGAAAAGGTCGTCGCGGTGGGTGATCATGAGAGCTGTGGCCGCAACGAGGCCCGCGAGACCGGCCAAGAACTCACCCCAGCTTATGTCTTGCTCAAGGACCTCGCCGACGAAGCGGAAGAGCAACCCGGCTTCGATGACGAGCACAACGACGATCCACAGGTAGCCGAACATGGGCGGTTCCTCGCCAGGAAGGATACAACATCCGGCCTCCCTGGCGCGACGGACAAATCCGGACGGTTGAGGCCGAGAGGTATGCTATACTACGGCGTCCGGGCGGGCTATGCGCCCGCTGAGGCTGAACCCCCGCAGGGGCCAACGACCACGCTCGACCCGGCCGACGTCGAGCCGAGCGCGTAGCAACGGTGATGGCAATGGCTGAGATACGCAAGCGCAGACTCGGACGCACCGGGTTCATGGCGACAGAGATCGGACTTGGCGGCATCCCCGTAATGAAGCTGACGGACCTCGACGAAGCCGCGGCCCTCATCAACTACGGCATCGACCAGGGCATCAACTACATCGACACCGCGCGCTGCTATGCCGACAGCGAGAAGAAGTTCGGCCTCGTCATGAAGGAGCGGCGCAACGAAGTCTTCCTCGCCACCAAGACCAACGTCTACGACTACGACACCGCGTGGCAATACCTCGAGACGAGTCTGAGCGAACTCCAGACGGATCATCTCGACCTGTGGCAGATGCACGACATCTCGTCGAGCGATCGCTGGGACCTCGCCTTCTCCGACAAGGGCGCGATGAAGGCGGCCCATGAGGCGCTCGACCAGGGCATGATCCGCCACATCGGCGTGAGCAGCCACAACGATGACATGGTCGTGCGCTGCATCGAGACCGGCGAGTTCGACGTCATCCTCGTGGTCTACAACATCGCCATCAGCAGCGCGGCGCAGGCGGTCTTCCCCGTCGCAAAGGCCAACGACGTCGGCGTCGCGGTCATGAAGCCGCTCTCCGGGGGCGTGTTCTTCCGCCGCGAGGAGACGTACGTGGATCCGCTGGACGCGATGCACTTCGTCCTCATGAACGACGACGTCACGGTTGCCCTCGCCGGCTTCGAGAACCAGCGCGACATCGACCAGGCGATCCAGGCGTCGGCGACGTACAAGCCCCTCGCGCCGGAGAAGGTGGAGGAGATGGCCGCGAAGGCGCGGTTCCTCGGCGACGATGTGTGCCGGGCCTGCGGGTACTGCCGCGAGTGTCCCGCGGAGCTAGACATCCCGCGCCTCATGCAGATAGCGGACGAAAACCGGGTCTTCCCCTACGAGTGGCCGCGGTTCCGGCGCGAGTATGCCTCGCTCGACCCCAAGGTCGATGCCTGCACCGATTGCGGCCAGTGCGAGGAGAAGTGCCCCTTCGGGCTGAACGTGCGCGAGCGCATCCGGAGAGTGCACCAGCATTTCAGCGCGCCGCTCTAGAAGCAAGAACGCAACAACCGGCCGCAGCCGCAAGTCTAGGGGCATGCAGACCATAGGGGACCATGGGTCAGCGGTATCGGCAGCGCCCGGAGTCTGTCATCCTGAGGGAGCGGCGCAGGTCTGCCGCGACCGAAGGATCTCCTTTTGTCGACAATCGCCGACGTCTGCCAGGCCGGGGGGGACAAGCCAGAAGGAGATCCTTCGTCGGCGACGTGAACCGTCGCGTCCTCAGGATGACAGCCTTTGGGCGGGTGCATTGTTAGAGGCAGGCAGCCAGCCGCCAAACTGCCGCAGAACCATGGGCCTGCGGCTGCGGGCGCAATCCAAGGCGAACCAGCGGGCCCACCGGGTGTTTGGATTAACAGTTGAACTGGAGGTGTCAGCCTTGCGCAATCTCTGGATCTGGCTTGCTACCGTCGTGCTGGCGACGACGGTATCGTGGAGTGCAAGTACGATTGTCGGCTGGGATTTCGAGCAGGGCATGGGGCAGTGGCAGAGCCCCGACCCGCTGACCAAGATCACGCTGGCCGTCGGGCCCAAGGAGGCCAACTCCGGCTCGTCCGCGCTGTACGTGAAATTTCCTCGGATCCAAAAGCCCGACGAGATGCAGACGCGGCAGATGCCCGGCGCGGTGATGATGCAGCTTCCCGCGGCTCCCGCACCGGCGCCCACGTGCCTCGAGTTCGCGGTACGGGCCAAGCTGCTCACGCCGCTCATGATCATTCTCAGCCGCAACGATGGGGTCAGCTACACGCGGCCCGTCATGGTCGTCCCCGGACCCTACCGGCACGTCAAGTTGTACCTGACTGAGTTCCTGCCGGATGAGAAGGCCAAACCGCCGGTAAGGCCTATCGACGGCGGTCAGATCCAGGGCATCGGCTTCCTCGACGGCAGCGCCTTCGTGACGATGTTCGCGACGGCGGCGGCCCAGAATGGCCCCATCCGCGTCCCCATGCCGCAGCAGGGCGACAATGAGCTGTGGTTCGATGACATCAAGCTCACGGATGAGACGCCGCCCGCGCAGCTCCCCCCGATGATCGACGGGGCGGCTGAGGTCGCCAAGTTCGTGGCAGTCATGAATGTCGATGGCACCTTCAGCCGCGAGCCGGCGGGGCTGGGTGGCAAGCCGTGCTGGCTGATGAACTACCAGTTGGCCGAGCATGAGGTCGCGGCGATCTGGGGCGGCGTGCCGATCGGGATGTTGCCCGGGACGGCGGGCCTGCATGTGATGCTCTCGGCCACGGCGCCGACGACGCTGATCCTCCAGGTCAAGGAGCGCAGCAACGCGGAGTACAACACCATGCTCGCCCTGCAGCCGGGCCAGACTCTGGACCGCGTAGTCCCCTGGAGCGAGTTCAAGCTGGGTGACAATCAGCAGGATCCCGACGGCAAGCTCGACCTCGACGATATCAAGGAGGTCGCCCTGATCGACATCAGCGCGGCCCTCCCCAACGGTCAGCCGCAGGCCAACGGGCTGCGGCTGGGCATCGTCGAACCAGCCCGTTAGCGGCCGGCAAGTAGTAGGGAAGAGGGACGTTATTGGGGCCGACGGGTACACACTCGTCGGCCTCGTTCTTTCGCGGCGGTGGGGCTACTCGCCAAGGACCTTGATGATGACCCGCTTCTTCCGGCGGCCGTCGAACTCGGCGTAGTAGATCTGCTGCCACGGGCCGAGGTCGAGGTCGCCGTCGGTGATCGGGACGATGACCTGGTGGTGGACGAGGATGCTCTTGAGGTGGGAGTCGCCATTGTCCTCGCCCGTGCGATGGTGGCGATAGTCGGGGCCGAAGGGCGCCAGTTTGTCGAGCATCTCGTCGAGGTCGGCGATGATGCCATCCTCGGCGTCATTGACGTAAACGCCCGCCGTGATGTGCATGGCCGAGACGAGGACCATGCCCTCGCGGCACCCGCTGGCCTGGACCGCGGCCTCGACCTTCCCGGTCATGTTGACGTACTCGTGTTC
>PMZA01000286.1 GCA_003170595.1 Armatimonadota bacterium
CCGGGCCTAGGCCCCCATCGTCGCCCGGATGTGCTCGCGGGAGAGGCGCAGGTTCTCGCCGACGCTCCGCGTCGCAGGCTTGCCGGGCGGCAGAGCCAGCTCGACCAGGAACTCGCCCGAGTAGCCGACCTCGTCCAGCAGCCTGGCCAGACGCCCGTAGTCGGCATCGCCTTCGCCCAGGGCCTCGGTGCGGTCACCGCGGCCTTCGGCAAGACCGCAGCCTTCGGCAGGGCCGCCCAGGTGATAGTCGCGCGCGTGCATCGTGATGATCCGGCCGGAGTTCGCCCTCACGAAGTCCTCCGGATCGGTGCCCCCGTAGCGCAGCCAGTCCAGGTCGGGCCCAAGAGGCAGCAAGTCGGCCGGCACGCGGTCCAGAACCAGGTCGATGTCCTCCAGCGGCTCGCCGTGGGTGTGGTAGTTGACGGTCACGCCCTTGGCGCGGAGCAGCTCCGCCACCTTGATCCACATCTTCACCATCTGCTCGTTCTCCTCGCGAGTGCGGTCGGCGAGATGCTTTCCGCCGCAGGTGTAGCCGCAGAGGAGGCCGTCGCCCAGCGCGGCGATCTTGTCGCCATAGGCATCCATGGTCTCGAGGATCTCCCGCTCGCGGGCGATGTCCCACAGCGGGCCGCCGTGCGAGGCGCCGATCAGGCGCAGACCGGTGCGCTGCAGGGCCGCCTGAGTGCGCTCGATCCAGTTGGGGACGTCGAGGTTGGGGCCGTGGATCTCGATCGTCTCGTACCCGGCTGCGGCGACGGTATCGTAGATCTCGTCAAACTGGCGGTCGTGGTCGAAGCCGTACTCGCAGAAGATGTACGTGTGTGCGCCAATCGGGTAGGTGGCCATGCGGATTCCTCCTCGTGTCGTTGCCGGTCTTAGAAGCTGTTTCAAGACCCGACCGCGCGCCGTTGCTCGTTTCAGGGAGGCGCGCCAAGAGCTGTTTCTAGGGCGCGCCCAAGCCCCGCGACAGGCTCTCTCCCAGGCCGGAAGAGAGTCTTGAAACAGCTTCTACAGGTCGAGAACGCCTTCGGGCAGGTCGGGCCGTATCGGGGCCGGCCGGGCGCAGGTGCTCTCCAGCAGGATATGCCGGCCCTCGCTGGAGGCATCGTGGAAGGCGTGCATCATGTCCAGCACATGGAAGGCCAACTCGCCGGACGCGCGGTGTGGGCGTCCTGAGCGCAGGGCGTAGGCCATGTCGGCGACGCCGGTGCTGCGGCTGAGCGCCTCGTAGGGATGGGAGAGCGGCAACTCGCGCCACTCGCCGTCTCGCCACAGCCGCACGGGTCCGCCCGTGCCGTTGGGATCGGGGCAGTCCAGAGTGCCCTCGGAGCCATAGACCTCGAGCACGGGATGCTGGGCGGCCCAGACGTCGAAGCTGGTCGTGATCGTGACCATGGCGCCGTTGTCGAAATCCATGATGCCGGAGACGTGGGTCGGCACATCCACCTTGATCACAGTGCCGTGCTTCGGCTCACTGGTGATGACGCGCTCGGGGAAGGTGATGCGCGCCGAACCGGTGACGCGCTTCGCCGGGCCGAGGAGGGCCACCAGCGCCGTCAGGTAGTAGGGGCCCATGTCGAACATCGGACCGCCGCCGGCTTTGTAGTAGAACTCGGGGTCGGGATGCCAGCTCTCATGGCCGTGGCACATCATGTGGGCGCTGGCGGCGATCGGCTCGCCGATGAGGCCGTCGTCGATGGCCTTCACGGCGGTCTGGATGCCGGCGCCGAGGAAGGTGTCAGGCGCGCATCCGACGAGCACACCAGCCTCCTTCGCCGCCGCCAACAAAGCCCGACCCTCCTCACGCGTCACGGTCAGCGGCTTCTCGCCCCATACGCTCTTGCCCGCCCGCACCGCGGCCAGGGCGACCTCGAAGTGCGCCGCCGGGATGGTCAGGTTGACAACGATCTCGATCTCGGGGTCGGCGAGCAGCTCGTCGACGGAGCATGCCCGAGGGATGCCGAACTCTTCAGAGCGCGCCCTGGCGCGCTCCGGGATGAGGTCCGCGCAGGCGGCGATCTGGAGTATCTCGAACCTGGGGCACTGGCTCAGATACGCGCCGCTGATCGAGCCGCAGCCGATGATGCCGATCTTCGCGGGGCGCGGGCTAGCGACTGCACTTGTCATGATGGGACCAACTCCTTGGGGTTTCCTCGCTGGCGGGGCGGGGCTTCAGCCGTCTCTTGTCCACCTGCGACATGAGGCTTCCAGCCGGAGGAGGCGACTCCTGCACGCGGGAACAGGCATGCCACATCAGCGCTCAACCTGGCACCCTTTCTCGGGGGCGGTGGCCTTCGCGGGCAGGTGCCGGCGATATCGCCGCGAAAGACGAGCCGGAACTTAGCCGCGGTGGGTCGTGCCTGCGGTCAGCGGTCAGGCGGCTCGTCGCCACGCGGCGGGACACCCCACGCGCTTCCAGGGAGGCTAGAACATGGGAGCATGGGCGTCGAAATCAAAGAACATCCTGGACAGTCACGTCCACATGGGCCCGATCAGCGACGAGAAGGCCCTGCTCGATATTTGCGCTGCCACGGGCATCAGCCGGATGGTGCTGGTCGCCATACAGGACGCCGCGACCGGCGACGGCCTGCCCCAGGCGCTGTATATGAAGGCCCGTCATCCCGAGAAGTTCTATGTCTTCGCGGGCCTCAACCACGGCGCGCGCCTGGCCAGGGTCTTGCCGAAGGCCGCGGGGGAGGTCAGCACGCCGTCCCTAGCCCGGCAGGTCGACAGCTTCGTCGAGATGGGCTGCGACGGCATCAAGATGATCGAGGGCAAGCCGACGTGGCGCCAGACCCTCGACATCCCGGTCACCGACCCCTACTTCGAGCCCTACTGGACCCGGGTCGAGGAGGTCGACCTGCCTCTGGTGTGGCACGTCAACGACCCCGAGGAGTTCTGGGATCCGGAGCTCACGCCGGAGTGGGCCAAGTCCCGCGGCTGGGGCTATGGGCCCGAGGACGTGAAGAAGGAGGACCTCTACGCCGAGGTGGCCGAGGTCCTGCGCCGCCATCCGGGCCTGCGGGTGGTCTTCGCCCACTTCTACTTCCTCTCGGCTGACCTGCCGCGGGCGAGCCGCTTCCTCGACGAGCATCCCAGGGTCAACCTCGATCTCACGCCGGGGATCGAGATGCTCTACAACATCTCGCGCGACCCCGAGGCCGGGCGCGAGTTTTTCATCAAGTACGCCGACCGCATCGTCTTCGGCACCGACATCTGGAGCGGGATGGGCACGGCCGCCGCAGCCGAGCGCGCCGGGATCATCTACCGGTGGCTCGAGAGCGGCGACACCTTCACGGTGGGCGAGGACGCCGACTTCCTGCTCGGCGGGCCCGAGGACGGCGTGATCCGCGGTATGTCGCTACCGGCGGACGTGCTGGCGAAGATCCATGGTGGGAACATGACGCGCCTGGCGGCGGCGGACCCGGAGGGTCGCCCGGGCGCGGCGCCGAAGCCGCTCGACTTGGCGGCCTGCATCGCGCAGTGCGAGGGCATCGCAGCGATCGCGGAGGCCATATCCGGCCAGTCGGCGGCGGACCCGGAGGGTCGCCCGGCGGAGAGCGAGGCGGCGATGGTGGCCAGGGCGCTAAGGAAGATGTGAGGCCAAGCGGGGCAATCAGGCAGAAGACGTTCTGCAGAGCAAACGCTATCTTGCTCTTCGACGGCGGCTTGCCGCGTCTGCCGATTAGGCCGGCCTCCACCACGCGCTTACCCACCTCCTCGAGGCTACAACCTCCCGTCGCGTACCACTCAAACCTTCGGCGGATGATCGGCGCTGCATCCGGGTCCGGCGCGATCCGCCTCAAGATGATAAGCATAACTGCGCTTAGACGACTCTGATTACGTCCAGCCCGGAGGTGTTTTTCCGCCAGTAAAGACACAGATGCGAAAAGAAATTATTGACAACTGCGGCACGGTGGTGTACACTATGCGCTAAGTTTTCCATGGTGACATCCTGTCTTTCCGGAGGGAGGTCCATGCGTAAGGGCTTCACGCTCATCGAGTTGCTTGTTGTGATAGCGATCATCTGAGTGCTGAAAAAGGTCTGGAGGTGAGGGACTCCAGAAAAGGAATCGGGCGGCTGAGGTGAGGTGGGATGAAGCACGAGCCGCAGCCGCGACAGCAGTCCCTCTACGACGACTACGCAGTGCGAAGGCTTGTCTCCCCGGATCATCCCCTGCTGGTGATCGACCGCGCGGTGGACTTCGAGTTCGTGCACGACCTCATCATCGCGATCCTCGCGGCGATCCTGTTCCCCGTTTTCGCCAAAGCCCGAGAGAAGGCACGGCAGGCCAGTTGCGAGAGCAACGAAAAGCAGATTGGCCTCGCGTGTCTCATGTATGCCTCCGACTACGACGGCTGCTTCCCAATGAATGCCCCCGCGGGCTGCAGCAAGGTCAACGCTTACGACTGGATGGAGATCACGCAGCCCTACGTCAAGAACTGGCCGATCTACATGTGCCCTGATTTCAACAACAACATCTGGGGCACGACCAGTCCTGAAGGACTGCCGACTTCAGTTCCCCAGTGCGGCGCGTCTGGTACGGGGATGCGCAGCCACGACCAGCGCTACGGCGGCTATGCGCTCAACGTCCAGCGCGTGTGCGGGTGCAACCCTAAGGTGCTGTTCTGGGGCGCTGGCAGTAGCCCCAACCACAAGTCGAAGGACAGCTCAATCAACAGCCCCGCCGGCACGGCCTTGATAGTGGAGACAGACTGGTGCCGGTTCGTCTGTGGCACGTGGCACATGGGCGGGTACAACGAACCCCCCTGGGGCGCGCAGCATCACGAGCGGGTCGATCACAATAACGGCATGAACATCTGCTTCGCCGATGGCCACGTGAAGTGGTACAGCCTGCAGACGATCGAATCCGATCGCTCGATCTTCGGAAGCTAAGTCGCCGGGTGGGATGAACGCGTAAAGCGGACCGGCTGCTCGAGCCGGTCCGCTTTTTTCATGGGTGTCGCTGCCCGTCCGAAGCAGCCTATCCGCCCCGGTCTTCTCAGGGACGAGGAGGTGGGAGGCGCGCATGAAGCAACAAACAGTCATGCTGCTAGGGGTGCTGGTCGTGGTCGTAGTGGCGGCGGTGGCCGAGTACACGGTCGGCGGTGGGTGGCACCAGATCGCCAACCGGGCGACTGGAGCGCGTACGAAGCCTCTGGCCGCGCATACCTTCCCCCTACTCAAGTTGCCCGACCCCATGGGCCGCAAGGACGCCCCGGCGCGGTTCGAGTTCTTCATCAAGCCCTGCCCTCGGCTGCAGAGCAAGGTCGCCGGGATCGTCAACGCGTTCTGGTCGATGCAGGACAAAGCCTACGTCATCTTCGCTACGCCGACGCAGGAGATGGAGCCGAAGCCCGTGGCGGGAAAGACCGTCCTGTGTGAGATGCAGGCGCGGATCAACGGCCTTGAGACGCTCAAGGTCCCCTGGCGAGAGCAGCCGGTGATTTCGGGCAGGCTGGGGGCGGCGGACATCACCGATGCGGAGTACAAGCGTCTCGTGGAGTGGCTGACGACGCCCGAAGGGCAGGCGTCGGTGAAGCAGCAGCTTGAAGCAGAAGGGAAGACGAAGGGCGCAAAGTGAAAGCGGGGCCGGCGATGTGAGTCTACTCGGCGGCCCCGCGTTTCGTTCGATCTTAGTTGCGAATCTAGTGGATCCGGATCGTGATTCCGTGGTGCGCGCGGTGCCGGTGGTGGCGGACGACGACCACGACGTGGCGCTTGTGATGCCTGTGGTGGCGGACCACCATGACCTTGGTGTCGTCCGGGTTGTCCTCGACTACGAGAATGCGCTTCTTATCGGTCGCCACGTTGTTGGCCCCTTGTGGACACCAAGGTCAATGCTGGCCATGTCTCTGAAGACAGATCCAGGTTGAGTGTCAGTGTGGCCCCGACCTGCGCTGGCCACGGAACATGGTGTGCCCGCTGGCGCAGCCTTCCATAGGGATGTGGGGAGTCCTGCTCGCCGAGGCCACGCCGCCTGTGTCATACCGCGCCGGTCAGGATACATCAAGACATAGGTCGGGTTCGGCGACGTCACCCGACTCGGAGACCGACCGGCCCTCTTGCCCGATCCACGATGCCCACCATCCGGGCCAGAGGCCTCCCTAAGAGGGTGGATCAAACCCGGGGAGCACTTCAAACCGCGCTGAGTCGGACATGGCGAGTGGTTCCGTTCTTAGGGACAGGTCACCGCCTACTACAGCGCACGAAGCCCAGCCAGGAACTCCCTCGCCTTCTCCACGGCGTCATCGCGGGTCGCTCCATAGACCGAGAAGAACATGCCTGCCTTGCCCTTCAACCGGCGAATGTACTCCATGTCCTGGGGCCCGCAGATGCGCGTCCAGACTCCATGAGCCTCGGTGAGCGCGGCTTCAATCTTGTCGAAGTCGTTGAAGCCCGGTTGCGCGTCGAAGCCGAGGAAGCCCTCGGTTTTGACCAGCGAAGGCAAATACCTCTCATAGCACATGCAGCAGTGGTAGAAGATCCCGCCGTACTCGAGGGACAGGCGGTTGTTGTACGGCAGGAAGAACTCCTCGAAGGTCTCAGGGGACACGCAGACCATGCAATCGTCGCCGATGCCGATGCCGCGAGGCGACCACGGAAAGGAGAAGGAAGAGTGGCTGCGGCCCCATCGGCTGATGTAGGCCTCCTGCAGGTTGTACCACTCGAGGATCGTGTCGGTGACCAAGTCCAGGAAGGAGTGAACCGCCCTGGGCGCAGTCCTGATGGCTGCCAGCATGTCCTCGTAGTGCCAGATCTGTGTCGCGATGCTCCACGGCCCGGCAGTGTCGCTGGGGGTGAGGATGACCTTGCCCTGAGTCGCCTCGTTGTAGTATCGGAGACGCTCCAGGATGCTTGGGCAGAGGCCGTCCTTGAGCAGGTCAGGCATCTTCGCTGCCAAGGCCTCCTCCGGCGTATGGAGCGCGGGCTCGAAGAAAGGCTGCGCACCTTCTCGCAGGATGAACCGCGACCCGAAGGCCGTCGACAGCGGCCCTGTGCCGAAGACGATCATGTCGAAGGCTGGAACGTTGGCCAGGGGAAGGCCCACATCGTCGCTGGCCTCCAGGCACTCGATCTGGTGACGCACCACTTCTAGATGAAGGCGTACGTCAAACTCGGCGTCCTGCACCCGGCGCACCGACTCCGTCCAGCAGCCCGGGTTCTGGTGCGTCTGCCCGTCGGCCTCCCACTGCCAGTCCCAATCGATGCTAAGCACGGGGACGGCGAGGCTATAGTCTCCGTTCCACACCTGGCGTAGCACCGCGCGCTGTTCGGCAATGCGGTGCCAGGGCGTTTCGGGTACCAGGAAAGCTGGCATGGGCATCTACCAAGCCCTCCGCGGCTGATTCGTTGGGGTGATGCGCATAAGGCGAGTGTCCGGCCCACTGACCTTGACTTCAAGCTCGCGTACCCGTCGCCTGCGGCTACCCCTGTCTCTGATCTACCTGCAGGCACACTCTTCCGTCTGGCCAAGGTGTGTCCTGCACGCCAAGGCCAAGCCGCGTGTGTCATGCCGCACTGGTCAGTATCCATCAAGACATGGGGATGGTTGGGCGACGCCACGTTCGGGCTGAGTCAACCCCCATTGGCGTGGCTCTTGGGTATTCGGCGGCGGCGGACAAGCCCTCTTGGCCATGCCTCTTGCCCACTTTGGGGTCGGGCGCAGGTTAGGTCTATACTGACACTCAGCCTGGATCCGCCATGGGGGCAAGGTCAGGGCCCGATGTGGGTCCCGCCGACATCGGCATATTGCAGCAGCCCGTACTTCGAGTAGGAGCTTTCGATCGTGCCCCCTTGCACGCCCTTGCGCTCCCAGTACTCCACCGGCCCCACTCCCGGCGCGTAGACCGTGTAGAAGTGCTTCCACGTCCACGCCGTCGTCGTCCCCGCCAGCGCAAACTGCTGGAGTTCAGCTGCCGCAACGCAGTTGTTGAACGTCCCCGCCGGTGTCACGACCGTCAGCCCGAAGTCCACCGGCACTCGCACCATCAAGTACTGGTAGTTCTGGTTCACGGGAGCGCCGACGGCCGCGGTCATGTTGGTTCGCACCACGAGACCGATGGGCCACGGCCGCGGTTCCGAGAACGCGGGCGCAAACCACGCCGGGTACGGGCCGGCGCCGGCGCTCGTGTAGAAGTCAATCCCCAGCAAGAGCCTAGCAGCGGCCTCGGTCACGTACCGGCCCACGTTCGGCTTCGGATCGGCGGCGTCCTGCGCCCTGGTCACCGGGTACACGCCTGATGCGTACCCGGGGGCCGATCCGGAGACGCCTACTGACCACGTGTCATAGTCGATCGACGGGCTCGTCGGCCCCAGCCGCCAGTCATTGCCCGTCGCTATCGGGAGGGTGACGGCCGGGTCGTGGCTTCCATTCTCGGCCCCGCCCCAGGTGTTCGCCCCCACCCGCGCCCACTTCAGGTACCAGTCCGAGTTGCCGTTCCCTGTCTTCACCGTGTGGTACTCAGCCATCCCGGCGTTCGCGTCGTACACGTAGATGTCGAGTTCCGGGGCGGACCCGCTTACCGACGTCTCCAAATACCGCTGCACCGTGTTGCAGCCGGTGAAGTCCGTCCCCAGGATCGTGTTGTGACTCGTCCCGTTACCCACCAACGATACCGTCATCCGCATCTGCATCGTCTGCCCATTAACCTGGACCGGCAACCCGGTGCTCGCATCCTTGACCGTCGTCCACGCCGTGACGAAGCTGTCGCCCATGGTGAGAGTCCGCGGGAAAGCCATGGGGCTCGCCCCCACCATGGTGAGAGGGTAGCCATTGTCGTCAGGGTCGTTTGTATGGCCGACTAACTCCACCTGGCTGGCGCTCACATAGTAATGGTCCGACTCTATGGAGGCGACGTTGGGGTAGGAGCCGCTGCCCCCCTGCATCGCGGTCAGCGGTATCGTCCCGGTCACGCTCCCCAGCGTCTCCGGCGCCTCCACGGCAAAGACGTGCGGATCGGAATCCCCGGACTGCGCGAGCCCCCACGCATTCCCCGTCGCCAGCTTCATCGCCGCGCCCCAGTCCACCGAGGGCTGCGTCCCGTAGGTGCTCGATCCCGACTTGATGTAGACCGCCTGCTTCACCCCCGACACTCCGGCATCCGCCGTCCGCACCTGCCCCTTCGCCGCCGCCGCCCGCACCGAGGATGGGGTGGCCACCGTGCTGAGATCGGCCACCTGCACCGGTCCCACGTTCGGTGCCAGCCACACCCGCGTATCCATGGTCCAGAACGGGCTGGGCTGCCCGGTCTGCGTCGCAGACAGGTGGAAGTCAAACACTACGCAGTGCGAGAACGTCGTTCCCGCCGCGGCGACCGTCTGCTCGAACCCCACCGGGCAGACGACCGCGCTGTAGGTCCCGTAGCTGGCGTTCCCGTTGTACGAAACCGAGCCGCTGCCGATGATGGCGCTGCCCATCGTCCACGTCGTTCCGAAGGCCACAGCCGGGCTGAACACGTAGTCGTA
>PMZA01000392.1 GCA_003170595.1 Armatimonadota bacterium
AAGCCCCGCCCCCGCCGCCGCCGCGAGGAGGCCGGCTGCAAGGAGGGCGAGAGTTTCCGCGCGGAGGAAGCGGGTGGCGCCGTCCATCGCACCGAAAAAGTTGGCCTCGGTCTCGGCGGCGCGAAGGCCGGCGGCGACGGCGCCCGGGCCGAGACCGCCCGCTCCGGCGGCGGTGTCGAGGCCAAGCTGCTTGCCGGGCAGGGCGTCGAGGGCGAAGCGTGCGGCGACCTCGGCGACGCGGACGGCTCCGCTGCCGACCACGAGGCTCGTGATCACGGCAACAGCGGCCAGAAGCGCTACACACGCCGCGACGCCAAGGGCCTCAGCAAGGTGGGAGAAGGAGGCGGCCTCGGGTCCGCCCCACTGCAGAGCGGCACGCAGAACGGCCAGCGCGGCGACCAGGCGCGCGAGCGTGAGAAGGACCACAGCCGAGGGGAAGGCTGTCCGAGGCATGGTCGACGGGCCCAGCGCGAAGAGAAGGACCGCCGCGAACAGGTGGGCGGCGACCACTAGCGCGGACGCCTGCGCGGGCCAAGGCAGGAGCAGGGCCACGGCCCCCGCGGCTAGCAGAAGACCGGCCATCGCGCGTCCGAAGCTCATCGTCGCCTCCTGGATAGACGGCCGGCGCGGCGGCGAGCCACCGGGGCGGCGGGCTGCTGGTCGCGCTGCTCCTCGAGGAGGTCGGCGCGGGACATGCGAGCGTCGGAGAGGAAGAAGAGGTAGGACGTCGCGAGGTCGACGGCGGTGATGAGCACCACAGCAACAACGGCAAGGACCGCCAGCGGACCCAAGCGTGCGAGCGAGAGGACGGGGACGTCGGTGCCGGCGGAGGACAAGACGAGAGGCCAGGCGACCGCGGCCGCAAGGGTTAGGGCACAGATCTCGACGACGGCCGCCACTGCCCACGACCGCAGGCCGGTCGGCCGCCAGAGGGCGCGGCTGACGAGAGAGCGGCGGCGTGAGGATATGCCTGCCCAGAGGGCGTCCACCGCCCAGAGTGCGAAGCAGGCGGTCAGGAAGATGGCGACCAGAATGGCCGAGGACCATAGGGCCAGGGATCGGGCTGATGCGAGCGGCATGGACGCGTCGTGGGTCGACGATGCGCCTGCCAGGACGGCGGTCCACCGTGGCGCCAGGTCGTGGGCGGCCCATCGCAAGAGAAACGCCGACGCGGCGCCGGTGACGATGAGGACGGCAGCGCCCCGCACCGCAGCGACATGAGGGCCGCGGCCCTCCTCGCGCAGACGGCGGAGGTGGCGCTGAGTCGGGTCATACATCCGAGGGGCGTCGGCCATGGTTCTAACCGGCACCTCCCCCGGACAGAAAGGCCAGCGCGGCGGCGACCTCGCGGGACATGATCGCGCCGACGATGGGCACCGCAGCCACCAGTCCAAGGACGACGACGACCGGGCGCAGTGGCAAGGGTGACGGACGGCCCGTGAGGCGACCGGTCAGGGCGGCGATGACCTGCGCCACCGCCGCGAAAAGCAGGAGCGGCAGGGCGATGAGAAGCGCGGCGCCCAACATCTCTGTTGCAGCGCGACCTAGAACTGGCATTGCCGTGGCGGCGAGGTCGGAACCGGCAGGCCAGGCGCGGTAGCTGCCGGCCAGGCCGGCTGCCAGGAGCACGTGCCCGCGAAGCGCCACAACGCACGCGGCCGCTAGCAGGAAGATCGCCTGCGACCAGCGCCCCTCACCCTCGTCGTCGGAAGAGGTGGCGCCGGACTCGGCGTCGGCCATCGAGCCGGCCAGGCTCGCGGACCAGAAGGGCAGGGAGATGATGAGGGCGAGGAGGAGGCCGGTGCATGCCTCGGCGCCCAGGGTGGCGAGGCTGAGAGAGATGGGGTGCCCGCCCGGGTTGACGAGAGGCGCGAGGCCGAGGCCGATCACCGCGGCCACCGCTGCGCGAAGCTGCCACGGCAGGCCCGACCACGCGAGCGGTGGCGTGAGGAGCAGAGCCGGCGCGATCCTAAGCTCGGCGAGCAGCCACGAGGCGAGGAGGGTGGTCGTCATCCGCCGCTCACGACCCGGACAAGCTCATGGCCCGCCCAGTGCCAGTAGGCGAGGACGGTGGCGGACATCCAGCCGCCGAAGAAGACGATAGCGAGGACGACCCCGGCCAGGCGGAGAGTGACGCCCAGAGCAACGTCGCCGTAGCCGATGACGGTCTGAAGGAAGGCGGCGAGCAGGCCGGCCAGCGCGACAAGGATCAGCGCCGGGAGGGCCGCCTGAAGCCCGTAGAGCAGGGCTCCGGCGAAGGATGAGAGCAGCCAGGAGGTCTCGCTCATGTCGATCATCCGCCACCCAGATAACTGCGGCTGACGGCCTCGAAGAGCAGGCGCCAACCGTCAGCCATGACGAAGAATAGGAGCTTCACGGGCAGGGCGAAGAGCTGCTGAGAGAAAGTCGTCGGGCCGAGGGCGCTGAGGACGAGGTAGACGAGCACGTCGATGACGAGGAAGGGCAGGTAGATCAGCAGCCCGGCGAGGAAGGCGATGCGCAACTCACTGAGCGCGAAGGCCGAGGCGACAAGCTCGAAGGGACCCCGGGCCGGGTCGTCGGCGAAGCCTCGTGCGCGAGCGAGGAAGGAGTAATCCTGGCGCGAGAGGCGGGTCATCATGAAGCCGCGGAGGAGAGACTCGCTGCGGGCGAGGCCCTGGTCGAGGGGGAGGCGGCCCGCCTGCATGGGCACGAGAACGTCGTGGCCAAGGGACGTGGCGACGGGGCTCATGACGTACCAGGTCAGCACGAGCGCGAGGCCGAGGAGGACGGCGTTGGGCGGGAGAGTGCCGCTACCGAGGCCGGCGCGGAGGAAGTAGAGCATGATGACGATGCGGGCGAAGGCCGTGGTGACGGCGAGAAGCGCAGGGATGGCGACGAGGGCGAGGAGGCTGAGCACAAGCTGGTTCTGGCCCGCCGAGGATGCCGGCTGGCCACATAGCGCGAGGCCGAGAAGGTGGGGCGGGAAGCTAGGTATCAGCATGGGCATCGTCGGAAAGATCGTCGGGCGTGAGCTCTGCAAGCACCGACGCCGACTGACCGGTCAGCGAAAGGAGGAATACGCGCTTGCCCGCGCGGACCAGGAGAAGGCGGGCGCTCACGGAGAGAGGCAGAACCTCGAGGACCGAGAGGTGACCGGCATCGCGTCCGAGGGAGGGCGACGAATACCTTCGCGCAACAACCCACGCGATCACGGCCAGAGCCGCCAGCGCGAGGAGCGCGACGATCGCGCGAAGCACGTAACCGCCCATGTCACCCAAGCTACTCGGCCTCCGAGGGAAGGAGTTCGACGATGCGGACGCCGAGGCGGCCGTCGATGGATACAAGCTCGCCGCGAGCCACAAGCTTGCCGGCGACGAGGACGTCGACCGGGCCGCCGACCTCGCTGTAGAGGGCGATGACATCGCCAGGCGCCAGGGAGAGGATGCGGCTGAGAGGAAGCTCGGTCGCGCCGACGCGAAGGGTCACGGGCAGGCGTGCCTGGAGCGCGACATCGGCCAGTGCGGCATCGGCGGGCAAGCTGGTTGAGCCGAAGGAGCCGGCGGCGTAAGGGCCCTCGAGGGTAAGGTCACTCGCTGCTGCCATCGCGGGGATTCCTCCTTGAAACCTCATCGACACGGGCGGCGAGATGGCCGCTGACTGCGCCCAGACTGGCTGTGCCGAGGCGGACGGAGCCCGCTTGGAGGAGCAGGCCGCCGTTCGAGCCGATTGGCGCCAAGAGCAGGTCGCCTTCCTTCAGAGCGAGGACATCGGCTGCAGTAAGGTCGGGGCCTGGCAAGAGGGCCTCGACGGCAACAAGGGCTGTGGCGACGGGGACGTCTATCGCGCGGCGCGGGAGCGGCAGGGCCGGGTGGGCCATGGCCCAGAGNNGGCGGGAACCTCGAGGACGCCGCAAGCCGAAAGACAGCGCGCCGTGATGGCGAGGCAGACGTCAGCAGTGGCGCCCGAGGGGAGGCACGCCTCAGCCCACTCGCGCACGGCGGTCAGGACGAGCGAGAGCACGGCCGCCTCGGCGGGGGCGGCGAGATCGAGGGACCCAGGGGAGGAATGACCG
>PMZA01000445.1 GCA_003170595.1 Armatimonadota bacterium
CCCTCGCCGACGCCTGCCGCTACGTCCTCGAAGCGGATGAGCGACTTGGGGCGTCAGCAAGTGCGCTGGCGACGGCTTCTTCCCAGGTCGCGGTACGGCCTTCCGCCCCGGCGGCGGCCTAGGCTTCGTTGCCGAGACCCGCATGGGCCAAGGCGATCAGCTGCGCAGCTGGGTGGCATGAAGGAGCCTCAGCGTCAGTTCCCGAGGCCCTGCAGTTTCTAGACCCATCAGATGCTCTCACGAGTTTGGTTGCTTCCCTTGCCCCCTTCGTACGCTAGCCATCGCTCACCGACCACGAAGGCCTTGAAAGCATCAGCCTGGGGCCACGCCCAAAATCCCCATAAAGCAGATAGGTATTGACGGCATTGGGTAGCCTGTGCTATTACAAGCTATCACTCAGTAGTATGACGTGGTGGATGGAACGTTGAACAGACCTGCAAGCCCGGTGTTGTTGGCCGGTCACGGTGGATTGGTGATTCAAGGCGGGTCGATCTGAGCCCACGGCTCAGACGCCCTGAGTGCCCTTGTGCAGTTGTCAGACCCCGCAGACAAGTCGCAGCCGCCCGACCGTTAGTTGAATAGCCAGAGCACGTGCTCTCGAAGGACCTCAACCGAGGTGATAGAGGCGTGGCGTATCAGGCACAACGGCGTTTGCGTCCTCCACAAGAGCTATTCGCTCTACGCGACGAGCTGCTGGACTGGTGGCAGTCGCCCGGCCAGGCGGTCTACGTGTATGGAGGCGCGTGCCAGGCGAGGCGTGCGCGCGAGGTGGCGTCGGATTTCGCCCAACGTCTCGGCCCGCGGCTGGCGGGCGGCTCCCCTCAGGATGTTGGCCTCTACACCGCCGGCTGCCACGGCCTGTGTTCGGTAGGACCCACAGTGTACGTTGCCCCTCTAGGCGTCTTCTACGTGGACCTCACGGTTGACGATGTCGGCCCCATTGTCCGGCGGACTCTGGGCGAGGGCGAAATCCTCGACGATCTCACGCTCTGGGATGCAGCCACCGGGCGCCACATCCCCCTCAAGCAGGACGTACCGTTCCTCAGACTCCAGACGCGGCGGCTCATGCGTAGCTGCGGCGAGGTCGATCCCCGTCGCATCGAGGACAGCCTCCGGCGCGGCGGGTACTCGGCGCTGGCGCTGGCGCTGGAAGGCATGGCCACCGAGGACATCGCTGCGGTCGTGGAGGCTTCCGGGCTGCGTGGACGCGGCGAGACGGATGCCCCCTGCGCGGAGAGATGGGCGGCCTTCACTAAAGCCTCGGCGGCTCGAAGGCGCCTGACGGCCTACGTGAAACGCTGGGACACTGCGGCGGCGACCGACTGCACGCTACTGGAGGGCGACCCTCACTTGGTTCTCGAAGGCATGGCTCTCGCGGCATTGGCGACGGGGTGCGAGGTGGGGCAGCTGCTGGTACCGCCCGGGCGCGATGTGGCCCTGGCAACGATGGAGGAAGCCATTGAGCAGGCCTGCGCCTACGGTCTGCTGGGCGAGAACATCCTTGGGACCAGATTCTCGTTCACAGTAGAGGTGTGCGCCTCTCGGCCCCTGAGATGGCCGACCGAGAACGAGGGTGAGGGGTGGTCTGCGTCGGGATCCTGCGAGCTTCGTCATAACGTCGAGACGCTGGCGAATCTCCCCGGGCTAGTGGCCAGGGGAGCGGCCGAGTTCCGCAGTGTTGGCCCACAGGAGTGCCCTGGCACGAGGCTTGTGTCGCTCGGAGGAGACCTGCGCTACCGAGGTGTAGTCGAAGTGCCCTGTGGAACGCCCGTGGTGGACATCATCGAGAAGCTGGGAGGCGGCGGTAAGAGCGGGGAGTCGCCGCAGGGCGTGTGCCTGGGCGGACCGGCAGGCAGGATTCTGCCCATGAGTCTGCTGGCCAGGACCGCATACGGTGTGGGGCCCGACGCGGCGGACGTGGTGGCCTTTGAGAACCCCGATAGCGTGGTTAGTCGCGTACGGCAGGCCGCGGCCTACGAGGCAGAGGAGGCCTGTGGCCGATGCGCCCCTTGCAGGATCGGCACCAAGCGCGTCGTGGAGATCCTCGACGAACTGCTCCTGTGCGAAGGCAGCCCCTCGGCGGTCGCAGACCTGAGGGGCATCGGCGAGGCCCTGACGTTGACCGCCGGCTGCGATCAGGGCGCCCACTGCGCGGACTCTGTTCTCTCCGCCATCGCTTCCTTTGAGGAGACCTTCCTCGCCCACCTTTCCGGTGGACCTTGCCCGTCGCCGGCCCGTGAGGCGTGACACGTCATGCTCATGACGATAGACGACACAGCCTGCGAATACCGGTCTGGCGAGACGGTTCTTGAGGTCGCCCGGCGTCACGGCATCGACATACCGTCCCTGTGCGATGACCCGCAGGTGCGGGCGCGCGGGACGTGCCGGCTGTGCATGGTGGAGGTGGATGGCGAGGATCGTCCCGTCCCGGCCTGCATGACTGCGGCGGCGGAGGGCCTGAGTATTCGCACCGAGACGCCGCGGCTGGCCTCAGCAAGACGGACGGTTCTAGAACTGCTGCTGTCGGATCATCCCGTGGAATGCAGCGGTTGTGAGCAATCCGGTAGCTGTCGGCTCGAGGAGCTGGCCCTCCGCTACAAGGTCCGCGCCAGCCGGTTCCTGGGCGCCCGCCACAGCGTTCCTGCGGCGTCGGACGCCAACCCCTTCATCCTTCGCGACCCCGCCCGGTGCCTTCTCTGCGGACTTTGCGTTGAGGCCTGCCGCGAGCTTGAAGGCGTGGGAGGCCTGCGGATCGCGGGACGAGGGTTCGACGCCCACATCGAGCATCTTACGGAAGGTGACGGGGCCCGTGGGGGCTGCAGGCTCTGCGGCCGCTGCGTATCGGTGTGTCCTGCGGGCGCCTTGACGGAACGCAAGCGCAAGGGCCTGGGGCGTCTGGCCGAGGCGCGCAAGGTGCGCTCGGTATGCCCGCATTGCGCCGTCGGCTGTGAACTTGAGATCAACGTGCATGAAGGCGAGATAGCGGGGATCACGTCGAGTGGTGGCTATCTGTGCGTACGGGGCAGGTACGCCTACGACTTCGTGCACAGCCCTGATCGTATGACGGTCCCGCTGGCGCGCCACGGCCACGGCGCCTTGGGGGGCCACCTCCGGCAGGTCTCGTGGGACGCGGCCCTGGGTCTTGCCGCGGAGAGCCTGCAGCGGGTAGTGGCGCAGCATGGCCCGGAATCTGTCGCCGTCCTCGGTTCGTGCAAGGCCACCAACGAGGCCAACTACGTTCTGCAGAAGTTCGCCCGCGCGGTGCTTGGCACGAACAACATCGACAACGGCGCCGGGACCTGCGAGACGCCTAGGGTGATCCGAGGGGACCTGGAGCTTGGCACCGACCTGATGACGAACTCCTTCGAGGACTTCGAGCGCGCGTCGGTCATCCTGCTCGTAGGCTCGGACCCTGAACAAACCCACCCGGTTCTCAGCGCGCGCCTCCGACGTGCGGCCCGCATGGGCACCCGCCTGATCGTCGTCGACCCCCGGAGGATCGACCTGACGGAGCAGGCCAGTACGTACCTGCGGCTGAGGGTGGGGAGCGAGGTCGCGCTGATCAACGCGCTGGTGAAGGTGATCCTCGACGAGGGCCTTTTCGACGGGCCCTTCGTGCTGGCGCACACCACGGGCATACACGATTTGGCCGAGTCAGTACACGCCGTGAGGATGGGCGAAGTCGCCCGCCAGACCGGCCTCGCCCAAGATGCGATCGAAGGCGTCGCCCGCCAGATCGCCGCCGCCGAGAGCGTCATGTTCGTATACACGACCGGGGCAGCTCATCCCCTCTGCGGTCACGAGGTCGGCGCGGCGCTGAGGAATCTGGCCCTGCTCACTGGCAACGTCGGTCGCGACGGAGCAGGGACCAACGCGCTCCGGCTGCAGAACAACGCTCAGGGCGTCTGCGACATGGGCTGCCTGCCTGACGTCCTGCCCGGCTACCAGCCGGTGACCGATGCCGCAGTGCGCGCGAAGTTCGAGGCCGCGTGGGGGGTGAACCTCCCGTCCGAGCCAGGCGTGGGCAGGGCCGGACTCCTGGACGCCATCCTCTCGGGCAGGATCAAGGCGCTCTATGTCATGGGCGAGAACCCCGCCGTCTCCTACCCCGATCCCGGCCGTACACGCCGCGCCCTGGAAAGCCTTGAGCTGCTGATCGTGCAGGACATCTTTTCGACGGAGACTGCGCAGCAGGCGGACGTGGTGCTGCCTGCCGAGGCCTGGGCCGAGGTCGACGGGACCTACACCAGCACGGAGCGACGAGTGCAGCGGGTCCGGGCGGCTGTCCCGTCAGCCTGCGATGTCCGCCCGGATTGGGAGATCGTGTGCCGGGTTGCCGAAGGCATGGGCCACCCGATGGGGTACCCCTTCGCTGAGGCGATATGGGACGAGGTCGCAGCCCTGTCCCCTCTCTTCTCGGGAATCACCTACGACCGGCTCGAGACGGGCGGCCTGCAATGGCCGTGCACGAACAGCTACGATTCGGGACGCAAGACCCTCCACGCCCTCGTGCATACCGACGGCGTTCGGGAAAGCTTCCGGCCGGTGCAAAGATCGGAAGCCTTGCCCGGCGCGGACGTCGATGACGAGTACCCGCTCCTGCTGACCACGGGCAAACGCCTGTACCACTACCAGCCCGGGACCACTGCCCAGCGCGCCGAGGGCCTCGACGACCTTTGGCCCGAGGACGTGCTGGAGGTCTCGCCGGCGGATGCAGCCCGGCACAACGCCACCGATGGCCGGCGGATCCGGGTGGTGTCGCGGCACGGGGAGACGGTGGCGACGGTGTGGGTGAGCGACCGCACCGCGCCGGGCGTGGTCTTCCTCTCGCCCCACCCGCGGCGCGCGGGTAACCGCGAACTGGGCCTGTATGGCATGGACCGGCTAGCGGCCTCCACAGAGCATGGGGCCTGCGCAGTGCGCATGGAGTCCGTGGAGGCCGCCGTCATCGGCGGCCATGGAGGCTGAGGGCCAATGCCCGAGACACAGGCCAGGACAGCGACAACTCAAGCCCTCGCGACCGAGACGCAGGTCGAGGAGACCTTCGTGCTGATAAAGCCCGACGCCGTGCGCCGCAAGCTCGTGGGCGAGATCGTGGGCCGCTTGGAGCACAGGGACCTCAAGATGGTCGCGGCGAGATTGGTCAGGCCGACGCGAGAACTCGCCGGGCAGCACTACGGCGACGAGATCGCGCAGCGGTATGGCGAAGAGATCCGGAACGCTTTGCTCGACTATGTGTGCGGTGGACCTTGCCTGGCCATGGTATGGCGCGGCCCGGAGGCTGTGGCGACGGCGCGAGGCGCCGTCGGCCTGAGGCCCCAACCCGGCGACTGCGAACCGGGGAGCGTCCGGCGCGATTTTGGTTGCGACACGATCGAGGCATCCCGGGCGGAGCGGCGGGCCCTGGAGAACTTGGTGCACACATCGGACGCGCATGGATCGGCCCAGCAGGAGATCAGGCTTTGGGGCCTGATGGACGAGAGACAGCTCAGGCAGTGACAGGGGGTCTGGAAGTATGTCGCAGATGGCAAAGACGATTGACCCGGCGAGCCAGTTGATGATCGAGTGCGCGGCCTGCGAGGGCATCGGCCTCACGTGGGACCGCCTCGAAGCGATGCAGCCCCAGTGCGGCTTCGGCAAGCTCGGCGTGTGCTGCACGACGTGTCAGATGGGGCCTTGCAGGATCGACCCCTTCGGCACGGGCCCGAGCGAGGGCGTGTGCGGTGCTACCGCGCAGACCATCGTGGCCCGCAACCTGGCGCGGAAGATCGCTGCCGGCTGCGCCGCCCATTCCGACCACGGCCGAACCGTGGCCGAGGCCCTGTTGCTTGCGGCCGAGAATCCGGACAGCGGCTACAAGATCAAGGACGAAAAGAAGCTCAGAGTCGTCGCGGAAGAGTTCGGCCTCGCGGTTGACGGCAAGTCCGTCGAGGCGATCGCGAAAGCGGTGGCCGAGGCATGCCTGGGCGAGTTCGGCAAGCTCCACGGTGAGCTCGTCATGGCCCAGCGCGCCCCGGAGCCGCGAAAGGCTCTGTGGCGGCAACTGGGCATCATGCCCGGCGCCATCGACCGCGAGGTTGTGCGCCTGCTCCACCAGACGAACATGGGCGTGGATGCCGACCCCACGAACCTGCTGCTCTCGGGGATGCGCTGCGCTCTGGCCGATGGCTGGGGCGGATCGATGATGGCCACCGATCTGCAGGACATCCTCTTCGGCTCGCCCAAGCCGATCCGGACGAAGACGAACCTCGGGGTGCTGAAGGCCCCCAAGGTCAACGTGATCGTGCACGGCCACGAGCCGGTGCTCTCGGACATGCTCGTCGAGGCGTCGCGCGATCCGGAGATCCTCGCGGCGGCCGCGGCTGTCGGTGCCGACGGCATCCAGCTCGCGGGCATCTGCTGCACGGGCAACGAGATCCTCATGCGCCGCGGCGTCCCCTCGGCCGGGTCCTTCCTGCACCAGGAGCTCGCGCTGCTGACCGGCGCCGTCGAGGCCATGATCGTCGACGTGCAGTGCTGCATGCCTGGCCTGCCGAGGCTGGCGGACCACTATCACACCCAGATCATCACCACCTCGCCCAAGGCGAAGATGCCGGGCGTCCGCCACATGCAGTTCGACGAGAACCGGGCCTACGAGGTGGCGAAAGAAATTCTCCTGGCGGCGATAGAGGCCTTCCCGAAGCGTGAAGCCGCGCGGGTAAACATCCCCAAGGAAGAGGTCGATCTCGTGGCGGGCTTCACGGCCGAGTACGTGCGCACGCTCCTGGGCGGTCGCTTCCGCCCGTCGTACCGCCCGCTCAACGACGCGATCATCTCCGGGCGAATCCGTGGAGTGGCCGGCGTCGTCGGCTGCGAGAACCCGCACCTCACGCAGGGCAAGAGCCACGTGGACATGATGAAGGAGCTCATCCGCAACGACGTGCTGGTGGTGTCGAGCGGGTGCTCGGCTCTCGCGGCGGCGCGCGAAGGATTGCTGACCCCCGAGGCGGCGCGGATACACGCCGGCCGTGGGTTGGCCGAGGTGTGTGAGGCCGTGGGGATGCCGCCCATCCTGCACGTTGGGGCCTGCGTGGACAACAGCCGCATCCTCATCGCGTGTTGCGAGATGCTCAAGGAGGGCGGGCTCGGCAACGACATCTCCGACCTGCCTGCCGCGGGTGCCGCGCCCGAATGGATGTCGGAGAAGGCGATCACCATCGGCTTCTACGTGGTGGCCTCGGGGATCTACACGATCTTCGGCGAGCCCCAGCCGATGATGGGCTCGCCCGAGGTGCGCGACCTGATGTGCCGCGAGTTCGAGGAGATCGTCGGCGGCCGCTACGACTTCGAGGCCGACGCGATCAAGGCGGCGCACATGATGATCGAGCACATGGACCGCAAGCGGGCCGCCTTGAAGCTCCAGCCGATGATGTACGAGGCCGCACCGAAGGAACTTGCGCTGGCGTCGGCTTAGGAGAGGTGCCCGATGAAAGGCTCGGCGATATGGGTGGAGATCGAGAAGTGCCTGGGGTGCAAAACCTGCGAGGTCGAGTGCGCGCTGGCCCACTGCGAGGTCAGCGACATCGTCGAGGTGGTCACTCGGGCGCTGCGGCCGACGCACCGCGTGAGCGTCACGCCGGTGTCCTACGAGATCGCCGTCCCGATCCAGTGCCGGCACTGCGAGGACGCCCCGTGCATAGCCGTGTGCCCGTCGGGCGCGCTGACCAAGCTCGGGCCCGAGCAGGCTGTGGTCCACGACGCCGACAGGTGCATCGGCTGCAAGAGCTGCATCATCGTATGCCCCTTCGGCGCGGTCGCGATCGGGCCCGATGGTCGGACGATCGTGAAGTGCGACCTCTGCGCCGCGCGAGCTGCCGAAGGGCAGATGCCGGCGTGCGTGAGCGGTTGCCCGACGAAGGCGCTGCATTTCGGGGAGATCGACGATCTCGCCCGCGAAGCGCGCAAGAAGGCGGCGAGGAATTTGCTCGAGGCGATGTTGGCGGAGAGCGAGGGTTAGCGAGGTCGTTGAGGCGCGGATCATGGCCCTGGAAATCGAGGACACAACCGAGCTGGTCGAGATCATCCTCAGGAGCTACGCGCCGGAGCCCTCGGCTCTGATCGCGATGCTGCAGGACATCCAGCGCGACTGCCGGCATCTGCCCCGCGAGGCGCTGGTGCGAGTCGGCGAGCACCTCGGTGTGCCGCTGAGCCAGGTCTATCGCGTGGCAACCTTCTACGCCACCTTCAGCCTCGAGCCTCGTGGCAGGTACGTGCTCCGCGTATGCGACGGGACGGCGTGCCACCTGAAGGGCTCAGGGCTTCTGGTCGAGGCCATCCAGCGCCGCCTCGGCATCGGCCCGGACGAGACGACCGAGGATGGGCTGTTCACGCTGGAGACCGTGCACTGCCTCGGGGCGTGCGCTCTGGCGCCCGTGATGGTGGTCAACGATAAGTTCCACCCCCATCTGGACATGAGCAAAGTGGCACGCATCATCGATGCGTACGCAAAGGGGTAAGTCGCATGGCACTAGTCGCCGACGCCAGGAGCTTCGATGAACTCTGTGAGAGGATCCGGACCACGCATGCGCCCGGCCGGTCCGTCGTGTGCGTATGTGGGGGCACCGGCTGCCGGGCGTCGGAGAGTGAACTACTCGCGCCCGCCTTCGAGCAGGCCCTGTCGGAGAGCGGCCTTGCCGGCGCCGTCGACCTCCGCGTCACCGGATGCCACGGCCTGTGCGAGTATGGCCCGCTGGTCATCGTCCACCCCCAGCGGTTCTTCTACCAGCGCGTGAAGCCCGACGACGCCGCCGAGATCGTGCGGCAAACGGTCCTCGGCGGCGAGCCCGTCGAGCGTCTGCTCTACAGGGATCCTGCCACCGGCCGCCTGATGCTCCACGACCATGAGGTGCCCTTCTATACCCGCCAGCAGCGCATCGCCATGCGCGACAACGGGGTCATCGATCCCCGTCGCCTTGACGACTACATCGCCCGCGGCGGCTATGACGCGCTACGCAAGGTCCTGACCTCGATGTCGCCCGAGCAGGTGATCGACGAGGTGGAGAAGTCGGGGCTCCGTGGCCGCGGCGGCGGCGGCTTCCCCACCGGACGCAAGTGGCGGGCTTGCCGCAACGCGCCGGGCGATGTCCGCTACGTCATCTGCAACGGTGACGAGGGCGATCCCGGCGCCTTCATGGACGAGGGCATCATGGAGGGCAACCCGCACGCGGTCCTCGAGGGGATGGTGGTCGGCGCCTACGCGATCGGCTCACGCGAAGGGTTCATCTACGTGCGCGGCGAGTACCCCCTGGCCGTCGAGCGCCTGAGCGTCGCCGTCGAACAGGCCCGCCACTACGGGCTCCTGGGCTATGACATCCTCGGCTCGGGCTTCAGCTTCGACGTCACCATCGCCCGCGGCGGAGGCGCCTTCGTCTGCGGAGAGGAGACCGCCCTGCTGGCCTCCCTGGAAGGCAAAGCCGGTGAGCCGCGGCCCAAGTATGTCTTCCCCGTCGAGGTCGGCCTGTGGGGCAAGCCCACGACGATCAACAACGTCGAGACCTGGGCCTGCATCGCGCCGATCCTTACTATCGGCGCCGACTGGTTCGCCGCCATCGGCACCGAGAAGAGCAAGGGCACCAAGGTCTTCTCGGTAGTCGGCAAGGTCGAGAACACCGGCCTCATCGAGGTCCCCATGGGGATCACGCTACGCGAGATCATCTTCGACCTGTGCGGCGGAATCAAGGGCGGCAAGAAGCTCAAGGCCGTGCAGACCGGCGGGCCGTCGGGCGGATGCATCCCCGCCGAGCTGCTCGATCTGCCCGTGGACTACGAGCACCTGACCGAAGCCGGCTCGATGATGGGCTCCGGCGGCATGATCGTCATGGACCAGGAAACCTGCATGGTGGACCTGGCGCGCTACTTCGTCGCCTTCCTCGCCGAGGAGTCCTGCGGCAAGTGCACGCCCTGCCGTGAGGGCCTGCGTCAGATGCTCGCCCTTCTCACCCGGATCACCCGCGGCGAGGGTCAGCCCGGCGACGTCGAGGTCCTCAGCGAACTCGCCGACACCCTCTCCGATGCGGCCCTCTGCGGCCTCGGCACGACCGCCGCCAACCCCGTCCGCACGACCCTGCGCTACTTCCGCGATGAGTACGAGGCCCACGTCACCGAACACCGGTGCCCCGCAGGCTTCTGCCGGGACCTCATCACCTTCTGGATCAACACGGACGCCTGCACGGGCTGCCAGGCGTGCGCAAAGGTCTGCCCGGTGCAGGCGATCTCGGGCGAGGCCAAGAAGCCCCACGTGCTGGATCAGGCGACGTGCATCCGCTGCGGCCTGTGCCGGATGACCTGCCGGTTCGAGGCGGTGCAGGTGGAGTGACCATGACACCCTTCACGATCAACAACCTTCCGGTGGAAGCCGAGCCCGGCGAGACCGTCCTCCAGGTCGCGCGGCGGTATGGCATCGAGATACCGACCCTGTGCTACCACGAGGCGGTGACGGCCTATGCGTCGTGCCGGCTGTGCATCGTAGCGGCGACCGAGGGCGGACGGACGCGCATCGTGACCTCGTGTACTTACCCCGCTCGCGAGGGCCTGGAGGTCCACACCGACACCGAGGCCGTCCGCGCTCTCCGGCGGGTGCTGCTGGAGCTGCTGCTGGCCGAGGCGCCGGCGTCCGAGCAGCTGAGGGAGTACGCGGCCGGCCTGGGCGTCACGACCACGCGCTTCCCGAGCGAGGACCCCGAGAATAAGTGCATCCTCTGCGGCCTCTGCGAACGGGTGTGCAGCGAGCACGCCCACGTCGGCTCGATCAGCTTCGCCCACCGGGGCCCGCGGCGGAAGATGACGACGCCCTTCGATGAGCCGCCGGATCAATGCAAGGGCTGCACGGCCTGCGCTTACGTCTGCCCGACCGGCGCGATCGACGTGCGGATCGGCGCCGGTGGGATGGAGCTGGAGCCATGGTGCGCGCGAGTGGAGATGGTGGCGTGCGCGGAGTGCGGGATGAGGTTCGCGCCCGCGCCAGAGATGGAGGAGTTGGCCGAGAAGGGGAAGGTGGAGCCGGCGGTGATGGCACTGTGCCCGATCTGCCGGCGAAAAGCGCATGCGAGAGTCCTGTTGACAGGCAAAGCGTGAGGCCGGGGCGCAGCCCTGGACCGTTAGAGGCGCCGCCAAGGCGAAGAGGTGTCTGGAGATGTCGAAGACTGTCGCTATCGCCGCAATCCGCGGGTCTCATGGGGTGGTCGACCTCGTCGAAGAGGAGTACGAGGCCGCTCTGAGTCTGCACGGCCTCGACGGGAAGATCGGATTTCCCGCCACGGCCTTCTACCTGCCCATGGCGTGCGCGCTGCTGGGGCTGGAAGTGGAGACTCTCGGCCAGATGGGCGTGGTCCTCGACGAGGCCAAGAGCTTGCTCGCCGATGAGCCGACCGAGAACATCTGGCTGCCGTACCTGAGCAGCGCCCTCGACGCCGGCATCGCTACCCTCCTCGGCCAGGAGATGCTGATGGCCCTCCGCTACCTCGACGGCCGCGAGCCCCAGCCGGGGTGGCACGGGTTCATCTCCGACACGATCCTGCGATCGCTCGGCATCCAGCTCGTCGACGGCCGCCTGCCCGGCTTCGCGGCGATCGTGGGCGCGGCCCCGAACAACGAGACCGCCGTGCATATCCTCCGCGAGCTGCAAAAGCGGAGCATCCTCACCTTCCTCGTCGGCAACGACGACGGCCGCACGATGCGCGATCAGCTCCTCGAGGAGGGCATCATCCCCGACGATCCGGCCGCTGGCTGGGACACCTACACCGTGCCGCTGGGGCCGGACACCCACTCGCTGATCTACGCGCTCAACTGGGCGATCCGCGGCGCCCTCACCTTCGGCGGCGTGCAAAAGGGCGACTGGGAGCGCGCGCTCAAGTATTGCCGCGACAGAATCTTCGCCTTCGGCATGGGGCTCGGGCCCATCGACGATCTCAAGTTCGCCGCCGGTGCTGGTGCGATCAACATGGGCTTCCCGGTCATATGCGACACGCTCATTCCGGAGATCAGGCCCACGGGCGTCTGCACCTACGAGGAGTTGGTCCACGAACTCGACCACGCCAAAATCGTGCCCACGTGCATCGAAGTGCGCGGGGTGAAGGTGACGGTCAAAGAGATCGACATCCCAGTCCCGGTGGCGGCGGCCTTCGAGGGCGAGACGGTCCGCAAGGCCGACATGCACTGCCAGTTCGGCGGCAAGTACTCCACCTGCTTCGAGTACGTGAAGATGCGCGAGATGGATGAGCTCGAGGACGGCAAAATCACTGTCCTCGGCGACGACTTCGACCAGATCGAGGAAGGCGGCGCGCGCCCCATGTTCACCTTCATCGAGGTGGCCGGGCGGAAGATGCACCAGGACTTCGAGCCCATCCTCGAACGGCAGATCCACACGATCCTCAACCACGCCCTCGGCGTCTTCCACATGGGCCAGCGCGACATGCCGTGGGTGCGCATCAGCAAGGATGCGGCCAAGGCCGGCCTGCGGATGAAGCACCTCGGCTCGCTGCTGATCGCCGAGTTGCACGCGCGCTTCGGCGCGATCGTGGACAAGATCCAGGTCACCATCTGCACCGACGAGAGCCGGTTCGAACCGCTGCTCACCGAGGCGAAGCTGGCCTACGCGACCCGCGACGAGCGCATCGGCGGCATGACCGACGACTCGGTCGACATCTTCTACTCGTGCACCCTCTGCCAGTCCTACGCGCCCAACCACGTGTGCATCATCAGCCCCGAGCGCCTCGGCCTTTGCGGCGCCTACAACTGGCTCGACGGCCGCGCCTCCTTCGAGATCAACCCCGCCGGGCCCAACCAGCCCGTGGACAAGGGGCAGACGATCGACCAGGTACGCGGCCAGTGGTCGGGCGTCAACGAATTCGTCAACGCCGCCTCGAACAAGTCCATCGAGTGCTTCAACGCCTACTCGCTGATGGAGGACCCGATGACCTCCTGCGGATGCTTCGAGTGCATCGTGGCCATCCTCCCCGAGGCGAATGGGGTCATGATCGTCAACCGCGAGTACGAGGGCATGACGCCGATAGGCATGCCCTTCACAACGCTCGCGGGCACGGTCGGTGGTGGGGCGCAGACGCCCGGCTTCCTCGGAGTGGGGCGGCTATATATCACGTCGAAGAAGTTCATCTCGGCCGAGGGCGGGCTCCCGCGAGTGGTATGGATGCCCAAGGAACTAAAGGACGGCGTCATGGATCTGCTCCGCAAGCGGGCCGAGGAGATGGGCATACCCGACCTCCCCGACAAGATCGCCGACGAGACCGTCGCCACGACGAGCGAAGAGCTGCTCGACTATCTGATGAAGGTCGACCACCCGGCACTGACGATGGATTCCCTGCTGGGATAAGGAGGACTTCGCATGGCTCTGAGCGCAATCGAGATCTACAAGCTCTTGCCGCAGACGAACTGCCGTGACTGCGGGTTCCCGACCTGCCTGGCCTTCGCGATGCAACTCGCGCAGAAGAAGACCTCGCTCGACAAGTGCCCGACCGCCAGCGAAGAGGCGAAGGCGGCGCTCGAGGGCTCGTCGGCTCCGCCCATCAACCTCGTGACGATTGGCGCGGGCGAGCGCGCGCTGAAGATCGGCAATGAGACCGCGATGTTCCGCCACGAGGACGCCTTCCATCATCCGTGCGGGCTGGCCGTCACCGTGCCCAGCGACCTCGATGCGGCGCAGCTTGCGAAGCGTGCGGCTGACCTTTCGGCGCTGCAGTTCGACCGCGTCGGACAGAGCACGGGCGTGGACCTCCTTGCCTTGCAGCACGTGCCGGGCAGCGATCTGGCCGCGGCTGCGCGTGAAGTAGCCGCCAACGGCAGCCTGCCGATCGTTCTCATGACCGACGACCCAGTGGCGATGGCAGCCGCGGCTGCGGCGATCGCTGACAAACGCCCCCTCCTCTATGCCGCGACTAGCGCGAACCTCGACGACATGGCCGCGATCGCCAAGCAGCACAACCTGCCCCTGGCGGTGCGCAGCGATGGCGTCGCCAACCTCGCCGACCTCGCGCAGAGGGCGTCGGAGGCGGGTGTGACCGAGATCGTGCTCGACAGTGGCGCCCGCACTCCCGCGGAGATGCTCGCCGACTTGACCGCGATCCGGCGCGCCGCTCTGTTGAAGAAGAACCGGCAGGTGGGCCACCCGACGATCGTCGTGGCGATGGGTGACTCGCCGCTGAGCAAGGTGGTCAACGCGTCGGTAGCGATCGCGAAGTACGCCGGCATCGTGGTCGTGGACTTCGACGACCCGGCGCTGCTCCTGCCCCTCGTCACCGCGAGGCTGAACATCTACACCGACCCGGAGAAGCCGATCCAGGTGCAGGCCGGCATCTACGAGGTCGGCACGCCGACGGAGGACTCGCCGGTGCTGGTGACGACGAACTTCTCCCTGACCTATTTCACCGTCGAGGGCGACGTGTCGGCGAGCAAAGTGCCTGCCTGGATACTCGTGGTCGACACCAAGGGCACGTCGGTCCTAACCGCCTGGGCGGCGGAGGACTTCACGGCCGAGACGATCTCGAAGGCGCTGGCCACGAGCGGCATCGCCGACAAGGTCAAGCACCGCACGGTCATCCTCCCCGGCGGCGTCGCGGTATTGAGCGGCAAGCTCGAGGACCAGTCGGGTTGGACCGTCGTTGTCGGACCACGTGAGAGCGCCGGCATACCGGCCTTTCTGAAAGCCTTACCGGTGCCCGCGTAGGACCTGACATGAGCGCACACACTGTCATCTTCGAACCTGGAGAACGCTGCGTCTCGGTGGACGACGGGACGACGCTGGCCGACGCGGCGGCGCTGGCGGGCATCGCCCTTCCCTTGTCGTGCGGGGGCCACGGCGCTTGCGGCAACTGCGGCGTCCTCGTGCGCGCCGACGAAACGCCCTCGCGGTCCGGCGGCAAGGGCTGGGTGCTTGCATGCCAGACGCGGGTCCACGAAGACCTGGTTGTCGACGTCGGGCGGGCCGAGCGCTTGGCCGCCCAGCTTGACGAGAGCGTCAGCGATGCTGACGTTCGCGGCTTCGAAGCCGTACCCGCCGGCGACGGCCACCCGCTGGTGCGCGCGCTGGTCGTGCGGATGAACCCGCCGACGACGCAGGACAATTCGCCCGACCTGAGCCGCTTTCGCACCGCGCTGCGCAAGGCAGATCCGGAGCCCGCGTCCATCTCAATCAGCCTCCCTACTCTACAGTCGCTCCCCGGTGTCCTTCGCCGCAGCGGCTTCGAGGTCGAGGTCGTGCTGGCCGACGAAGGGGAGGTCTCGCGGGTCCTTTCCGTGTCGGGGCCTGGTCGCGGGTCGCCTCCGAGACATGGGGTGGCGATGGACATCGGCACTACGACGGTCGCCGGCCAACTCGTCGACATGACGCAGGCGATGTCCCTCGGGACGGCCGTTCACCGCAACGCGCAGGCCCAATTCGGTGACGACGTCATCAGCCGCATTCTTCGCTCGGAGGAGCATCCCACCGGCTTGCGGGATCTGCGCGCATCAGTTCTGGGGACTGTGAACGGCCTGATCCGCCAGCTTGCCCGGTCGGCCGGTCTCCGGCCCACCGACATCGTCGCCGCGTCCATCGCCGGCAACGCCACGATGACGAGCTTCCTGCTGGGTATCGAGGCCCCGGCCATTCGGCGCGCACCGCATGTCCCGGCCGCCGGCGACCTGCCGGTGTTCCGGGCGGAAGAGGTCGGGCTCGAGATGAACCTGGCGGGCGCGGTCTATCTGCACCCGGCGGTCAGCGGCTTCGTCGGCGGCGACATCGTCGCAGGCGTTCTCGCCACTGGCATGGACGAAAGCGCCGACCTGTCTCTGCTCATCGACGTCGGCACCAACGGCGAGATCGTCGTCGGGTCTTCGGAGTGGCTGACCTGCTGCTCCTGCTCGGCTGGTCCGGCCTTCGAGGGCGTGGGGATCGAGGCAGGCATGCAGGCCAGCCGCGGCGCGATCGAGCAGGTCCGCTATGACGCGAGCACCGACGCGCTTGAGCTGCGCGTGATTGGAGGCGGCCCTCCCGCTGGCATCTGTGGCACCGGTCTGCTGGAGGCGCTCGCCACGCTCTTCGAGGCCGGCATCATCGACCGCAGCGGGCTCTTCAACGCGGACGCGCCCACCAGGCGACTGAGGCAAAGCGGCTATCAGACGGAGTTCGTGCTGGTGCGTCAAGGCGAGCTGGGCGCCGTGCTGGACATCGTCCTCACCCAGGCCGACGTGGAGCACCTCATCCGCTCCAAGGCCGCCGTGCACGCGGGCATCACCGTCCTGCTGCGGGCGCTGGGCTTGCGGGCCGAGCAGATCGCGAAGGTCTACATTGCCGGAGGCTTCGGAGCGCACCTCAATCTCGAGGCAGCGGTCAAGCTCGGCCTGATCCCGGACGTTCCCGCGGAGCGGATCGAATACGCGGGCAACAGCTCCTTGCGCGGTGCCTGCGCGAGCCTCATGTCGCGCGCGGCGCGGGAGCGCGTGAGCCGCATCGCCCAGAGCATGACCTACCTGGAGCTTAGCGGCGACCCTACCTTCATGGATGAGTACGTGGCGTCGATGTTCCTGCCGCACACGGACCTGAGCAGGTTCCCGTCGGTGAGATGCTGGCGCCGGCGTTCGCAGGCAAGCGTAGGGCAATCGAGGAGGTAGACCATGCCTTTCGAGAGGCCGAAGGAGAAGTGGCGTGCGGCTGTTAACGAGGTCAGGATCGGAGCGACCGCGGCCGAAGGCGGCACGCGCTCGACGACGATCACTGTCGGCGGCGAGGCAACGCTCCCGTTCCTCAACTTCGAGGCGGAAGCCCCTCACCGTCCGGTGATCGCGATGGAAGTGCTCGACGTGGCGCCGACGGACTGGCCGACGCCCCTGGTCGATGCCTTCGGCGACGTGTTCGGCGATCCTGCGGCGTGGGCGCACAAGTGCGTCGAGCAATTCGGGGCTGACATGATCTGCCTCCGCCTCCAGAGCGCCCATCCCGACGCGGGCAACGCCTCGCCCGCCGACTGCGCCGCGACGGTGAAGAAGGTGCTCGAGACCGTGAGCGTGCCCCTGATCCTCTGGGGCTGTGGCGATCGCGACAAGGACAACGACCTCCTCCCGGCGATCAGCCAGGCCGCGGCTGGGGAGCGCGTCTGCCTAGGCTCGGCCGTGCATGAGAACTACAAGACCATCGCGGCCTGCGCCCTGGCCGACGGCCACGTGGTCATCGACGAGGCGCCCCTCGACATCAACATCCAAAAGCAGGTCAACATCCTCGTCACCGAGATGGGCGTCAAGACCGAGGACATCCTCATCTACCAGTCCACTGGCGGCCTGGGCTACGGCGTCGAGTACGCCTACACGATCATGGAGCGCACTCGCCTGGCGGCCCTCGGCGGCGACAAGATGCTCTCCATGCCCATGCTCGCCATCGTCGGCTCGGAGACCTGGCGGGCCAAGGAGTCGCGCCTGCCCGAGGCCGAAGCGCCTCAGTGGGGCAAGCAGGATGAGCGTGCGATCCTCTGGGAGGCCGTCACCGCCGAGTTTTTCATGCAGGGCGGGACGGACATCCTGGTGATGTGGCACCCCGAGGCGGTACGGCTCGTGAAGGAATCGATGCTGGCCTACTCGGCGGCGGCGGTCTGACGTTTGATGCCACGGAGGCGTCTTAGATGATCCTGATCGGCGAACGGCTTAACGGGATGTTCAAGCGGGTAGGCGCGGCAATCGTCGCCCAGGACGAGGCCGTGATCGTTGAGGTGGCGCAGCTACAGATCGCGAAGGGTGCCAATATTCTCGACCTCAACGTCGGCCCCTCGGCGGAAGACGCCGTGGCCGCGATGCGGTGGCTGGCTGAGACGACGCGCAAGGTCACCGACCTTCCGCTCGCCATCGACAGCCCCAAGCCGGCGGTCCTCCGCGCGGGTCTCGAGGCGGCGGGTGCGAACGCGCTCATCAACTCGACGACCGGCGAGGAGGAGAAGCTCGCCGAGTTGATGCCCCTTGCGAGCGAGTACGGCTGCCCAATCATCGGGCTGACGATCGATGAGAACGGCGTGCCTCGCGATGCGGCCGGACGCACGGAGGTCGCCCTCAAGATCGTCGCCTCGGCAATGGAGCACGGGGTCCTGCCCGAGAACGTGTGGATCGACCCGGTCATCCTCCCGATCTCGTGCACGCAGAACCATCAGCCGGAGGTCCTCAAGGCCATCGCGGAGTGCAAGCTGCTGTCGGATCCATCACCAAAGACGATCCTGGGGCTTAGCAACGTCTCCCAGGGGACGCAGTATCGCCCTTTGGTGAACCGCACCTACCTCGTGATGGCGATTGCCTCGGGCCTGGATGGGGCGATCATGGATCCCCTCGACGACGACCTCGTGGACGCCATGATCACGGCCGAACTACTGATGAACAACACGGTCTACTGCGACGATTTCCTGAAGGCCTACAGAACGTAGAGGATGCGAAGCTCGCGACCATGCTCACTCTGGAGATACATCACACCGGCGGCCTTTACGCCCAGCGGCTTATCCATTACTTCCGGTCCCGCGGGGGCCACGTAGAGGATTACGAGGCGCCGCGCAATCTGCCCATGATCATCGACGAGCCGGAGGAGTACCTGCCGGCGAACGCGGGTCACGGGGACGTGGTGATCGCGGTGCATATGCATCAGGACCTCGTGGTCGAGCTTCCGGACCTGATGGCGGTGCACGGCGGCAAGGCCCTGATCGTGCCGGTCGAAGACCCCGACTGGGCGCGACCGGGACTGGTCCGACAAGTAGGCGAACTGTGCCGGGGCCGAGGCCTTGAGTGCGAGTTCCCCAAGCCCTTTTGCGCGCTCAACCCGCAGGGACCGGTCCTCAAACGCTTCGCCGACGAGTACGAGGTCGGCAAGCCCGAGCTGATCCTGACCCAGCGTGACGGCCGCGTAGTGGGTGCCGAGTGCAAGCGTGGCGCGCCGTGTGGGCTGACGGCCGCAGCAGCGGGCAAGCTCGTGGGCACGGACCTTAGCCACGAGACGCTGGAGATCGTGCACTCGCTCCATGCTACCTACCCTTGCTTGGCCACCATGACTATGGACCCAGCCCTCGGAGACACAGTCATGCACCTGTCGGTAGGCCTGCTGTACGAGGCCGTCCAGGAAGCAGTGAAGAAGGCGAAGGACGAGGAGTAGAGTCGGCTCTTTCCACTGAGGTGGTTCCGATGAAGTTAGCGGTCGCCGGCAAAGGCGGCGTTGGCAAGACGACAGTCTGCGCGGGCCTTACGCTGTTACTGGCCGAGGCCGGCAAAGTCATGGCCGTGGACGCCGACCCGAACAACTGTCTGGGCTTTGCCCTGGGGATACCGCCGGACAGGCTGGTGGACATCAAGCCCGTGTCTGAGATGAAAGAACTGCTTGCGGCAAGGGCGGGCAGTTCCGGGGGCGGGATGTTCGACCTCGCGCCCGAGGTGGCCGACCTGATCGAGGAGTTCAAGATCAGCGACGGCAACATCGACCTGCTGGTCATGGGCACGATCGATCGCGGCGGTGCGGGTTGTGCCTGCTCGCTCAACAGCACCCTCAAGCAGCTTCTCCGCGAGCTTGTTGCCCTGCCGGGATCCCTCCTGGTGGATATGGAGGCCGGCCTGGAGCACCTGGGCCGGGGTACGGCCGCCGCCGTCAACGCCTTCCTGGTCGTCGTGGACCCGACGCCGCCGGCCCTGCGCGCGGCTTTGCGCATTGTGAAACTCGCCGGCGAACTCGGGATCACCAACGTCTTCGCCGTCGGCAACCGTGCGTCCACCGAGGGGGAGAAGACCCTCATCCGCGAGGCCCTCGGCGACATGCCGGTGATTGGCTTTGTCGGCGACCATCGCGGTCTCGCGCAGGAAGGCGTCTTTGCTGGCGACGCCGGCCAGGCCCTCCGCGCCGACCTCGCCGCCGTCCTCGAGAACCTTCGCACGCGAGCCTAGCAGTCCACCTAGACCGTTTGGCGTGGAGGCAGTCGGATGTCGAAAACGATAGTGGTCGCCGGAAAAGGCGGCAGTGGCAAGACAGTGATCGCGGCCCTGATGGTCAAGGCCCTCGTCGAGTCGAAGGCCGGGACCATCCTCGCGGTGGACGCCGACCCCAATCGCAACCTCGACCGCGCCCTCGGCGTCGAGGCCGAGGAGACCGTGGGCAGCATCCGCGAGAACATGCTCGAGGAGATCACCTCCCTCCCCGGTGGGATGACCAAGGCCGAGTACATCGCCTACCGCACGCAGCAATCGATAGTGGAGACGGACGACTTCGACCTCCTCGCCATGGGCCGCCCCGAGGGGCCCGGCTGCTACTGCTACGCTAACAGCATCGTCCGGCAAGTGGTGGACAAACTGTCGGACGAGTACGACTACGTGGTCGTTGATTGCGAAGCCGGCCTCGAACATCTCAGCCGCCGCACCGCCGGCCGGGCGGACTATGTGCTGGTAGTCGCCGACCCGAGCGTGCGCTCCGCCGAGACGGTGCGCCGCGTGGTAGAGCTGATGGAAGACCTCGGCACGCCTCTGGGCAAGACCGTGGTCGTGGCCAACCGCAGTCGCAATGGCATGGTCCCCGCTGTCCGCGCGATCCTGGAGGGCGTCGCCGCCGGCGCTGTCAGCGTGGTCCCGGAAGACGAGGGCGTCCACTGCCTCGATGATGCCGGCGAAGCGCTGTTGAAGGTGCCACTGGACAGCCCTGCCTATCGGGCCGTCAAGGACATCGTCCGCGAGAGCGGCATTGCCGAGGTTGAGTGAGAGCCATGGTCCAGTCCATCTACATAGCGGGTACAGGACAGCATGCGGGCAAGACCTTCGTCTCCCTGGGCCTCGTGGCGGCGCTGCGCGAGAGAGGCCTGGCGGTCAGGTATATGAAGCCGGTCGGCCAGCGGACCGTGCACGTTGACGGCGTGTCCGTCGACGAGGACGTGGCCCTGATCCATCGCGTCTTCGGCATGCCCGGCGCCGTGACGGCGGCCAACCCCATCACCGTTCCCCGCGGGTTCACCCAGCGCTTCCTGCTGGGGGGCGGCAACACGGACTCGCTGAAGGAGAAGATACTGGCGGGCTTCGCAGAGACCAGTGACGGCGCCGACGTAGTTGTCGTTGAGGGCACGGGCCACGCCGGCGTGGGCGCCGTCCTCGGCCTCTCGAACGCGACGGTCGCGGCTCTCCTCAACTCGAGGACCATCGTCGTCATCGGCGGCGGCATCGGACAACCCATCGACGAATTCGCCGTCAACCAGGCGCTCTTCGAGAAGGAAAGCGCCCCTCTCCTGGGAGTGATAAGCAACAAGGTTCAGCCCTCGAAGATGGAGGAATGCCGTTCGACGGTGTCGGTGTGGTTCGGCGGCGCGGGGATTCCCGTCTTGGGCATGGTCCCGATGCTGCCCGTTCTCTTGGAGATCACCCTCCGCCAGGTAGTCCACGAGATCGAGGCCTACGTCCTCAGCGGCGAGGAGTTCCTCGACCGCCGTCTCCGCAAGTTCATCATCGGCGCCGCGCCCGCCCACCGGCTGCTCGACGAGTTCACCGAGGGCACTCTGGTCATCACGCCCGGAGACCGCGATGACATCATCCTGGCCTGCATCTCCGCCGAACTCAGCGCCGAGGCCAGCGACGACGCGCCCCACGTCTCGGCCCTGTGCCTCACCGGCGGCGTCCGCCCGCAAACGAACGTGCTGCGAATCATCGAGCGGAGCCGCGTACCGGTCATCGCCTCCGACGATGGCACCTTCAACCTCGCCACGCGGATCGCGAACCTCGTTGCGAAGATCCTTCCGAGGGATCACGAGAAGATTCGCATCGCCAAGGAAACGGTCGGCGAGCTCGTGGACATCGACAGAATCGCCGGCGGTCTGTCGAGCGCCTAGCCTTGGCCTCGAGTCGCCTGCTCCGGCACCCGAGCTTCGATCCACTCAGGCGAGTGGCTCTGGTTGGCCAGCCGTCACGCCCCTTTGGATTAGGCCTTGCAGGGCCTATACTGGACTTGAATTTGGACCCGTTCTCTGCGGCAAGGCCAATGGCAGACCAACCCATCGTCGACCTTCTTGATGCGCCGGAACCCATCGCCCTCGCCTCCGCTCTCGCCGACGAGCCCCATGTGGCGTGGCTCGATGCGGCGCTTCCCGGTGGGCCGCAGGGACGCTACAGCCTGATCGCCGCGCGGCCGTCGACGATCCTCGAAGCGAAGGGCGATCGCCTGCTCGTCGGCCCGCCAGCTGCGCCACGGGAGGAAAAGGGCGACCCGTTCCGGGCCTTGGAGCGCCTCCTCGCCGAGTGGCGGACCTCTGCGCCGGGCTTCCCGCTGCCCTTCGCCGGTGGGATGGTCGGCTACTTCGGCTACGACCTCGCGCCGTGGACTGAGCCGGTGACGCTCCATGCCGTCGACGACCTGCAGGTCCCCGATATGTTCATCGGCTTCTACCCCGCGGCGGTGGTCTACGATCACGCCGACCGCGCCGCTTGGCTTGTCCACCTGCCCGGAAAGGGCGGTGAAGAGGCGTCAAAGTGGCTCCGAGAGGTCGCTGGAAGGCGCTCAAAGGGGCCTCAAACGACGCCCAAGAGGGCCGTTGCGGAGGGTACGGAGCTGTCCTGCAACTTCACTTACGACCGCTACACCGCGGCGATCAGGCGGGCGAAGGAGTACATCGCCGCGGGCGATATCTATCAGGTGAACCTCTCCCAGAGGTTCCAGGCGCCGCTCCAGAGCGACGGATTCTCGCTCTACAACCGCCTCAGAACGACGAATCCTGCCCCTTTCGCAGCCTATCTGCGACACGAGGACGAGGTCGAGGTGCTCAGTTCGTCCCCCGAACGCTTCCTCAGAATGGAGTCCGACGGGCTGGTCGAGACCCGTCCGATCAAGGGCACGATCGCCCGCGGGGCGACGCCGGAGGAGGATCGCCGCCTGGCCGACGTTCTCCGCGCGAGTGTCAAAGATAGGGCGGAGCTGCTCATGATCGTCGATCTCGAGCGCAACGACCTGGGCAAGGTCTGCGAGTTCGGGACGGTGCGGGTGCCGGAGCTGGGAGGTCCTGCGGACCTCTTTGCCCTGGAGAGCTATGAGACGGTGCATCACCTGGTAGCGACGGTTCAGGGGCGGCTGAGGGCCGGTCAGGGGCCGGTGGACCTGCTCCGGGCGACGTTTCCCGGCGGGTCGATCACCGGCGCGCCCAAGATCCGCTCCATGCAGATCATCGACGAGCTTGAGCCGACCAGGAGGGCCGTGTATACCGGCTCCATCGGCTACATCTCCGCCCATGGGCGGATGGACCTAAACATCGCCATCCGGACCTTAATCGTGCGCGGGAGCGAGGTGTTCTACCAGGTGGGAGGCGGAATCGTGGCCGACTCGGACCCGCATGCCGAGTACGTGGAGACGCTGCACAAGGGCCGGGGCATGGCAGCAGCGCTGGCGGAGGACTTGCCGGCGCAGCTTGACGCCCTGGCCGGAGGTGTATCGTGAACTGGGCGCCGACCGCGTGGCGGGATGGGGCGCTGGTGCCAACTGAGACGCTGACCCTCCCGGCGATGAGCTTTGCCGCGCTGTACGGCTTCAGCCTCTTCGAGACGCTGCGGACTTATGGCGGGCGGCCGTTCCTGCTCGATAAGCACGTTGTGCGGATGAAATCGGGCGCTGAAGAGCTAAGATTGGGCGCTCCGGAACTGTCTGAGAGCGTGATTTCGGCGGTTCTCGGCGCCAATAATCTCTCTGATGCGGCTGTGCGGATGACGCTGGTGGCGATGGGGGACGACTGGGACGACCTCAGACCGTCGCTGACGGTCGCTGTGCGGGCGTTCGAAGGCTATCCGGAGGAGTGGTATCGCGACGGAATCGACCTCGTTGTGGCGCCGTGGCGTCGCTGCGCACAAGACGCGACGGTCGGCCTCAAGTCGGGGAACTACCTGACTTGCCTGCGGGCGAGGGAGTTCGCCCACCGGGCGGGCGCCCAGGAGGCCCTGCTGCGGAACTGCGCCGGGCAGGTGACGGAAGGGGCCGTCACGAACTTGTTCGCCGTCGTTGCCGATGGGACACTCGTCACGCCGCCGGTGGAGGACGGCCTTCTGCCGGGGGTGACGCGGGCGGTGGTGCTGAACCTCGCGCGGGAAGCGGGGATCCGGGCAGCGGAGCGGTCGATCGCGCCCGAGGACCTGGGCGCGTTCAGGGAAGCTTTCGTCACGAACTCGCTGATGGAAATCGTGCCGGTCAGACGGATAGGGGATAGGCCGGTCGCGACCTGCCCCGGAGAGACCACCCGGCTTCTTGCGGAAGCCTACAGCCAGCTTCACTGAGCCACGGATTTCGTCGCCCCACCGCCTTTGCGTGCTTTCGCTCCTAGCGGAGACTGTATCGACCCCGATCGCGTTACTTCTAGCGCGTAACCCCAGCAGCACGGTCGCACATGGGAACATCTGGAGTCTTCCCAGCGTTATAACACTGAGTGATAGGAGCAGATCGCCGACCTTCACATCTGCGTGGCGCGTACGGCGGCCAAGTAGAGCGTGGAACTATCCAGGGCTTCAGCCCCTATCGCACGTCGCCCTGTTGATGCGCCCCATCTGGGGGCGTCAGCACAAGACCCGCAGTTCCAGGGGACCGACAAGTGGCTGAAGTCGGCGCGATTGTGTTGGCGGGAGGTCGGGGACGGCGCCTGGCACCGGATAAGGGTTGTCGGCTGGTCGCCGGCACCTCTCTGGTTGCTCGAGTCGTGCGGGCGGCAACCGCGGTCGCCGAGCGAGTCGTCGTAGTCGGCGACGCTCCGCTACCTACCGGGATCGATCTTCCGGTTCTCCATGACGAAATGCCCTATGCCGGGCCTTTGCACGGCTTGCTCCTCGGCTTGCGCGCTCTCCAGACTCCGGTCGCTATGCTCCTGGCCTGGGATATGCCCTTTGTAACCCCCGAGTTGTTGCGCTACCTCTCCCGAGGGCTCGATGGTTCTGCGGCCGCCATTCCCCTTGTACTAGGTCAGCCTCAGCCCCTTTGTGCGGCCTATGCACAGTCGTGCGCCCCGGTAATCGAGGGTATGGGAGATGGTGTCGACCTCCCAATGTGGGCCTTGTACCCCCGGTTGCCTGTGCGGTGGGTAAATCAGCACGAGCTTGCGCAGTACGGCGACCCCCGACGGCTGTTCTTCAACGTCAACACCGGGGCGGACCTGGAACTCGCTCAGGACCTCGCCGCCCGGGGCTCTGCCCCTCATCTTTCGCAGTCGAGGAGGAGTTTTTGATGCCCGAAGCCCAGGTCATGACGGCCACGCTTGAACCCGCGATCCAGACCGTGCAGGCAGTTAGGGCGGCTGAGGCGGCCGAGGCCGTGGACGCGGTTGACCTCTCGCTGCTCGAGCCCCTGCTGGCGATGTACCCCCGCCAACCCGACCACGTCATACCCCTCTTGCGCACCGTGCAGAAGCACTACGGCTACATCCCCGCCCAGATGGTCGGCCTCATCGCCGCGCATCTGCACGTGTCGCGGGCCAAGGTGTTGGGCGTCGCCACCTTCTACCCGCAGTTCTCCCTCACGCCCCAAGGCCGCCATAAGGTATGCGTATGCCGGGGCACGGCCTGCCACGTCCGCGGCGGTAGACAGGTCCTCGACACAGTCCGCAAGCAACTCGGCGTCAAGCCGGGAGAGACCACCGCCGACCACGACTTCACGCTGGAGACCGTTGCCTGCGTGGGAGCCTGCGCCGTCGGGCCTGTCATGACGGTGGACGGGGAGTGCTACGGCAAGCTCGACCAGAGCGATGCCCTGGAGGCGCTCAGCCACTGCCGCCGGGAGATGCCCGCCGCACGATGATACGGTCACGGCAGGATCTGGCCGCCCGCAAGTGGGCCGCCCTCGTCGCCATGCCGGAGCGCACCCTCGCCGTGTGCAGCACCGGCTGCCAGGCGGTCGGCGCCGCGCAGGTATGCCAGGCCTTCGAGGACGAGATCACCCGCTTGGGCGTAGCGGACCGGGTGCGTCTCAAGCGCACCGGCTGCCACGGTTTCTGCGAACAGGGCCCGGTCCTTGTCGTCCACCCCGAGCGCATCTTCTACCCCCACGTGCGGGTCGAGGATGTCCACGAGATCCTCGAGCGCACCGCCCTCCGCGGAGAACCCATCGACCGCATCCTCTACACCGACCCCAAGACTGGCGAGAAGATCGTGCGCGACTGCGACGTGCCCTTCTACCGGTTGCAGACTCGCATCGTCTTCCGCCACAACATCGAACTCGACCCGGTGGACCTGGACGACTACATCGCGCGGGATGGCTACGCGGCGGCCGCGAGGGCCCTCTGTGAGATGCAGCCCGAACAGGTCATCGACGAGGTGAAGCGGTCCGGCCTGCGTGGGCGGGGCGGCGCAGGCTTCCCCGCCGGCGTGAAGTGGGACCTCTGCCGCTCGGCTACCGGGTCCCAGAAGTACCTAATCTGCAACGCCCACGAGGGCGACCCGGGCGCCTTCATGGACCGCAGCCTCCTCGAGGGCTCACCCCATGCGATCCTCGAGGGCATGATCGTCGCGGGCTACGCCATCGGGGCCACGAAGGGGCTCATCTACGTGGGCGCCGAGTACCCTCTCGCCATCACGCACGCGAGCATCGCCCTTGAGCAAGCCCGCGACGCCGGACTTCTCGGCGACAACATCCTGGGCTCCGGGTTCTCCTTCGACATCAGCCTCCACGAAGCCGCAGGCGTTTTCGTCTGCGGCGAGGAGACGGCGCTTATCGCCTCGCTGGAAGGCTGCCGCGGCATGCCTCGTCCCAAGCCGCCCTTCCCCGGCCAGCGCGGCTACAAGAACGCGCCCACGACCATCAACAATGTCGAGACGCTGGCCAACATCGCGCCCATCCTTCTCAACGGCGCCGAGTGGTATGCCTCCTTCGGCACCGAGGGCAGCAAGGGCACGAAGATCTTCGCCCTCGCCGGCAAGGTGAACTGCACCGGCCTCGTCGAGGTACCCATCGGGACGACCCTCCGCCAGATCATCTTCGAGATCGGCGGCGGCATCCCCGGCGGCCGGAAGTTCAAGGCGGCTCAGATGGGCGGCCCCTCCGGCGGCTGTGTCCCCGCCCGCTACCTGGACTTGCCCATCGACTACGACACGCTCAAGGGTGTCGGCGCGATGATGGGCTCAGGCAGCCTCATCGTCATGGACGAGGATACCTGCATGGTGGACATCGCCCGCTTCTTCCTCGAATTCACGCAGAGCGAGTCCTGCGGCAAGTGCGTGCCCTGCCGGATCGGCACGCGCCGGATGCTGGAGATCCTCGATCGCATCACTGGGGCCGGAGGCCCCCCGGGCGAGGCCCGCCTGAGCGACCTTGACGAGCTTGAACACCTCGCCGAGACCATCAAGCTCAGCGCCCTCTGTGGCCTGGGCCAGACCGCCCCCAACCCCGTGCTTTCCACTCTCCGTTACTTCCGCGACGAGTACGAAGAGCACGTCCTGTTCCGGCATTGTCGCGCAGGCGTCTGTGAGGGTCTCGTGCGCGCCCTGCCGATCTGATGGGGGCTAGGAGCATCGTCCATGATCAAGATCGCAATCCTGTTTCGCCGCGCCTCGGGCCTGACGCATCAGCAGTGCGTCGAGCATTGGCTCACCGTGCACGGCCCTCTCGTGCGCGAGAGCGACTGCGGCCGGCGCTATGTCCGCAGGTACGTCAACGCGGAGATCACCTGCAGCCTTCCGCCCGGCGCGGCCGAGTACGACGGCATCGCGGAAATGTGGTTCGACAACCGCGAAGACTTCGAGGCCTTCTTCGCCGATCCCGAGTACGCGGCGGTGCTGGGTCCGGATGCCGCCTGCTTCGCCGATATGCCGAACCTGCGGATCTTCGCCACCGAGGAGACTCCGGTCCTTTGACTCGAGGTGCGCCCGTGGTCTCGCTAACGATCAACAACAAACCCGTCACCGCCGCGCGCGGAACTAACCTCCTCGAGGCCGCGCTCGCGGCGGGCATCAAGATCCCGCATCTCTGCTACGACCCGCGTCTGGAGGCCTACGGTGGCTGCCGACTCTGCCTGGTGGAGATCGAGGGCCGGCCGGCCCCGGTCACCGCCTGCACGACGGAAGTGGCCGAGGGCATGGTCGTCCATACCGAGACCGATCTTCTGCGCGACGTGAGGCGTACCCTAGTCAAGCTCCTTCTCTCCGATCACCCGCGCAAGTGCCTCACCTGCGGCAAGGCCGGCGTGTGTGACCTGCAGGACCTGGCCTATGACTTGAAGATCGAGGAGTTCGACCCGACGCCCCGTGAGCCCTGCCCGGTGGTCGAGGCAGTCGGCAATGCCGTCATCTACCGGGATGCCGAAAAGTGCATCCTCTGCGGCAAGTGCGTGCGGCTGTGCGGGGAACTGCAGGCCGTCGGCGCCGTGGATTTCGTCGGACGCGGCTTCGACACGCACATAGACCCGCCGGCCGGCGGGCTGAACTGGAACACCGACTGCGAGCTATGCGGCCAGTGCGTCGACGCCTGTCCCACCGGCGCCCTGATGGTCCAGCGCGCTCTCGACCGTGGCCGCCCGAAGGATTTCACCAAGGTCCGCACCACCTGCGGCTACTGCGGCGTGGGCTGTGTGCTCGATCTCAACGTCCTCGACGATGAGGTCGTCCAGGTCACCGGCGATCTCACCGTCCCGCCCAACTTCGGCAACCTCTGCGTCAAAGGTCGTTTTGGGTATGAGTTCATCGAAGCCCCCGACCGCTTGAGTACGCCTCTGATCCGCAAGGACGGCGTGCTCGTCGAGGCCACGTGGGACGAAGCCTACGCTTTGATCGCCACCCGCCTGTCCGAGATTGCCGAGCGCTACGGCCCCGACGTCCTCGGCTTCGTCAGCTCCTCGCGCTGCACGAACGAGGAGAACTACCTGATGCAGAAGCTGGCGCGGCAGGTCTTCGGCACCCACAACGTCGATCAGTGCGCCCGTACGTGCCACGCCCCGACGGTCGCGGGGCTGGCGCTCTCCTTCGGCAGCGGCGCGATGACCAACTCGATCGGCGAAATCCGCGACTGCGACTGCCTCCTCGTCATCGGCTCCAACACGACGGAGGCGCATCCCGTCCTCGCCCTTGAGATGAAGCGGGCCTGGCGGCGCGGCGCCGACATCATCGTGATCGACCCCCGGCGCATCGGCATGACCGAGTTTGCGAAGCTACATCTCGCCCTCAACCCCGGCACCGACATCACGCTGATCAACGCGATGATGCACGCGATTCTCGAGGAGGGGCTCGAGGATGCGGCCTTCATCGCCGAGCGTACCGAAGGCTTCGAAGAGATGCGGGAGGTCGTCACCCGCTACCGGCCCGAGGATGTTGCCGGCCTCTGCGGCGTGCCCGCCGAGGACATCCGCGCCGCAGCTCGCCTCTACGCGACGGCCGACAAAGCTGCCATCTTCTACACCCTCGGCATCACCGAGCACACCTGCGGCACCGACAACGTCCGCTCCTGCGCGAATCTCGCAATGCTTACGGGCCACCTCGGCCGGGAAAGCACCGGCGTGAACCCCCTCCGCGGCCAGAACAACGTGCAGGGCTCGTGCGACATGGGCGCCCTGCCTAACGTCTACCCCGGCTACCAGAAAGTGGACGACCCCGCCGTCCAGGCCAAGTTCTCGGCCGCTTACGGGCGCGACCTGCCCGCCTCCGTCGGCCTCACCACCACCGAGATGATCGAGCGCGCCCTCGACGGGCAGATCAAGGCCCTCTATGTCATGGGCGAGGACATCGTGATGAGCGAACCCTTCCTCGCGCGCACCGTCGAGGCCGTCGAAAAACTGGACTTCCTGGTCGTCCACGACCTCTTCCTGTGCCGCACGGCCGAGTACGCCGACGTTGTGCTTCCGGCGGCATGCTTCGCCGAGAAGGACGGCACCTTTACGAACACCGAGCGCCGCGTGCAGCGCGTGCGGCAGGCGATCTCGCCGCGGGGTCAGAGCAAGGCCGACTGGGAGATACTGGTCGAGGTCGCGGGCCGCCTGGGCCACGACTGGGGCTACGATCACCCCTCCGCCATCTGGGACGAGATGGCCGCGCTATCCCCGATCTTCGCCGGCATCAACTACGCCCGCATCGACGAGGTCGGCCTGCAGTGGCCATGCCCCTCGACGGACCATCCCGGCACAAGGTTCCTCCATCAGAGCAAGTTCTCGCGTGGCCTGGGCAGGTTCTTCCCGATCGATCATCGCCCGCCCGCCGAGGAGCCCGACGGCGAGTATCCCTTCGTCCTCATCACCGGGCGCACGTTGTACCACTACAACGTCGGGACCATGACGCGGCGCAGCCGGGCCAGCGCCGAGCGCCAGCCCGAGGCCTTTGTCGAGATCTCGCCCGAAGACGCCGCACGTCTTGGCGTCAAGCACGAGGAGAAGGTCCGCGTGAGCACCCGGCGCGGTGTGCTGACCGTGAACGCCTGGGTCACCGACCGCGTGAAGCCGGGCAAGATCTGGATGCCCTTCCATTTCGCCGAGCAGCCCGCCAATGCCCTGACTGTCGATGCCTTCGACAACATCACCCGGACGGCCGAGTACAAGGTCTGCGCGGCAGCCGTGGAACCCGTCGTTCTGAAGGCCGGTCACGTCCGTGGGGCCGCCTTCGCCGCGCCGTCAGGTTGAGACCATGGGCGTCGCCTACGAGGAATTCGACTGCCTGATCGCCGACGGCGCCGCCCTGACGCCGGGCACGCGCAAGGTGGCGGCCGAGGAGCCTCTTACGGTTTTCGTCGAAGGCGAGGCCCTCGTCGTCCTGGTGTGCACCCCCGACCACGAACGCGAGTTGGCCCTGGGCTACCTGCTCACCGAGGGCCTGCTTACCTCGGCGAAAGACGTCGCGAGCCTCGACTCGGGCACGAAGGGTCAGCTTCACGTGGAGCTGGCGCCGGGGGTGACCCTCGAATCCTCAGCGGCCGGCAAGCCCCTGGTGTCGCCGGTATGCGGCCTCTGCGGCGCGAGAGCGGTGGAGACCCTGGTCTTCGAACTCCCACCCTTCCCCGGCACGGCGATCGCGGCGGCCGACCTGCGCCAGATGGCCGTCGTCCTCCGCTCCCAGCAGCCGCTCTTCGAGGCGACCGGCGGCACTCACGCGGCGGTCCTCTGCCCCAAAACGCCCCTTGGCCCCAACCCCGTGGTGATCGTCAGGGAGGACATCGGGCGCTGCAACGCCGTGGACAAGGTCCTCGGGGCTTGCCACCTGCGGGGGGAGGCACTGGACCGCCCGCTGCTGTTCGTGTCGGGCCGGTGCTCCTTCGAGACGGTGGCCAAGGCGGCTCGAGCGGGTGTCGGTGCAGTCGCGGGCATTGGCGCTCCGACATCGATGGGGGTCAAGCTCGCTCGCCGGCTGAAGATGCTCCTTGCCGGCTTCGTCCGAGGTGAAACCCTCACCATCTACTCCGGCCGCCTGGCTGAGGAGTAGTGCTCGATCCACAGAACGGCAACGGTTCGCCAGTCACAAACGCCCGAGGAACAGTAGTCGCACCCTTATGGCCATGCAGGAAATAGGCTGCTAACGCGCCGCTGCCGGGCTGTCATCCTGAGGATGCAACGGTTTGCGTTGCTGACGAAGGATCTCATTCTTTCGGGAAGCCTGCGTGCCCTGTAGCCGAGAGCTTGGCGAAAAAAGGAGATCCTTCGGTCGGCCCAAGGGCCTCCGTCAGGATGACAGACGGGGAGGCACCCGGTGCTGTAAGACGCTGGCGCCATCGGCGATAGCAGCGTATTTCATTAACGGCCATTAGGGTGCGGCTGTGGCCGGTGGTGGGCCTTCGCCTTTGCCTTCCGCCTTTCCGCAATCCACAGCTTCCCCCCGCAGCAGCTCCACCGCGTGAGGCAGCGCCTCTCGCACCGCCTCCAGATTCTCCACCGCCCCTTTCGGGCTCCCCGGCAGGTTGATGATCAACGACCGCCCCACCAGCCCCGCCACCGTCCGCGACAGCATGGCATGAGGGGTCTTCAGCAGGCTCTGGGCACGCATCCGCTCCGCCAGCCCCGGCACCTCGCGCTCGATGACGGCCCGTGTGGCCTCCGGGGTAACGTCTCGCGGGCCGCAACCAGACCTACCGGTCGTCAGGACAAGGTCAATCCCGCGCCGCGCCACCGCGTCCCTGAGCGCCTCCACGATCGCCTCGTGGTCGTCTGGCACGACTCTCTCCAGCGCCACATGGGCCCCCAGTTCCGCCTCGACGTACTCCCTCAGCGCAGGCCCCGACGCGTCTTCGCGTTCCCCTCGATGCGCGCGATCGCTCACCGTCACGATGGCCACCTGGATCGTGGACCTATCGATCGGCGCCACCACTCGCACCTCGTCGCCGGGCCTCACCTGCCCACCCGCCTGCACCTCGAGGAAGATCCCGCGCTCCGGCATGATGCAGTAGCCGACCGTATGGAAGATCGCGCACGGGTCATGGCACGTCTTGCCGATCTGCGTGACGACCAGCCGCGCCTCGCCTATCGCCACTTCGCTCCCGAGGCCCAGCGCATCGACGGCCAACCCCTCGGTCACGATGTTCTCGCCGAAGGCGCCGAACTCCAGCTCCAACCCCTGCGAGCGCATCTCCTCGATCGCCGCGACGTCGAGCACGCTCAGCTGCCGGTGACCGGGCCCTGCATGCGCGTCGCCCTCCACGCCGTGCCCGGCAACCAGCTCCACTTCAGCCGTCGCCTGCTTGGCGGTTCCCTTCTTCTCACTGAGGCACACCGCCAGCACGCGGCCCCGGGCGCTCATCGTGCTTTCGCCTCGAAGTCCAGGTCGCCGTGCTTGCCTCCGTTCTTGCGCAGAACCCGCACGTCGCTGATCACGGCACCCGGGTCCAGGGCCTTGCACATGTCGTAGACGGTCAACGCCGCGACGCACACGGCCGTCAACGCCTCCATCTCGACTCCGGTCGATGCCTTCGCCCGAGTCGTCGCACGGATTTCCACGCCGCCCTCGATGGCCTCGATCTCGATCCCCACATGCTCGAGCG
>PMZA01000448.1 GCA_003170595.1 Armatimonadota bacterium
GGGAGCCAGCGGCGGAGGTTGTCGATGCCGGCTTCGGCGAGAACCTGGGAGATCGAGTAGCTCATGCCGAGGTTGGCGGAGACCGTGCGGTTGAAGGCGCCGTCGAAGACTGAGAAGACGTCGGTGGTCGCGCCGCCGATGTCCACGCCGAGGAGGTTCAAGTTATCGCGCATGGCGACGACCTGCATCATGTTCCCGACGGCGGCGGGGGTGGGCATGATCTCGGCGTCGGCCATGGGGAGGAGCTTGTTGTAGCCCGGCGCCTGGGCCATGACGTGCTGGAGGAAAAGCTCCTGGATGGCCAGGCGGGTGGGCCCGAGGTTCTCGGCGTCCATCGAGGGGCGGAGGTTGTCGACGATGGTGAGGTCGAACTTCTCGCCGAGGACGCGCTGGACCTCGTCGCGGCAATCGGTGTTGCCGGCGTAGATGACGGGGAGGCGGTACTTCACGCCGAGGCGGGCCTGGGGGTTCGCGGCGGCGATGAGTTCGGCCATCATCACGACGCGGCGGACCTCGCCGCCGTCGGTGCCGCCGGATAGGAGGATCATGTCGGGGCGGAGGCTGCGCATCTGCTCGATGCGCTGATGGGGGACGCGGCCGTCATCGAGGGCGAGGACGTCCATCACGATCGCGCCGGCGCCGAGGGCCGCGCGCTGAGCGCTCTCGGCGGTCATGCGGCGGACGAGGCCGACGACGACCACCTGGAGGCCGCCGCCGGCGGAGGAGGTGGAGAAGTAACCGTCGACGCCCTGCGTGCCGAGGGAAGGCTTGACGATCTCGGCGGAGGAGTCGAGGAGCTTGCGGCCGGTGAGTTCCTCAACCTCGGCGAAGGAATTGCGCACGCCGATGGTCACGTCCTCGAAGGGGGCCTCGACGGTCGTCGGGGCCTCGCCTCGGGCGACGAGGCGGTACTCGCCCTCGAGGCGCTCGATGAGGATCGCCTTGGTGGTCGTGGAGCCGCAGTCGGTGGCGAGAAGGACTTCGAGATCACGGTCGGTCATCGGGCTCTCCGGGTGATTCGGCGGAAGGTGAAGGCTCGGGCTTGCGGGTGGAGTCGAGACGTTCCTCCTCAAGCGCCTCGATGCGATCGAGAAGCCAGGTGAGGTTGGCGCGGTCGTGAAACGCCTCGACGATCAGCGCGTAGCGGCCGGACGGCAGGAGCAGGCGCGCGAAGGGATCGAGGAAGACGAGGAATTCGGCGGTGATGAAGCTGATGGGGCGCATGGACTCGAGGAGGAAGATCGCCGGGGAGGCCATGCCGCGCTTGACGACATCGTGGGCGAGATCGTCGAGGGCGGCGCGTTGGGCCTCGACGTCGTCGACGCCGGCGGCGGAGGAGGACGTCGCGGATGCGGCCTCGGGTTCGTGGAAGGACTCGGTGGTGGAGTCGCCTGGTATGCGCACGGGGAGATGGTAGCAGAAGGGTGGAAAGAGAACCATAGCTGGGCAGGCGGGTGCCGGGGATCCTTCGGAGCAGCAGAGACCGCTGCTCGCTCAGGATGACATCGGAGAGCGACAAGGCAAAGGCCCACCACACGGCGACAGCCGCACCCCGAAGGGTGCGACTACTCCAGCGACGCGGAGCGGCACGGACGAGAAGACGCAGCGGCTGGGTGAAGGCTACAGCGACAAGCCCCGCGGACGTTTGGTCGTTATGCGGCCACCCCAGGTCCTTCGCGGGGACGTCGCCTGTGGACGGGTGGTGGTGCGCTTCCTTCGGCAAGCTCAGGACAGGCAGGATGACGGCGTGGGGGGTGAGTGCCTGAGGCCAAGGACCGGGAGTAGAATTGGGGCATGTGGCGGGAAAGGTTGCCGGACCTGGATGGCGTCGTCTTCGCCGCGGTCGATACCGAGACCACCGGCCTCCAAGCCGCGGCTGCGAAGCTCGTCGAAGTCGCCATCGTCAAGTTCGACCACCACGGCGACGTCCTCGGCGAGTTCGCTGAACTCATCAACCCCGGTGAGCCCATCCCCTCTCGTGCGCGCCTCATCCACGGCATCAGCGACGCCATGGTCGCCGGAGCCGGCCCGGCCGGGGAGGTCGTCGGGCGAGCGATGGAGTTCGCCGCAGGCGAGAACGTCGTCATGGTCGCCCACCACGCGCCCTTCGACCTCGCGTTCCTCGCAGCGGCGATGGCAAGGGCAGGGCTGCGTCCGCCGGAAGGGCCGGTGCTCGACACGCGCCTGCTCGCCATCCACCTCCTGCCGAAACTGCAGAAACGGTCGCTCGACGATGTGAGCCTGCACCTCGGGCTGGAGGTCGGGGAACGTCACCGGGCGCTGGCCGATGCACATGCGGTGAGGCTCGCGCTCATCGAAATGCTCGCGTACCTTGGGCCGGGAGGGTTCGAGAACCTGCCGAGGCAGGTTGACGTGATAACCTTCGCCGACGCTGACGTGGTGCCGATGGAGCCACCGGAAGGGTACGAAGGGTTGGGCGTCGCGATGAAGGAAGGCCTAGAGGTGGACATCGTCTACCACGGCGGGAGCGCGCCGGGGAAGGCGCGGAGGGTGAAGCCGCTGGCGGTCTATCGACAGGGGGGACGGATATACCTGGCGGCGTACGATCCAAGGCGGGGGATCGAAAAGAGCTATCGGATGGACAGGATCGAAGGGGTGAGGGTGGTGCGGGGGTAAGGGTCAGGGCAAAGGCCTCGCGGGCGCTGGGTTGTAGCGCGGCCACCCCGGGTCCTTCGCGGAAGGGGTTTGTGCGTAGGCGATGGGTGGTGCGCTCAGGATGACGGCGAAAAGAGGAAGGCAAGGCCACCCCTTTCCACCACGGCCCACGGGCCGGATAGGGGACCCGCCCCTCGAGGCGACGCTTCGCGTCGCTGGGCTCGGGGCACCCTATTCGGCCCCTCCATAGGCCAAGACGCCGGGCGCCCTATTCGTAGCGGAGGGCGTCGATGGGGTTCAGGGAGGCGGCACGAACCGCTGGGAATATCCCGAAGAATAGCCCGATCGCTCCCGATACCACGACCGACAAGATGATCGATGAGACCTGAATCAAGGCATTCCACCCCAAGAAGTGCGTGATGATCAACACCGTCCCCACGCCCAGGGCGATCCCGATGAACCCGCCCATCACCGCGATGACCAGCGCCTCGATGACGAACTGCATCAGAATGTCGTGACGCCTCGCGCCGACGGCTTTGCGGATGCCAATCTCCCGCGTGCGCTCGGTGACCGAGACTAGCATTATGTTCATGATGCCGATGCCGCCGACCATCAGCGAGACGAAGGCGATCGAGCCAAGGAGCGCGGTCATGACACCGGAACTCTGGGCCGAGGCCTGGAGGATCTGGGACTGGCTGCGGACGTTGAAGTCGTCGTTGTCCGGGAAAGGCGGGCGGAGCTTGTGGCGCTGGCGGAGGAGGCTGACAACCTGCTCGGTGGCGAGGTCGATGTCGGCCTCGGTAGCGCACATCATGTCGATCTCGGAGAGGTAGGTGCGGTTGAAGACGCGGCGCATGGCCGTGGAACAGGGGATGATGACGAGGTCGTCCTGATCCTGGCCGAAGGCGCCGACGCCTTTCTCCTTGAGGATGCCGATGACCGTGAAGCGGGCGCGGTTGAGTTCGATGTCCTTGCCGACGAGGTTGGTGGTGCGGTCGCCCGTAAGCTTCTCGATGACAGTCCTACCTACGCAGCAGACGCGGGCGCGGCCTTTCTCCTCGTCAGCATTCATGAAGCGGCCGGCCTCGACGTCGGTCTTGGTGATGGTGCCGTAACTGGGGGCGGCGCCGATGATGGAGGTGGTCCAGGTGATGTCGCCGAGCTTGGCGTCACCATTGCCGCGGCAAACGGCGGCGACGGCGGCCACGGTGTCGGGGAAGCGCTTAGAGATGGTGTCGGCGTCGGTCTGGACGAGGGTCGTGATGCCGCCGCCGCCGCCGGGACCGCCACCGCCACGGCGGATGGGGCTGCCGGGGCGGACGACGACGAGGTTAGTGCCCATGGCCTCGAACTGCTGTCGGATGCTGGCGGCGGCGCCCTGGCCGAGAGCGACCATGGCAATGACGGCGCCGACACCGATGACGATGCCGAGCATGGTGAGACCTGTGCGCATCTTATTGGTGCGCAAGGCTCGTAAGGCGATGCGGATAGATTCGGCAGTATTCATTATCAGCCCAGCGTGAAAGGCGAACGGCGGCGGGCATAAATGCCCGCCCTACAGAGAAGCCATCAGGTTTCCATGGCGGGCATGGTTGCGAGAACTTCGGTGGCGGTGAGGCGCTTGTCGACCTGCTCATCGGCGACGATGAGGCCGTCGCGGAACCGGACGATGCGCCTGGCGTGCTGGGCGATGTCGGGCTCGTGGGTGACCATGATGACCGTGATGCCCGTGTCGTTGAGCTGCTGGAAGAGGGCCATGATCTCCTCGCTCTGGAGGCTGGCGAGGTTACCGGTGGGCTCGTCGGCGAGGATGATGGAGGGGTCGTTGACCAGGGCGCGGGCGATGGCGACGCGCTGCTGCTGGCCGCCGGAGAGCTGGTTGGGCATGTGGGAGAGACGGTCGCCGAGGCCGACGTGGTTGAGGGCTTCGGTGGCGCGCTCATGCCGGTCGGCGCGGCCCGCGTAAAGAAGGGGGAGTTCGACGTTGGCAAGGGCGGTGACGCGGGAGAGAAGGTTGAACTGCTGAAAGACGAAGCCGATGTTCTTCGAGCGGACCTGAGCGAGTTGGTCGTCGTCCATGGTGGCGACCTCGGTGTCGCCGAGACGGTAGGAGCCGGAGGTGGGGACGTCGAGGCAACCGAGGATGTGCATCATCGTCGACTTGCCGGAGCCGGAAGGGCCGGTGATGGCTACGAACTCGCCCTTATCGACGGCGAAGCTGACGCCACGGAGGGCGTGGACGAGGGTCTCGCCGAGCATGTAAGTCTTCGTGATGTCAGTGCAGGTGATGACGCTCATTTAGCCGCCGCCCTTACCTCCACCGCCGCCCTTACCTCCGCCACCGCCAGCACCGCCGCCGGTCTTGGCGCCGGAAGAGGTGCCGAAGGGCGTACGGGTGAGGAAGCCGGGGACCTCGGCGGCACTGGAGAAGCCCTTGATGCCGAGCTTGTCGAAGCCAGCGACTACGAGGATGTCGCCGTCCTTGAGGCCAGAGAGGATCTCGGTGTTCTCGCTATCGGTCAGGCCGCCAGTGACGGTGATGATCTCGGGCTTGCCGTCCTTGAGGACGACAACCTGGGAGGCGCCCTTGCGCTGCTTGATCGCTTCGGTGGGGGCGAGGACGGCGTTGTCGTGCTTCTGGATGTAGATCTGGACGTCGGTGGTCATGGCGGGCTTGAGAATGTACTGGTTGGTGACTTCCCCGGGGTTGAGGTGAATGGTGACCTGGTAGGTGACGACGTTGTTCTGCATGGTGGCGGCGGAAGCGATCTTGATGACCTTGCCGTGGAACTTATGGTCGGAATAGGCATCGACGGTGACGACGCCCTCCTGGCCGAGGTGGACGTGGCCGATGTCGGTTTCATCGACGTAGGCATCGACCTCGAGGCGGTTGAGGTCAACGACCTCGATGAGGACCGGGGCGGAGAGGCCGGCGGCGATGGTCTCGCCCTGCTGCTGGGTGAGGGTGACGACGGTGCCGCCGATGGGGGTGCGGATGGTGCTCTTGTCGAACTGGGCTTTCTGGAAAAGGACCTGGGCCTGGGACTGGCGATAGGCCTCGAAGGCGGCCTGGACGGAGCGCTGCTTGAGCTGGTCCTGGGTCATGTTGCCGAGGGCCGCGCGCTGGCCCTGGAGGGCGGTCTGGACGTCAAGGTTGGCGCTGTGGGCAGTGGCAGTGGCGGCGGTGACGTCGCCCTGCGCGGAAGCGGTGGCCTGGTGCGCCTGGTCGACGGCGGCGCGGGCGTCATCGCGGGTGGCCTCGGCGCTGCGGATGTCCTGGGTGCGCATGGTCTCCTGGTTGGTCTCGGCCTTGGCGGCGACGAGGGCGGCCTTGGCCTGATCGACGGCGTCCTGGGCAACGGGAAGGTCGGCGGCGACCTTGGCCTTGGTGAGATCGAGGTTGGCCTGGGCGCTCTGGACTGCCTGGGCGGTGACCTGGGCGTTGGTCGTGGCCGTATCGACGTCGGCCTGGGCGGCGTAACCCTTGGCGAGGAGAGCCTGCTGGCGCTTGAGGTTGGTGGCGGCGAGAGCGGAGTTGGACTGGGCCTGGCTCAGGGCAGCCTGGGAGTTGGCGACCTCAAGGTCGGTATTCTTCTGGGTTTGGGCCAGACTGGCCTGGGCGCTGGCGAGGGCAGCCTGGGCCTTTTGGACATCGGTACTGGTCTGAGAGGACTGGAAAGTCAGATTGGCCTGGGCGGCGGCGAGGGCGGCCTCGGCGGCGCGAAGCCTGGCTGCGACGCTGATTTCGAAGGACTGGGCGCTCTTGAGGCGGCTACGGGAGGAGGCAAGAGCGGCCTGGGCAGCCTTGGCCTGGGAGTCGGCGTGGAGGACGGCGTCGGAGGCCTCCTGGTAGGCGGTGGCGAGCTGGGTATGGGTCATGCCGACGCCCTCGACCTGCAGCTGGTACTGCTGCTGGTTGTTGTCGGCATTGCGCTGGGAGGCGTCGAGGTTGGCCTGGAGGTCCGGGGCGTCGAGGACAGCGACAACCTGGTTGGGCCGGACGACCGTGCCGACGTCAACGCTCAGCTGCTTGATGCGGCCGGTGATCTGGGAGCCGATCTTGACGTCGGCGCCGGTTTCGGCCGTGACAACGCCGGTGGAGGAGATGTTCTGGGTGATGGTGCCGAGAGTGGCCTTGACGGTGCGGATGCCGCTCTGGGCGGCCTTGCTGGCGGCGGCCTTGCGCATCATCACGATGCCAACGAGCAGGGCGATGATCACCACGACGATGACGAGGTGGAAGATCCGGAAGCTGAAGCGGCGTTTCTTGGGTTGCGGCTGATCTGGTTGCGCTTGGACCATGCTTGGTTCCCTTTCCTGAAAAGATGGCATTACAGACCCGGCGCAGGCGGCAAGACGAGCGAGGCTTTGAGCGACGCGAGAGAGGTATTGTAGTTGTAGAGGGCCTGTACGTAGTCGGACTCGGCCTGGATGAGCTTCAACTCGGCGTCGGTGACATCGATGACCGTGCCGATGCCCTCGGCATACTTACCCGCGGCGGCGTCGCGGCTTTCTCGGGCGGAGGCGACGGCGGTCTCGGCGGTGTCGATGGCGGCGCGGGACTGGGCGGCGGTGAGATAGTTGCGCTCGATCTCGGAGCCAACGTTGAGCTTGACCTGGCGGAGGGTCTCTTGGGCGGTGGAAAGATCGGCGTTGGCTGCGGTGACCTTGGCCTTGGAGAGGCCGGCGTCGAACACCGGCATCGTGGNNGCGCCGAGGAAGAGATCCCACTCGGTGCCGGTGTCGCCGGTGAAATCGCCGAGGCCGACGGAGCCGTTGGCGTTGATCACCGGGCCGCGAGTGGCCTGGGCGACGGCGACGAGGAAGCGGGCGGAGTTGACCAGGGCGGACTGCGCCTGGATGTCGGGGCGGTTGAGGTAGGCCTGGCGGACGAGGTCGGAGAGGTTGGTGGGGAGATCGGGGCGGGCGAGGGCGTCGGCGAGCTGGAGGGTGACATCGCTGCGGACGCCCATGGCGACCTTGAGGTTGCTGAGGGCGACGTCGGCGGCGGTCTGGTTGGTGACAACGAGGAGCTGGGCCTGGGCCAGTTCGACGTCGAAGGGAAAGCGATCGGAGTTGGCGGCGGCACCGGCGGCGATGCGCGCCAGGGAGGCATCGAGGTGCTGCTGGGAGGCGGTGACGCCGCGCTTGGCGACATCGACCAGGGCGCGGGTGGCGAGGGCGGTGTAGTAATCGTTGGCGATGGTGAGGATGAGGAGGCGGCGGGTGTCGTCGCGGGAGAAGCGGGAGGCGTCGGCTGTGGCGAAGGCCGCGTGGACCTGGTCGGCGAGGCCGCTCTGGTAGAAGGTCTGCGTGGCGAGAAGCTGGAGCGTGCGGGAGGTACTAACGGCGCTGGCGCTTCCAAGGAAATTGGAGTTGCCAGAGCCGAAAACGTTCCTGGAGCGGTCCCAGGACCAGCTAAGGGTGACGTTGGGCAACTGGGCGGCGCGGGCCTCGGTGGCCAGGGCGTTGGACTTGGTGACGCCGTTGGCGGCGATGGGGATCTGGGTGGAGTTGGCGAGGGCGACGTGGACGGCGTCAACAAGGGTCAGCGGCTTGGTAAGATCGACAC
>PMZA01000331.1:0-151 GCA_003170595.1 Armatimonadota bacterium
GACTTCACGACGGAGAGCCCATCGGCGAGGCACTGGACGACATGAGAGACACGATCCTTTCCGCATCCCAGTCCCGTCCCGATCGCCGTTGGCCGATGCTCCTTGTGGAGCCTTCTTGGGCAGAGCAGCTCTCCCGGCTACTGAGTGGCAG
>PMZA01000331.1:163-31109 GCA_003170595.1 Armatimonadota bacterium
CTGCCGATGCCGCCTGTTGAGGTGCTCTCCGATGGCCTTCGCCAGGGCTGACCTGCCTTCCATGTCTTCCATGTCCAAACCGAACAAGCGCCAACGTGAGGACCTCATCAAACGCTACAGCGGCCTCGTGCGGCTGCTGGTCAGCCGCATCGCCGGCCACCTGCCCGAGTGGGTCGAGTACGACGACCTCCTCAGCGCCGGCGTCCTCGGCCTCCTGAAGGCCATCGACCGCTTCGACCCCGCGCGCGGCTTCAAGTTCGAGACCTACGCCACACCCGTCATCCGCGGCGAGATCATGGAGATGCTCCGCGCCAAGGACTGGGTGCCGCGAGGTGTCCGCCGCCGCGCTCGTGAGGTCGCCCGCGCCATTGGTCAGCTTGAGGGTCTTCTCGGACGCGCTCCGACCGCGGAGGAGATCGCCGAGCACCTGGGTGTCACGCTGGCGGGCTACGAGGCAGTCCTTGCTGACACCGCCCGCGCTTCCCTGCTATCCTTCGAGGAGGTCTTCGCTGAGAGCGACGACCAGTCCAACCATGCTGCCCCTCAGGTGGCCGACGTGCGCGACGACATGATCGACCCGCTCGCTGCTCTCGAGGCCGACGACCTCAAGCGCGTCGTCGCCCGCGCCGTCGAACGCCTCNNCGATGACCCTGAAGGAGATCGGCGCCGTCCTCGGTGTCACCGAGTCCCGCGTCTGCCAGATCCACAGCCAGGCCATGGCCCGCGTCCGCGCCGCCGTCCTTCGTGAGACCGAGGTCTGAGGCGTCGTCCGATTGCGTCAGTAGAGCAGGTGCCGGCCTCGCCGATCGAGGTAGGCGTCCATCTCGTCCTGCCAGCCCGCGACGATGTCGTCCACGGGCTCAAGCTGCGCCAGTCGCTTCACCGCCGCCCGATCACCCAGCAGCCCGCCCATCGCTTCTATCCCGAACTCCTGGGGCCATAGCGTGTGGATCGCCTGCGCGATGATTATCCCCGTCCTCACGGGCTCAAACGCCTCGCGGTCCAGCAGGCACACGTAGCATCCCCCGCACCGCTCGCCCTCGTACACCCACCCGCGCGGCGTGAAGCCCACCGGTACGAAGCTCACTCCCGCCGGCTCAAACTCGTTCAGCCGCCTTGCCAGCGCGACGCCATCCATCCACGGCGCGCCGAAGACCTCGAAGGGCGTGTCCGTCCCACGCCCGACCGATAGTCGGCATCGCTCCATCATCCCCACGGCCGGGTACAGCACCGCCGCCTTCAGAGTCCGCAGGCTCGGCGACGGATCCACCCAAGGCAGCCCCGTCTGGTCGTACCAGAGGTCTCGCCCGTAACCCTCGCATCGCACCACCCGCAGGTCCGCCCCGATCTCGTACTCAGCGTTTGCGTACCCAGCCAGCTCCCCGGCCGTCATCCCATGCACGACCGGCAGCTGATGGTACTCGGCCAGATTCGCGGGGCGATGCGCAGCATCGCAGGGCTTATCGAGCACCGGCCCCTCAACCCGGTCGGTGCGGAGCAGGTTCGGCCGGTCCAGCACGATCATCTCGACGCCTGCCTCCCGCGCCGCCCGCATCGCCAGCACCATCGTAGCCGTGTAGGTATAGAACCGCACGCCCGCGTCCTGGATGTCGAAGACGAGCGCGTCGAGGTCGGCCAGATGCTCAGCCTCCGGCGCCTGCCGCCCGCCATACAGCGACACGATGGGCAGCCCGCTCCGCTCATCCACGCCGTCGTTGAACTTCTGGTCCACCACGCCGCGCGAACCATGCTCCGGCGCGAACAGCCGCACCACCTCCACCCCGTCCGCTCCCCCTAGCTCGTCGACGATGTGCACGCCCTGCCGGTCCATCGCCGTGTGGTTCACGAGCAGCCCGACCCGCTTGCCGCGTAGCGCGCTCCATCCATCGCGTCTTTGCGCTTCTCTTCCGGTCAGAACCTCGCTCCGCCTCACGACTCGCCTGCCCCACGCCTTCTCTTCGACGAGCGCCGCCGCGACCACGTTCGCCACCCGCCGCCTCAGCCCCGCCAGGCCCGACCGGTTCCGCGACGGGTGGACGACGTTGGTCAGCAGCACGACCCACGCGCCGCTCGGCGGATCGATCCACATCGACGTGCCGGTGAACCCGCTATGCCCGAAGCCCCCAAGCGACGCGAAGCGTCGCCCGGGGAAGAGGTCGCCCCGCACCTGGGGCGAGTAGTCCGATGCGATGTCCCAGCCGAGCCCGCGCTGCTGGCCCGGATGCCTCGACTGCGGGCTGGTCATCGCCCTCACCGTCGCCTCGCTCAGCACGCGGCCGCTCTCTCCCTGCCCGAACCGGAGCATCATCGCGCACAGCCGCGCCAGGTCCCCGGCCCGCGCGAAGAGCCCCGCATGCCCGGCCACGCCGCCCAGGTACCGCGCATTCTCATCATGGACGATGCCCTGCAGCGGCGCGCCGTTTACGACCTCCGTCGCCGCGCAGTCCTCGCGCACCGCCCCCGCAGGATTGAAGCACGCGCCCGTCATTCCCGCCGGCCGGAAGATCATCTCCTCGGCCATCTCGTCCATACTCAGCCCCGACAGCTTCTCCAGGATGTAGCCGAGCAGGATGAAGCCGAGGTCCGAGTATATGAACCGCTCGCCCGGTCGCGCCGCGCGTGGGGAGAGGCAGATGTCCGCCACGACCGCCTCCAGCCGCGCCTGCCGATCCTCCGCGACGATGGGCGGATTCGCGCCATAGTCCTTCCACGGCATCAGCCCGGCCGAGTGCGTGAGGAGGTCGCGGACCGTCGCCCCCTCATGCCCGTACGCTCCGAAGGCCTCCACGTATTGCGACACCGGATCGCCCAGCCCCAGCCGCCCATCCTCGACCAGTCGCATCGCCAGCGTCGCAGTCACGACCGGCTTGGTCAGCGACGCCAGGTCAAAGATCGTGCCGCCTTCCATTGGCTGCGGCGTCGGCACCAGTCGTCTCGCGCCGGCCGCTTCCGCGAGCAGCGTCTCCTCGCCTCGCCCCACAAATACGACGCCGCCCGGGATGGTCTCATCCCGGACGGCCTCGGACAGCAGTATCTTCACCGGCTCAAGGTTGGTCATGGCTCGGCTGAGCTTCCGCTCACATACCGGCTCCGGCTCGCAGGGCCGAGATCGCCGCCACGTTCACGATGTCATCGACCATGGCGCCGCGCGACAGGTCCATGCCCGGCTTCGCCAGCCCCTGCAGCAGCGGCCCGTAGGCCCCGCCGTTCGTCAGCCTCTGCACGAGCTTATACGCGATGTTCCCAGCGTCCAGGTCGGGGAAGACCAGCACGTTCGCCTTCCCGGCCACCTTGCTGCCCGGGCACTTCTTGTCGCCGACCTCGGCGATCAGCGCGGCGTCGCCCTGCATCTCGCCGTCGATGTTCAGGTCGGGGCGCTTCTTCTTCGCGATCTTAGTCGCCTCTCTGACCTTATCCACATCCGGATGATCCGCGCTGCCTGCGGTCGAGAACGACAGCATCGCCACGAAGGGCTCGCACTCCAGGTACAGCCGCGCGCTCTCGGCGCTGGCGATGGCGATGTCGGCAAGCTGGTGGGGCCACGGGTTCGGCACGAGGCCCGCGTCGGCGAAGATGAACGCTCCGCCCACTCCTAGGTCCGTCCGCGGCGTCGTCATGATGAAGCAGCTCGACGCCGTCTCCACGCCCGGCGCCATCTTCACGATCTGCAGCAGCGGCCGCGCGGTCTCCGGCGTCGTATGCGACGCCCCGGCCACCGATCCGTTGACATCGCCTAACTTGAGGAGGCACGCCGCGCAGAACATCGGGTCCACAACCGTCTTCCGCGCCTTCTCGATCGTCATGCCCCGCTTTGCGCGCAGTTCGGTGTACAGCGTGGCGCACTTCTCGAGCACGGTTTCATCCGTCGGGTCGATGATCTCGATCCCGTCGAGCGACACGCCCACTTCGCCCGCCTTGGCCTCGACCTTGCTCACCTCGCCGATCAGCGCGATCCGCGCGATGCCCTCATCGACCAACTTGCGTGCCGCGAGGTAGGTTCGTTCGTCCTCCGTCTCCGGCAGGGCGATGAGCTGAAGGTTCTGCCTGGCGCGTTCCCTGATCCTGGCAATGATGTCCGACATGGGGTAAGCCCTCCGCGGTCTAGTGGGTTCACACAAGGAAACAGCGGCGCTCTAGCGCCGCCGCTTTTCTTTACGCTCCGATTTCTCAGCCCTGCGCTGCTTCTTCTTCGATCGTTCCTTCCGGTAGATGATCGCCTGGGCGCCGTAAGCTCCGGCCACCAATCCACCGACTACCAACCCGGCCACGATCACCAGCACCAGTACCGGCGTGTCCTCTATGGACTCGCCCCAGCGGCGGAACACCAGCAGCAGGGCGAGTGCGCCAGCCGCAAGGCCGGACACTGCCCCGGTCAACATGAAGATCATCTGCTTGGTACTCATAGTGTTGCGGCCTTGGCACCGTGCGTGGATGAAGAGGGGCGCGACCGCCGGCCGGGATGTCAACATCGAGGGCAATACCCTACGGCGTGGCCCGCGCCAATATACGCCCGCCGTTCTTGCGTGACAAGCCTGATCGCGGTCCCCGCCTCACGCTGCCGCGAGGCCATGAGCCGCCGCGCTCGTCACCATCAGCGCCATAGCTTCCACCACTAGCGCGTCATACTTCGTGCCTGCCTCAGCCCGCAACTCACCCAGCGCCAAACCCTCGGCCATCGGCCCACGGTAGGGCCGCAGCGAGGTCATCGCGTCGTACGCATCGCATACCGACACGATCCGCGCCAGCAGCGGTATGGCCTCACCCTTCAGCCCGTCCGGGTATCCGCTGCCGTCCAAGCGCTCATGGTGGCACCGCACCACCTCGGCGATCCCGGCGAGTTGCGGCACGCATCCCAGAATCTCCGCCCCCTGCGCGGGGTGCGCTTTCATCATCGTCCACTCCGTCAGGCTCAGCGCCTCCGGCTTCGACAGCACCTCGGTGCTCACGCCGATCTTCCCGACGTCATGCAGCAGGGCCGCCAGCTCAAGCTCCTGCAGGTCCGCGGACTCAAGCCCCAGCGTCTTGCCTACCCCGACCGCGAAGGCCGACACCCGCTGCGAGTGGCCCCGCGTGTATGGGTCCTTCGCATCCACCGCCGCCGTCAGTGCCCGCACCGTGCTCAGCAGCAGGCTGTCCAACCCCTGCCGCAGGTTCGTATCGACGAGCGGCAGCGCCGCCTGCCTCGCGGCCGCGCAGGCCAGCTTCACCTCGCCGCTGCGGAACGACCGCGCCGGGCTGCGCCTCGCCACCACCAGCAGCCCCCTCAGCCGGGCCTGCGCCTCCAGCGGTGCGACCAAAGCCTCTCCCTGGAAGTCCGTCATTCCGAGGTCCGCCGCCTGCACTACAGCGCCCTCTGCCAGGTCGTTAGCGCCAGCCCGACGCGCGAACTGCTGAACCATAGCGGTCACCGCCGCCGAGTGACCCTGCAATCCTCTCGCGGCCGCCAGTCGCATGAACGGCGCCTCGCCATCGAAAGCCACCACAGCCGCCGCATCCGATGCGACGACCTCTTCCAGGCTATCCAGCAGCTTGTCTGCCACTGCGCCCAGGCTGTCGACGTTCCGCAGGCCCGCGCTCAACTCATACCCCAGCGCCAGCTCGCCATACGCCACGCCCAACTCGTGCGCCGTCAGCTCAAGCTCGCGTTCCCTCGCGAGGATGCCGCCGGCGGCTGCCGCGATGAGGTCCGCCCATCGTCCCGCCACTTCCGGGTCAACGTCTCTCCCTCCCACGACAACCTCCGCCGCGGGATGTCCGCCCGGAGCGATCTGCCGCGTCACACACCCCTCGCCGGCGTCACCCTGCCCAGGTGCGCGCACGGTGACCTCGACCCCGCCCAGCTCAGCCGCCTGCCGCGAGATACCCTCGATCTCGCGCCTGGCCACATCAGTGAATACCTCGAGGCTTGGCTCAATCATCGTTCGCACCCGGCAGTAGCTCGCCAACCGCTCTCAGCAGTCGCTTCGGCGAGATGGGTTTCGACACCACGCCCTGCGCCAGCCTCAGATCCGGAGCCCCCTCATCCAGCCCGACCACCCCCGTCATGATCAGCACCGGCAGGTCCGCCCACTCCTCACTCTCGCGGAACTGTCGCAGCAGCCCCAGCCCGTGCCCATCCGGCAGTAGCACATCCAGCAGCATCAGGTCGGGCCTCTCCTCAGCCAGCAGTTCCCACATCTCCGCGACCGAGCCAGCGATCGACACCCGCGCCATCGACGCCTCCGCCAGCAACATGCGGAGGACGCGCCCCACGAAGGGCTCGTCATCGACCACCAACACCAAAGGCAGCGGCTGCGCTACCATCGCCCTTCCTCCTGGCTTTTCGCTGCCTTGAGCACCACCGTCGCTCGAGGCCTGCTCGCCGATACCATCAGTCGCCCATCGCACATCAACGCCAGACTCGCCGCCGCCTTCACCGCCATCCGATCCGCCAGCATCCGCGGGTCGCGACTCATCTCCGACGCCGAGGTCACGGTCAACCACGTCTTGTCCCCCGACTGCCGCAGCATCACACCCAGCGGTGCCCCCAACGCCCCGTAGGTTGCTGCTTCCACCACGCCGCAAATCAGCGCCTCGGCCCAGCGGTCGTCCTCCGGCAGTTGCGACCAGCAGTCTTCGATCTCCTCAAGACTCTGCCCGTCCAGCGCGCCACTCAGCGTGAGGATCTCCCACGCCCGCTGCAGCAGCGGTGCGACCGGCCTCGGTTCCAGCGGCAGGGGATCGACGAGGAGGGTCGCCGCCCCATACGCCAGCAACTGCCGCAGCCGCTCCACCGCCGCTGTCGAGGCGGGATCAGCCTGGCTTTCGCCGAACTTCATCCACAGCAACGACAGGGGGGAGCTCAGCTCGTGGACCAACATGGCCAGGGCCTCACCGCAATCCGCGTGCAGGGCGCGCGGGCTCAACTCTTCAGCGGCGCTCGTGGTGGATCCCTCCTCTAGCAGACCCGTTATCGGCGGTCTTGCGGACAACCTGAAGTCCTCCCAACGGGGTGGTGTGGCCCTTGGTGCAGCAATCCGCGAGCCAAAGGTTACCTGTGCTTTGTGGAGGATCGATCGCCCTACAACTTGAGGGGAAACGAGCCGTAGTAAAGCGGCCTTGCGAGGCACTGATGCCTGGGGTCAATCGAGCGCTGAGGCTGAACCGCGGTGGTGGATCTACTCGCAGACGATGCCTTCCAGTCCGCCCGCCTCGGAGCCCGTCACCCTCACGCGCACGAGGCCGTGCAGCGTCCCATCCCCGGCCGGCAGCGTCACCTTTAGGTAGTTATCGCTGACGCCGATCCGCCGGCCGTCGTGCAGCTTCTCCTCGATGACGACCACAAGCTCGTGCCCGACCTGCGCCGCCGCGAAGGCCTCCGCCTTCCGCGCGCCGATCTCGCGCAGCACCAGATTCCGCCGCTTCCGGTCTGCCGGCTTCACCTGATCCGGCATCTCTGCCGCGTCGGTCCCGGGTCGCGGAGAGTAGGTGAACACGTGCAGATAGGCGAGAGGCAGCCCCTCCACGAAGGCCACCGTCTCCGCGAAGTCGTCCTCGGTCTCGCCGGGGAATCCCACGATGACATCCGCCCCCACTGCGAGCCCAGGCACCCGCTCCAGGCATCGCCCCACGATCGCCCGGTACTCCTCGGCCAGATACGGCCGCCTCATCCGCTGCAGGACGCTGTCGCACCCGCTCTGCAGCGGCACATGCAGATGTCTGCAGATACGCCCTCCGGCCCCGCGCGCGACCAGGTCCAGCAGTGCCTCGCTGATCTCGATTGGCTCGATCGACGACAGCCTCAGCCGCTTCACTACATCGATCGCCAGCAGTCGCTCGACTAGCTCCGCCAGCGTGGCTCTCGGCTCGAGGTCGACTCCATACCTGCCTAGATGCGTTCCGATCAGCACGAGTTCGGGGTGCCCAGCATCGCCCAGGGCGCGCGCCTGCCGCTCGACGTCCTCCAGGGGAACACTCTTCGCCCGACCGCGCGCCTTGGGGATGAGGCAGTACGCACAGTGGGCATCGCAGCCCTCTTGCACTTTCACGAACGCCCGCGTGTGGCCCGCGAACCGTCGCACCATCGGCCCCGTCCCGCCATAGCACGCGCCCGTCCCCGCTTCCACGCTCAGGGCCGACACCCCGCGCTCCGCCAGCCTTTCCGCCAGGTGCGCCTTCTCGCTGTTGGGCACGATCAGGTCGGCCTCAGGCAGGGCTGCCCTCGCCTCGGGCGACGCATCCGCATAGCACCCCGCCAGCACGACCACAGCCTCGGGGTTGGCATGCCGTGCGGACCTCACCAGCCGCCGCGCGTCACGATCGGCTCGCCCCGTCACGGTGCAGGAGTTGACCACATACACGTCCGCCCCTTCGCCCCACGCCACCGTCACGAACCCGGCCTCTTCGAGCTGTTGGCGCATCTGCTCGGTCTCGAACTGGTTCAGCTTGCAGCCGAGGGTCGTGAAGGCGGCCCTTGGGCGGACGCTCTGTCCCACGTCCTCGCTGATTGTCCCGAGCCGATCCTTCGTCATGCCTGGCACACCGCCGATACGTGTCCCCGGCGGACCGTAGGTCGCCGCGGACCGCAGGTCCGCAAAGACAAAGACCGGGCCGCCGGCCCGGCCTTCGCTATCGTTTCGTCAGATTCCCTAAGCCTTGGCTGCGGGACGGCTGGGCGTTGCACGCTTGACCTTGCCGGCTTTGATGCAGCTCGTGCAGACGGTCAGGCGACCGGGCGTGCCACCCACCAGCGCCTTGACGCGCTGGAGATTTGGCTCCCAGCGGCGCTTCGTGTGTATGTACGAGTGGCTGACCTTGTAGCCAACGCTAGGCTTCTTTCCGCAGATGTCGCAGATGCGAGACATGGGTACACACCATCCCTTCCTGTTCTCGGGGCGGTGCCCCGCGCCGCAGAGCCACTTCGGCAAAACGGCGGAACGAGAGTATACTATTCCGCGCCCGGCAGCGCAACAGCCCGCCGGCGACACTTCCGCGGCGGCCCTGCCGGCCCGCGATCCGGAGGACTAACGATCTTGGCTTACCCAGGCGATAAAGTCCGGCGCCCCGAGATTCCCAGCTACTGGCCGCGTCAGCCGATGCGCATTTCCGGCTCGGCCATGCCCACCGGCGTCCACCTCTCCAATGGCACCGTCCGCACTTCCGCCAACTGGGAACTCGTCCTCACCGGCATGACCATCCTCCTCCTCGCCGGCACCTCCGCGGCCTTCTCCTACCTCGCCATCTGGCTGCTCGGCCTCACGGCTCACATCCCGACGGTGCCCATGCTCCTCGGCATTCCCGTCCCGTTGCCGCGCGATATCGCCCTCTGGCAGATCGCCATCAACCTCCTTACCTTCGTCGGCTTTCTCGTAGCCCTCCACCTCTCACCACTCGCCGGCTACCACGCGGCCGAGCACATGACGGTCACCTGCATCGAGCGCTTCGGCTGGCTCGACGTCGACCGCGTCAAGGACATGCCTCGCGCCCATCCGCGCTGTGGCACCAGCCTCCTCGCCGGCTTCCTCCCGATCTTCCTCATCGCCATCCCCATCTGGAGCATCTTCCCGCCGCTCACCCCGATCATCATCGTTCTCGGCTGGTCCTTTCGGGACCGGACCGGCTGGTTCATCCAGCAGTACTTCACGACCAAGCCGCCATCGTCCCGCCAACTCCAGGCCGGCATCCGCGCCGGCGAGCGCCTGCTCGCCCAGGCCGACCGCGTCGAGGGCGTCCCGACCTCGCCTGGCCACCGCTTCTGGCAGCGCGGCATCCCACAGATGATCGCCGGCGTTATCCTCGCCATGTCGATACTGCACTACGTCTTCGCGAACCTGCATGTCTGGCTCGACCATGGCCTGTAGCCCCAACGGAGGTTTGCCCCGCGCATGAGACAGAGACTGAAGACCCTCCTCGATGAAGCCATCGCCGCCGCCATCGCCGCCGCTGAACTACCGCCCGAGTCGGCCGACACCGACTTCTCCATCGACTCCCCGCCCCGTCCGGAGTTGGGCGACTTCTCCGCCAACGCGGCCATGGCCCTGGCCAAGGTTGCCCGGCGCGCGCCTCAACAGATCGCCCAGGTCCTCCTCGCCCACCTGCCCATCGACCCCCTGGTCGAGTCCGTCGAGATCGCTCCCCCGGCGTTCATCAACTTCCATGTCTCGCAGGCCTGGTTCGCCGAGGCTGTCGCCGGATGCCTCAAGCGCGGCGAAGCCTACGGCCGCGACGACTGGGGCGCAGGCAAGAGGGTCCAGGTCGAGTTCGTCAGCGCCAACCCCGTCGGCCCGATCCACATCGGCAACGCTCGCGGCGGGCCTTACGGCGACGTCCTGGCCTCGCTCCTCGAAGCCACCGGTCACAGCGTCGCGCGCGAGTACTACATCAACGACGGCCCTGGGAATACCCAGGCCCAAACCTTCGGCGCATCCCTCCAGGCCCGCTACCTTCAGGCCCTCGGCGAGGAGGTCGAGCTTCCCGAGAAGGGCTATCAGGGCGAATACGTCACCGACCTCGCCGCCGGAATTCTTGCCGACCACGGCGACAAATATCGCGACGTCCCTCGCGATGGTGAGGGCGCCTACCTGTTCTTCACCCTCGTCCGCGACAGCATGATCGACGTCCTTCGCGAGGACTGTGAGGCCCTGGGCATCCGCTTCGACGAGTGGTTCTGCGAGAGCAACCTCTACGATACCGGCGCGGTCACTGCCGCCGTCGCCCGCCTCGCCGAGCTTGGCGCGACCTACGAGCGCGACGGCGCCGTCTGGCTCCGCAGCAGCGAATTCGGCGACGACGAGGACCGCGTCGTCGTCCGCCAGACCGGCGCGCCGACCTATATCGCCGGCGATGTCGCCTACGGCATGAACAAGGTCATCGACCGCGGCTTCGAGCACATCATCTACGTCTGGGGACCCGACCACGCCGGCTACGTCGCCCGCCTGAAGGCGGCCCTCCGCGCCGTCGGCATCGCCCCCGAGGATGTCGAGATCATCATCTACCAGATCGTCCGCGTCCTCCGCGAGGGCGAGCCCGTGAAGATGAGCAAGCGCGCAGGCAACGCCATCTGGCTCCGCGAGATCGTCGAGGAGGTCGGCCGCGACGCCGTCCGCTTCTTCTTCCTCATGCGCAGCGTCGATGCCCACCTCGACTTCGACCTCGCCATCGCCAGCTGCCAGACCGAGGAGAACCCGGTCTACTATTCCCAGTATGCCCACGCACGAATCCGCAGCATTTGCCGCGAGGGCGAGGCCCGCGGGTTCGCCGGCTCAAGCCTTGAGAACCTGCAGCTTCTCACTCATCCCGCCGAGCGCGAACTCATGCGCTGCATCTCGAATTACCCCGAGATGATCTCGGATGCGACGCGCCGCCGGGCGCCTCATCGCCTCACCCACTACTCGACCGAGATGGCGCGCATCTTCCACCAGTTCTACGGTCTCTGCCGCGTCCTCGATCCCGAAGCGCCCGAGCTATCTTCGGCGCGACTGGCCCTCTGTGAGGCGGCGGCTCAGGTTCTCGGCAACCTCCTCGGTCTGCTGGGCGTGAGCGCTCCGGAGCGGATGTAGATGCCTGCGGCAGCCCTGTTGGCACTCCTTTTCGCCGCGACTCCCAGCCAGTCGCCGCGGGTCATCGTGGTCCGCGCAGCCGACGTCAACGGCGTCGTCCAGTCCGGCCCGGCTCAGGTCGGCTTCGCGGCCACCTGCGCGGCCCTTCGCACGGCGCGGGTGCCTTTCATCAAGGCCACAGATCCTCAGATCGCCGGCGAGGGTTTCAGCGTCGCCCGCGTCGCCATCTTCGTCGCCTGCAAGACTCTGACCCCCGGCGGCGCGGCCAAGCTCACGAGCTTCCTCGCCTCGGGCGGACGAGCCATCTTCGTGCAATACCTCCCCGCCGAGGCCGCCCACGCCGCCGGCTGGTCGGAACCCCAGCTTTGCTCGACCGATGCCGGTGGCACCTACGACAAGATCGTCCTGCCGGCCGACCGCCCCTTCGGCTTCCCGGCGAGCGTTGCGGTCCACACGGGCGAGTCCAGCATCGTCGGCTCTGCCTCCGGCACCCTCGGTCTGCTTGTTCCCTCAGTGGGCAGCCGCCAGCCAGTTGCGGCCATCTACCTCGGCGGCAAGGTAGGGTTTATCGCCTGCGCCCTGGTCAGCGCGGAACCGGGGGCGGCCGGCGCTCTCCTCCGCGCACTCATCGGTCGCTACGACCCTGGCTTCTGGCAGTCTCTCATCCCCGCCGACGTCTCTGGCCTGTCGCTGGTGGACAAGCATCTCACCCTCGCCGACCTGATCACGAAGATCAAAACGCTCGGCCTCCCTTACGCCTTCCGCACGATGATGGCGGCCCACAAAGCCGAGGCCGCCCTCGCCCAGGCCCGCGATTCCATGCAGAAGGGCTTCATCGATCCGGCCCTCGACCTCGCCGCCGCCGCCCGCCACGCCGCGAACGTCGCCTTCTGGACAGCCTGGCCTTCGAAGGATGACGAGGTCCGCGGGATCTGGACGTGCAATGAGGTCCCTGGCTCGTGGAAGGCCACCGTCGAGGAGCTTTCCGACGCTCACCTCAACGTCGTCTTTCCCTACATGATGTCGGGCTCAGCCGCCTACTACCAGTCGTCCGTCCTTCCGCGGGCGACCGACGCCGGGGACCGCGACTGGCTCGCCGATGCCCTCACCGCCTGCCACGCCCGGGGGATCAAGGTCCACGCCCGCACGCTGGGCCTCTCGTGTCTCAACTCCACCGCCGACACCGTCTCCTGCCTCTCCTGCGGCAATCGCCTCATGGTCGATGATCAGGGCAAGACCCGCCGCTGGCTCTGCCCATCCTGCCGCGAGAACCGCAATGCCGTCATCGAGTCCTGCGTCGAGATCGTCAGCAAGTACCCGGTCGACGGCATCCAGTTCGACTACTTCCGCTACCCCGACGAGCATTGCTGCCTCTGCCCGACCTGCAAAGCCGCCTTCGAGAAGTATGTGGGCCACCCGGTGAAGGACTGGCCCGCCTGCGTCGCCGCCCACGGTCCCGCCTTCGAGAGGTTCAACAACTTCCGCCGCTTCCAGCTCGACAGCCTCCTGAGCGATTGCCGCAGCGCCATCCTCAAGGCCCACCCCGGCCTGCCCATCTCGGCCGCCGTCTGGGTCAACTGGGCGGTCCATCGCGATGGCATCGCCCAGGATTGGGTCGCCTGGCTCGACCACGGTCTCATCGACTTCGCCTGCCCGATGGATTACGTGGCCTCGCCCTCACGGTTCGAGCACTGGGCGACCCTCCAGCGCACGTGGGCCAAGAACGCCCCTCTCTGCTTCGGCATCGGCCCCTGCGCCGACGGCGTCGGCCCCTTCCCGCCGCTCAATGTCGCCCGGCAGATCGGCATCTCGCGCGACAACGGCCAGGGCTGGGTGCTCTTCAACCTCACCCGCGGGCTGATGTCCGACTATCTCCCGCCGATGTCGCTGGGCATTTCGCACGATCAGGCGTCGCTGCCGAAATGGGCCGGCGGCTAGGCCCGCCCGCGGCGTGCGATAGTTTGGAGAACGGATTCGCCGCGCGTGCGTCTATATCTGTTGTACGTAGGGAAGTTAACTGACGGAGGTGTGTGGACGTGGGCACCAGGACTATCCTGCTGGCGTCTGTGATGGTTGTTGTGTTTTGCCTGACGATGATCCCGGCTCTTGCGCAGCCGGCGGCCCAGCCTGCTGGCCCACCGCCTGGCGCTCCGGCGCCCGGTCCCGGGCCTGCGGGTCCCGGCGGACCTGGCGGTCCTGGCGGTCCCGGAGGGCCCGGTGGCCCTGGCGGCCCCGGCATGGGCGGCATGAACCCGATGATGATGATGCAGATGCAGGTCGCCATGGCCCCGCCGGCCATCGCGCTCTCAGGCGGCAAGCTCTTCATCGTCGCGGGCGGCAAGATCTTCCGCTTCAACGCCGACACCCTCGAGCTTGAGGCTCAGGGCAAGTATGCCGACGTCCCCGCAATGATGCCCGGCATGGGTGGAGGCATGGGCGGCGGTCGTGGCGGCTTCGGTGGTGGCCGACGCGGCGGCGGTGGCGCAGGCGGCGGTGCTGGTGGCGGGGCTCTGCCTGCAGCTCCCGCTCCGGCAGCCGGCGGATAGTCGCTGTCCGGCCTTCCTGAGGTAATCAAGCCGTGGCGCCGGTCTACTCCGGCGTCACGGCTCGTAGTCCAGTTCCACGTCGGCGATCCGCACCGTATCGCCTTCTTCAGCGCCCGCCTTATCCAGCGCATCGAAGACCCCAAGCTTCTCCAGTTTCTCCTGCAGCCAGTCCACCGAATCCTCCGAGTTCGTCCGCGTCATGAGCACTTCCCGCTCCACCTTCGTCCCCCGCACTTCCCACACCCCGTCCTCCAGCCGCTCGACGCTCATCCTCACTTCCTTCGGCTTCGGCGCCTCGATCAGCATCGGGTACTCGCCCACCGGCACGGGAGCCGGCAGCGCCTGCAGCAGCGTCGCGCACCGGTTCACGAGCGCCTCGAGCCCCTCACCCGTGGCCGCCGATATGAGCAGCACCTCATAGCCCCGCGCGCGGGTCACGTCGGCCGCCGCCGCTGCCTTCTCCTCCGCGCCTGAGATGTCGATCTTGTTCATCGCGACGAGCTGCGGCAGGACGGCAAGCTCGGCGGCATGCTTCCTCAGCTCATCGTTGATGGCGTCGAAGTCCTCCACCAGATCGCGCCCCTCCGCCGCCGCGTCGAGAACATGGACGACCAGCCGTGTCCGTTCGATGTGGCGCAGAAACTGGTGCCCCAGTCCACGACCCTCATGCGCGCCCTCGATCAGCCCCGGCAAGTCCGCCAGCACAAAGCTCGTGTCCCCGACCTTGACCACGCCCAGATTCGGCTGCAGTGTCGTGAACGGATAGTCCGCGATCTTCGGCCGCGCCGCGCTCACATGGCTGAGCAGCGTCGACTTGCCCACATTGGGTAGCCCCACCAGCCCGATGTCGCCGAGCATCTTCAGCACCAGCCGCAGCCGCCTCTGCTCGCCGGGAAGACCTCGCTCGGCATATCTCGGCGCCTGCCGCGACGGCGTCGCGAAGGCCGCATTGCCCCGCCCGCTGGGACCGCCGCGCGCCGCCAGAAACTTCTGCCCGGGCACGACCAGGTCGGCCAGCACCTTGCCGGTGTCCGCATCAAACACCGTCGTCCCCGGCGGCACCGGTATCACGACATCTGCCCCGCGCGCCCCTTTCTTGGTTGAGGGACCGCCTGTCTTGCCGTTGCCGGCCCGGAAGGCGCGCTTGTAGGTGAAGTCCAGAAGGGTGCGCATGTGCGGTTGGACGACCACGAGGACGTCGCCGCCGTCGCCGCCGTCGCCGCCATGGGGCCCGCCCTTGGGCACATGCGCTTCATGGCGGAAGCCGACATGCCCGTCGCCGCCTTTGCCGGCGCCGACAGATATCTCGGCCTCATCAACGAATTGTCCGCGGTTTGCCATTCGGAGGGGACGCCCTTGGCGTCGGGCCGCCCTGCTCTATTGGCCCTGTCACGCCGGTGATATAATGCGCCACGCCTTGCTGTGCCGCAAGCTCACGCCACCTTCGCGACGACCAGGCCCAGGGAGGTCGGAGTCTGTGACCAATACCCCAAAGATGATCGCCATTGTCCTGTTTGTGCTCGCTATTGGCTGGGCGCTCGCCGGCGCAAGCTTCGTCCTTGCGGCACATTCCGCGGGCAAAGTAGACGCGCCCGCCACCGCTCTCGGCCTCGGCTTGTTCGTCGGCCTTCCGGCCCTCGGGCTGCTCATCGGTGCCGGCGTCCTCTTCCGCATCGGGGGCCAGGTCGGCCACGAGTTGTCCGACATCACCGAAGAGCGGGCCATCCTCGACGCCGTCAACGCTCGCGGCGAGGTATTCCTGCCCCAGCTTGCCGCCGAAATGCACACCTCTCCCGACAGCGTCCGCGATGCCGTCTATCGCTTGGCCGGCAAAGACCTCTTCACCGGCTACGCCGACTGGAAGGAGCAGAAGCTCTACTCGAAGGAAGCCAGCAAGATGACCGAGGGCGGCGTCTGCCCCAACTGCGGCGGCAAGCTCGAACTGGCCGGCAAGGGCACCATCCGCTGTCCCTATTGCGGCACCGATATCTTCATGCCCACAAGCTGAGCTTAGGAAGCTGATGCGAATCGCAACAGCTTCCAGTGTCATGGCCCCGGCTCGCGGGTAGGCTTTCCTTGAGCCGCCACAGCAGACCTCGTGGCGGCCCAGTCCGGCCCGCTTGATGGCCGCAAGAGAGGTAACTCGCCATGCTGCGAACTTTCCTTGATGACATCGCGGCGGTTAAGGAACGCGATCCTGCCGCCCGTTCGTCTCTAGAGATTCTCCTTTGCTACTCGGGCCTGCATGCTATAATCGCCCACCGCGTCAATCACTGGTGGTGGCGCCACGGCTTCAAGCTGTGGGCACGACTTGGCTCGCAGATTGCCAAGATGTGGACCGGTGTCGAGATACATCCCGGCGCGACCATCGGCCGGGGCTTTTTCATCGACCATGGCACCGGCGCCGTCATCGGTGAAACCGCCGAGATCGGCGACAACGTGACCTTGTTCCACGGCGTGACCCTCGGCGGCACGGGTAAGGAGCGCGGCAAGCGCCATCCCACCGTCGAGGACGATGTCACCATCGGCGCCCACGCCCAGATCTTGGGCAGCTTCACGATCGGCAAGGGCTCCGTCATCGGCGCCGGCGCCGTCGTCGTCGAAGCCGTCCCGCCGAACTGCACGGTCGTCGGCCAGAAGGCCGTCATCGTCCGCCGCGAAGGCAAGCGCGTTTATGACTTTCGCCATGACCGCCTGCCGACTGTGGCCGACCCGGCGCTCGAATGCCTGACCGCGCGCGTTGAGCAGCTTGAGCGCGACCTGGCCGATGCGCGGCGCACGGGTCTTCACGGCGTGCGCGAGCTTGAACCTGTGGTAGCCGGTGATTCCCCGGCGATGCCGGAAGCCTTGCTGGACGCCGTAACTGAACCCTTGCCGACCGAAGCGGCCGTAGACCGATGGCTCGAACGAAGAAACAATCATCCTCCAGTTTAATCCTTGCGGCCGGCATCGTAGCTGTGATCGCCGTTGGCGGCTTGGCCTATGCCCTCTGGTCTGCGCAGACCTTCCGCAGTAGCGGAGTCATAGCCGCACGCGCTCACATCGAGGGCGTGCCAGTTGGTGGGCTCACCGCCGCCCAGGCCAAGGATCGGCTTCAGTCTCAGTGGGTCGCCTCGATCCCCAAGACACTCCACCTCACCGGCGACGGGGGCAGCTGGGACCTCGATCGCGACAACCTCGGCTTCCGCCTCGGCCTCGATCATGCCGTCGCCCAGGCCGTCGCCGTCGGGCGCAGGGGCAGCGTCTGGACGTCCCTCTCCACCCTTGTCGCGTCCTGGCGACCGGGCGCCAGCATCAAGGTCGCCGTCGAAGTTGACGACACCGTCCTGCACGAAGCACTCAAGAAATTGTCGAAGAAGATCAACCGCGAGCCCGAGGACGCCAGCGTGAAGATGACCGGCGGCCACGTCGAGGTCATCCCGGAGAAGGTCGGCCGCCGCCTCGATATCGATGCCTCGGCGTCCACCGTCGCCGCCGCCCTCAATGACCTAACCGCCCACGATGCCAAGCTCTCCCTCCGCACGGCCCAGCCCGACGTCAAGGCCGCCGACCTGCGCGACCTCAGCACCCCCCTCTCGTCCTTCACGACGTCCTTCAACGCGGGCAAGGCGAACCGCGCTCACAACATCCGCCTGGGCGTCGGCATCGTCAATGCGACCGTCGTCCTGCCCGGTGAGGACTTCTCCCTCAACGAAACCCTCGGCCCACGCGCGACGTCGAGAGGCTTCGCCGAGGCGCCGACCTTTGTCGGTGGCGAGACCGTTGACACCCCCGGCGGCGGCGTCTGTCAGATCGCGACCACGGTCTACAACGCGGCCCTCCTCGCCGGCCTTGACGTCACCCAGCGCAACCACCACTTCCGCCCGATCCCTTACTGCCCGGCCGGCCGTGACGCCGCCATCTCCTACGGTGGCTCCGACCTCAAGTTCCGCAACAACCTGACGCACGCCATCCTCCTCCTCGCGGGCGTCGATGGTGAGGACCTCCACGTGAGCATCGTCGGCAGCAGCGCCGACAAAGCCTCCGTCCAGATCACGCGCAGCGGCATCGAGTCCATCCCCGCAGGCCGCAAGGAAGTCCAGGACCCCACGCTCCCTCCGGGCGCCAAGGTCGTGGACCAGCCCGCGCGCGATGGTGTGAAGGTAACGGTGACGAGGACGATCACACGACCGGGGAAGGCGCCGGTGCAGGAGACGCTGCACAGCGACGTCTATGTTGCGCAGGACAAGGTCGTCCGGATGGGCCCGCCCCCTCCGCCCAAGCCCGGCGCCGTCAAACCCGTCAAGCCCGGGACTAAGCCGGCGCCCAAGAAGCCGGCCGCAAAGCCCGCAGCCAAGCCCGCGACCAAACCGAAGCCGAAACCCAAGCCCGTCGCGCATCACTCCGGCGACTGACGCGCCCTACTTGCCCTTCCGCTTCGCAATCCTTTCCTGGATCGCCTTCAGTTTCATCAGCGCCTCGATGGGGGAGAGGGCATCCACGTCGAGCTTGCGGATTTCCTCGATCTCCGGATCCGGCGCCGCCTCGAATAGCTGAAGTTGCACGGCCGCGCCGATCTCCGCCGCCGCCTGTCTCGTCGGGCCGACCTCGCGCCCAAGGTCTTCTCGCTCAAGCTGGTGGAGGACCTCCTGCGCCCGCTTGAGCACTTCCTCCGGCACACCCGCCAGTCGCGCGACCTGCAGGCCATAGCTGCGGTCCGTCCCGCCGGGCATGATCTTGCGCAGGAAGACGATGCGGTCGCCCTCTTCCTTCACCGCCACGCGATAGTTCCGCACGCCCTCCATGACCTCGGTCAGTTCGTTGAGGTGATGGTAGTGCGTCGCGAAGAGCGCCCGCGCGCCGATCTGCTGCGCCATGTGCTCGGCCACGGCCCACGCCAGCGACAGCCCATCGAAGGTCGACGTTCCGCGCCCGATCTCATCGAGGATGACCAGCGATCGCTCCGTCGCGTTGTGCAGGATGTTCGCGGTCTCGGTCATCTCGATCATGAAAGTTGACCGCCCGCTCGCCAGATCATCCGACGCCCCGACGCGGGTGAAGATGCGGTCCACGAGCCCGATCTTCGCCGACCTCGCCGGCACAAAGCCGCCCATCTGCGCCATCAGCGCCGTCAGCGCCACCTGCCGCAGGTAGGTCGATTTCCCCGCCATGTTCGGCCCGGTGATGATGAGCAGCCGGTGCCCCTGGCAGTCCGAGTAGCAGTCGTTGGGCACGAAAGGCTCATCAGGCTGCAGCCGCTCGACGACCGGATGCCGCCCATCGCGTATGTCGAGGACGTCGCTGCCATCGACCTCAGGCTTGCAGTACCCCTGCTCGCTCGCAACCTGCGCCAGCGACAGCAGCACATCAAGATTCGCCAAGGCCCGCGCCGTCCCAGCCAGGCGATCGGCATACCGCGCGGCCTCTTCGCGCAGGCCGACGAAGAGCGCGTGCTCGAGCACCTGCGCCCGCTCCTCGGCCCCGAGGATGCGCTCCTCCATCTCCTTCAACTCGGGGGTCACGTACCGCTCCGACCCCGACAGCGTCTGCTTGCGGATGTAGTCCGGCGGCACCAGCGACAGGTTCGCGTTCGTGACATCCAGGTAGTAGCCGAAGACCTGGTTGTACCCCACGCGCAGCGACTTGATCCCCGTCCGCCCGCGCTCACGTTGCTCGAGTTCCGCGACCCATTCGCGCCCGTGCGCAGCCGCGCCTCGCAGCTCATCCAGTTCCGCGTTGTAGCCGTCGCGGATGATCCCGCCCTCGGTGATCTGCACGGGCGGCTGATCGACGATCGCCGCATCGAGCGCCGCCGTCAGCTCCGGCATCTCATCGATCCGCTCGCGCAACCCCAGCAGCGCCTCGGCCTCCATCTCCTCCAGATAGCCTTTCAGCTCCGGCAGCCGCGCCAGGGAATCGCACAGCGCCCGCAGGTCGCGCGGACCCGCCGCCTCGGCGGTGATGCGCGTGGTCAGCCGCTCGATGTCGTAGACCCGTCGCAGGGCCTCGCGCATCTGAGTGGCGGCGATCTGCTTGTCGATGAACTCGCCCACCGCCGTCTGCCGACGCCCGATCTCGGCGAGGTCGAGGAGCGGTTGCAGCAGCCACGACCTCAGCAGGCGCGCGCCCATCGGCGTCCGCGTGTGATCGAGCAGCCACAGCAGCGATCCCTCGCGCCGGCCATCCCGCAGCGTCCGCTCCAGCTCGAGGTTGCGCCGCGTCGCCGCGTCGATGACCATATGCTCTAGCGGCCAGTACGTGGTGATGCCCGCGAAGTGGGGGAGGCCGGCCGGACGCTGCGTGCGGAGGTAATGCAGCGCCTGCGCCGCCGCTGCCTGAGCCGCAGGAAGGTCTTCGCAGCCAAAGCCTTCCAGCGATGCCACGCGGAAGAACTCATGCAGCTCACGTTTTGGATCGGAGAACGCGTCCTCTTCCGCCGCCCGCACCGGCGCGCCGACTCGATCATCCATCGCCTTCGTAAGCGCGTCCTCGCGCGCAAGCTCCGGCGCCACGAGAATCTCCGCCGGCGACACTCGCGCCAGCTCGTCCAGCAGCTTCTCGTAAGGCTCGACCGCGCGTCTCTCGGCTAGCAGCCGCCCTTCCCCGTCCACCGCCTCTGCCGCCTCGGCCTCGATCTCGGTCACCAGGAAGTCGCCCGTTGAGAGGTCGGTCAGGGCGATGCCGAAGCGTCCGCCCACCCGCGCTACGGACGCCAGGAAGTTGTGCTGCACGCCCGGCAGAAGATCATCCTCAAGGATCGTCCCCGGCGACACGACCCGCGTGATGTCTCGCCGCACCAGCCCTTTCGCCTTCTTCGGATCCTCGGTCTGCTCGACGACCGCGACGCGATGCCCCTTCTCGACTAGCTGTCGCAGGTATCGCTGGAGGGCATGATGGGGCACGCCGCACATCGCAATCTTCTGCCCGGGCGACGACTCTCTTCCCGTCAGCGTCAGCCCAAGCTCCCTCGCCCCGACCTCGGCATCCTCGCCGAATAGCTCGTAGAAGTCGCCCAGCCGGAACATGACCAACGTATCCGCCAGCTGCTGCTTGACGTGCAGCCACTGCCGGAACAGGGGAGTGAACTTGCTGGTGTCCATCTTAGCGGCCATCGGCTTCACGACACAGCTGCGGCACTACCGCGCAAGCGCCAACCAGATCGGGCTCGCCCACGCCATCTCGCCATCGTCCTGCAGGACCCTGACATAGTAGAACGCGAAGGGCGCCCGCCCACTCAGCGGACGCAGGGCGAAGTCGTCGAAGGGCTCCTCGTCAGTCCAGCTCACCGCCGCGTCGTGGGTGCCCGGGCGCTCGCTATGCACGACCTCGTTGTTGCGCACGATCTCGACAGTAACGATGCGCGACTGGCCGTGGGCCTCGATGTTGATGAGCCGCCGCGCCATGATCCCCTCTTCCGCCCTCGCCTCAACCTCCGTGCCCATCAGGTGCTCGCCCAGCTGCCAGCGCAGGACGATGCGCGGCCCGGTCGACGCCGCGGTTCTCCGGTTCCACAGCGCGTCCCAGATCGACGCCCGCGTCAGCTCCGTCGCCCACACGCCGACCAGTCCATCGCGATAGCGGAAGGGCTCCGGCCCGGTCTTCGTCGCATCGCCGGGATGTCCATGACGATCGTCGCCGCCGCCGATGAACCCAACTCGCCATCCGAGGGCCAGCGCCCTCTGCACGACGCCCTCCGTCGCTTCACCCGCGTCGAGAGAGACTCCGGTCACCTCGCCGCCGTCGGGCAAACCCGGTGGCCGCATGGGCAGCGCGTTGCCGTCGAGGACCGATCGCTCCGAGCATCCCATCGCCGAGTAGATGCCTATCAGGCGCTCGTGCACCGGATCGTGCTCAGTGAAATCGCAGGGGCTGCCGGCCCACGCCGTATGACGCGGCACAACGATCGCCCTTCGAAGGTGCCCTTCGTGGAGCAGCCGGAACAGGTCATGCGGTCGCGGGCACTGATCGCCATCGCTGGGGCATGGGCGTCGCTCGTCATCCAGATACAGGACCGACCGGTCGCCGTCGCCCTTCCTCGCCACTGCCTCCCAACCGTACCCAGGCAGCGTCACGAACTTCTCCGGCTCGTTGGCGTCGGCGACGGCCTTCGCGCCACGCTGTCGCGTCTCGTCGTCAGCCGTCGGATCGCCCAGCGCACCGAAGTCCAGCCGGTTCTCATCGCGCAGGCACTGGAAGTATTCCTCCGGCGTGCCCACGCCATCCGAAAGCTCAGTGCGTCCATCGAGCACGCCCCAGTAGAGGTTGTACGGGTCTTCCTCGCCGAGCACCAACGCCGGATTGCTCAGGTAGCGGTCGCCCGACCGCAGGTCCTCAGCGCGGACGCGGAAGGACAGATTCTCGCCCCGCGGTGCCATCCCGCGCACCGCCAGGCTGCTCTCATCTCGGGGCGAGACGGTGACTTCTTCCGGCAACCCCGCGCGCCCGCCCTCGCTGTGCAGGGCGATGATTCCCTGGTAGAAGCCCGCGCGATTACCGTAGTGATCCTCGGCCCTCAACAGCGCGTCGAACCGCTCGCCAGCCTGGGCCGTGCCCGGCATGATCACGTGCACGCGATCCGCGGGCCCGCCCTCGACCTTCAGCACCGGCGCCGGCTCCGCCGCCTTCCACTTGCCCCGCGGCGTGGCGGTGAACACGCGGAAGGCCTTCCGCTCCTGGGTAAACGTCTGCGCCCGCAGGCCTCGCCCACCGTGAGTCACATCGCCCAGCACGATCTCGATCGCCTCGCCCTTCTTCAGCCCCGGCTCGCCAATCGTGATCTCGACCGCGATCTCCCCGGCCTCATCCCATGCAGGCGCCTTCAGACCCAGCACCAAGCCCTCCGGCCCGCACGCCGACACGAAGCCTTCCTCGTGCTCATCGTGAACCTGCAGCGGTCCCCAGTCCGACGCCTCGCTGCCAATGTCCGACAGCAGCAGCTTCACTCTCGCCCCGGCCGCCAGGGCAAGTCCTCCCAGCCGCACGGTCCATTGCTCGCGCTCGCCCGCATGGGCGACGGGCGGATCGATGGAGCTTACCGACAGTTGTAGCGCTTTTCTCATCGTGTTCAGCCGACCCCTCAGGATGGCGTATTATACCGTTCCGGCACGGGCCGCGCTTCGCCCAGCCCCTTGGAGGTGCTCCCATGAAGATCAGCTTCATGACCTGGGCCTGCCCCGACTGGACAATCGACCAGATCGTCGATGCAGCGGTCCGCTATGGCTACGATGGCGTGGAGCCTCGCGTCGAGGCCGATCAGCGCCACGGGATCGAGCTTGAGAGCACTCCCGCCGAGCGCCAGGCCGCCCGTCGCAAGTTCGAGGACGCCGGCGTCGCGATTAGCTGCCTCGCCACCTCCCGCACCTACGCCCTCGCGGACGCCGCCGAGCGCGAGGCCAGCATCGCCCGCACGATCGAGTACGCCCACCTTGCCGCCGACCTCGGCTGCCCCTACCTGCGCGTCTTCGGCGGACCGACGCCCGAGGGGATGACTGCCGCCGACGCCCAGCGCCACGTCGCCGACAGCCTCGCCTCCATCGGCCCAGCCGCGGCCTCCCTCGGGGTCACTGCTTGCTTGGAGACTCACGACAGCTATTGCGACGCCGACTGGTGCGCGTCCACGGTCCGGCTCGCCGCCACCCCGGGCCTCGGCATCGTGTGGGACATCATGCACCCCTTCCGCGTCGGCCAGAGCATCGAGCACGCCTTCGAGGCGGTGAAGGGCCTCGTCCGCCACTGCCACGCCCACGACGCGATCGTCGGCCCCTCCGGCGAATTCGACATGCGGCTCATGGGCGAGGGCCTCATCCCTCACGACGAGGCTATCGCCCTCCTCGTCCGCGCCGGTTTCGAGGGCCATATCAGCGGCGAGTACATCGATTTCCTCCCCGCCGACGACCTTCTGCCCCACGAGGCCGAGGTCCTCCGCGCCTACATCACCGTCGCACAGAGCGCCTCCTAAGGCACCTCGTTCCTTTGACGCTCGCCCTTCGCCGCGGGTATAGTGGGACCAGCAATCCAGGCGATCCCAGCGACCGCCATGAGAGGTACACACCCATGCTCGGCTTACTCGCCCTGACCGCCGTTGTGAGCCTCGGACCAGTATTCGCCCAACCGACCGATACCCCGGCCGCGCCCGCTGCGGTTGCGGCGGAGAAGTTGCCGGATGACGCTGTCCTGCTCGTCCTCGACGCCTTTAACATAGTGCGCACGCTCAACGACAAGGACTACGCCGCCCAGCGCGATCAGGTCGCCCGAAACCTCATCAAGAACCTCGTGCCCTTCATCACGCCCGCCCCGGCGAAGGTCACTGCCGTCCCGGTCGTCAAACCCAAGACCAAGGTAAANNGGTAAAGCCGAAGCCCAAAGTCGTCATCAAGCCCAAGCCCAAGCCAGTCGTAAAGCCCGTGGTCAAGCCCGTGGTCAAGCCTGTCATCAAGCCCAAGCCCACCGTCGTCAAGCCTACGCCGACCACGACCACTGAGGCCTCCAAGGTTCCGCAGAAGCAGCGCATCGCCAGGAAGTTCAAGGCAGCCGAGGAGCCCTACAAAGCTCTTCAGGGCACTGACGCCGCGCAGGCCGCGAAGGTTGGCGAGTTGCTCCGCGCCGCCCGCACCGCCCTGGCGTCTAAGGAGTTCGACACCGCCGAGGGCGAGGTCGACGCCGCTCTGAAGCTCCTCGGCGTTCCCGCGCCGGAGTAGCGCGGCCGCATCCAGGCGATCTGATGCTCCGTGCTCTGCTCGTGGATCTCGACGAGACCCTGTACCCGCCGGAATGTGGGCTCCTTCCGGCGGCCGATCGGCGTATCTCCGAGTTCATCGCACGCCGTCTCGGCCTGCCTTTCGACGAGGCCGACGCCCTCCGCCGACGCCTGTGGATGGACTACGGCACCACGGCGCGCGGCCTATCGGTGGAGTACGCCATCGCCCCGGAGGATATGTGCTCCGAGGCCCTGGAGAGCACCGACGTGGGGGCCTATCTCCGTCCCGATCCGGCTCTCGCTGACGAACTCCGCTCCCTCGGCCTCCGCCTGGTCCTCTTCACGAACGGCACCCGCACGTACGCGGAGAAGGTCCTTGCGGCACTCGGTCTTGAGGGGGTCTTCGAGGCCCTGCTGGACATCCACTTCCTCGCGTGGGAGGGCAAGCCGAGCCCCGCAGCCTTCGACCGGGCCCTCGGATTCCTTGGGCTCGACCCCGCTGAAGTCGCGCTGGTGGATGACAACCCGCCCAACCTTGCCGTCGCGCGGGAGATGGGGATTCTCGCCATCGCCGTCGGCCCGGACCCGGCAGCCGTCGGCGACATCAACCTCGCCGACATCCACGCCCTCGTCCCGGAGCTACGCCGCCGAGGCCTGGTCTGAGCCGCCGCCGCGGCTGTGGTTGACCACCGACTCGATCCCGCCGTTGGCCAATGTCGCCTCCGTCCCGTCGGGTGCCCGTAGTTGCGTGTTCAGGAGCCCCACCTTCGTCACCGTCCCGCGCTCGCCCCCGATGTTGACGTCGTCGCCCACGCCATACACGTCGTGCAGCACGAGCACATACCCTCGCACCGCATCCCTCAGTATCCCCCGGGACGCCACCATCGCCATCGCGAAGCCCGCGAAGAGCACCGGTAGCATCACGCCGTACAGGTCCGCCCCGAGTATCCTTAGCGCCACAAGCACGGCGATCGTGTACAGCACCGCCTTGTTAACGGTCATCGGCGTGCGCAGCAAGAGCCGCCCACGCCCGGCCCGCACCGTCGGATCGGGATGCTTCGACGCCTGGATCGCCGGCCTCAGCGCCACCCGCAGCCACAGGTTCACCAGCCACGAGAGCAGGTAGAACGTGACGAGCACGCACAGCGCGTAGAACAGCTTGTCCGGCATCGTCGCCAGCCACGCTCGCGTGAAGACCTGCGGTGCGTTCTCCATGTTCATGCGCCCCCTGCGTCGAGCAAGCTGCGTCGTCTGCTCTGCCACGCCGTGCAACTGCTCCGGACGCGGCACCACCGACATCCATCGCCCGCCCGCGCCCCGAAGTCAGTATCCGCCTGGATCAACCGCGCGGCCATGATTGCCCGGCCACGGACGACCACAAGCTCCGCCTCGTCCAGCGTCACGTCATAGACTTTCCCGGGTCGCAGCGCGTAGATGCGCCCGCTCGGGATCTCATCCCTCGTCGCCGCCACGATCGCAATCAAGAGGCCCATCGAGAACTCTTTCTTCAGCCTCTCCGGCCCGGGCGGCTTCGAGGTCACATCGTACCGCGCGACCACGAGTTTTCCGTCGGCATCGCGCTCGACTCTATCAGCCACGGCCGCGAAGTGCAGTCCCTCGAAGATCGCCTCATACCGCTCGTCGACCGCAAGTAGCTCAGCCGTCCGCCCCCGCTGCTCAGCCTGGAAGCGCGCGAGCATGTTGATGCCCAGCCGCTCGGTTTGCTCTTCCTCGAGGCTGTCGGCGCAGGCAGCCTTATCGAAGCGGTGCAGGAACTCGTCCCGCAGCTTCTCCAGGCTCCACTCGCCCACCCCGCCCTGCTGGTCGGCCGCCACCAGCGCCGCCCTCACAGCCCCCTGCAGCGCTTGGCTCGCGCCCAGTGCCCGCCTCTGCCGCGACTGCGAGAACAGGGACAGCAAGAGCTTCCGCGGGCAGAGGTTGAAATCGTTGAGGTTCCCGGCCGTCCAGGGGCGGTCCAGAGTCGTGCGAACCTGCTCTAGCCATTGCCCTTCGTTCTCGTCTTCCATGGGGCTCCACACCGACATCTCAGTATTGACCATGCGCAACCCGCGCGCAACACGCCGCCCCTGCAGGTGCCTCCTACCCTCCGCCGAATAGCCCACCCGAGGTGATGGCTGTGCTTCGGATTTCACTCACGCTCTGCCTTCTCGCCGTGGCCTTAGCCGGCACAACCGTTCACGCCGACAAGTGGGCGTCCACTTCCTATGGTGATATTACCCTCGGCTACGGCCCCGACCGCGGCCTCACGATCCGCTGGCACGGCCAACTCGTCGTCGAGGGCGCGACCATCGCCTTCCACGACGGCAAGTGGCAGAAGGTCTACCTCGGCCTCCCGGGCGGCGTGACCGACGTCCAGGTCCACGAACTCCCTGACGGCCGCGAGCTGCAGATCCTCGGCGAGCCGACGGACAAGTCCTTCACCTTCGACTACCGCGCCATCGCCCGCAAGGACAACTCCGTCCGCATCCTCTTCTCGTATACCCTCAAGCAGGAGCAGCCCTTCCAGGTCGAGTACTGCCCCGTCCAGATGTCCGACGCGCCCATCGTCGGCTGCGCCTACAAGGGCCTCGGCGCCGGCCCGGCTCAGGAGGGCAAGGTCCAGCTTGAGGCCCTGAGCGGAGGCATCGACGAGAAGACGACCGTCGCCCACGACGTCAAGGAGCTTGCGATCCAATCGCGCGTGGGCAAGATCACCCTCGCCACCGATGGCGACCCCTGGTTCCTCCTCTTCGACGGTCGGACGCGCTTCTGCGGCAATCCACTCACTGGATGGTTCTGGGGAGGCAAGCTCGGTGACACCGGCGCGGTGGGGGAGACGAGGCACCTCGACTTCACCGTGCGCTTCGAGGGCGCACCATCCACCGCCGCTCCCGATCTCGACGTGACCGGTCAGGGCAAGACCGCCTCCTCGATCCCCTCCGTCTACACGGCCCCAACGCAGCCCGCCTTCCCGACGCTCATCCCCGCACCCAAGGAACTCCATCAGGCCGACGGCGCCTTCGTCCTCACGCCCACCACGCCCGTCGTCGTCCGCGATCATCCCGCGCCTGAGGACCTTCGCGCTGCCCGCGACTTGCGCGGTTGGCTGAGGGATCGCTACGGCCTCAACCTGCCGCTGCGCGAGGCCTCGCAGGTGACGACTTCCGACGGCGCCATCCTGCTCGGCGAGCCGTCGGCCAATCCCCTCGTGGCGGACGCCCTCAAGCCCGGCGATCGCATCGACAAGCCCGAGGGCTACTCGCTCACCGTCACGCCCACCCGCGTCGTCGTCGCGGGAGCCGACCGCCCCGGCACCTACTGGGGCGTGCAGACGCTCCTCCAGTTGCTCCGCCCGTCGAAGTCCGGCGCCGAGGTCCCCTGCGCTCGCGTCCGCGACTGGCCCGACTTCACCCTCCGCGCCGCCCACCTCTGCCTGGGCGCGCCCGACCTCGCCTACGTCACGCGCCTCATCACGGACTTCCTGCCGCGCTACAAGTTCAACGCGGTCATCCTCGAGATCGAGAGCCTTCGCTGGGACAGCCATCCCGAGTTGGCGCCCAAGGGCCCCACGCCCGCCGACATCGGCAAGCTCTGCGACATCGCCCGCGACCACTTCGTCGAGCCCATCCCGCAGATCCAATCCGGCGGCCACTGCGACTACTGGCTGTTCCACGATGGCCTCCACAAGGACCTTGCCGAGAACCCGGCCAATCCCTACGACTACTGCCCCTCCAACCCCGACACGTACAAGCTCATGTTCGACCTCTACGCCGAGGTCTGGAAGTACATGCACCCTAAGTACTTCCATATCGGGCACGACGAGTTCAACAACGATTATGGGATCTGCCCGCGCTGCAAGGGCAAGTCGCCAGCCGAGCTTTTCGCCGGCGACGTCAAGAAGCTGCGCGACTGGTGGGCCGAGAAGGGCGTGCCCATCATGATGTGGAGCGACATGCTCCTCGCGCCCGTGGACGGCGAAGGCGGGACTGACGCCTTCAACGGCGGCCCGCCTCTCAAGGTCGCCGACGCCGTCTCTCTCATCCCGCACGACGTCATCATCGCCGACTGGCACTACGGCGGCGAGGCGCGCTTCCCCAGCGTCGACTACTGGCAGAAGCATGGCTTCCGCACCGTCGCCGGCCCGTGGAACGGCCTGCAAAACATCTACAACCTTACCGTGGCCTCGCAGAAGGGCAACGCTCTCGGCGGCGCCGCGACGACGTGGTGCGGCGTCGGGAGCGAGGATGAGGGCCAGCGCAATCTGCAGTACCTCGGCCCGCTCGTCTACAGCGCCGACTGCATGTGGTCGGTGGGCAAACGCAAGTATGACGCCGTCCCCTACGATCCCTCTGAGCGATTCCTGGACTCGCTCAGGACGCCTCAGCCTCGTCTCAAGGGCGCCGGTTACGTTGTGGATCTCACCTCAGCGGCCACGCGCCCTCTCGCCGATGTCGACGGTCAGGGCTGGCTCGGTTACGGATCGGGACGCGATCTCTCGTCGGTCCCAGCCGGCCGCGCCACCCTCGACGGCACGGTCTTCCAGGTAGGCCCGGGCGCAGTCGTGCTCAGTGCTCCCCTCGGCCCCGCGGGATTGCCTGCTGCCGTGAAGGGCATCACCGTCGGCCACAAGGCCGCCGCCCTCCTCTTCCTCAACACCTGCGGCTGGCCGGCCGACCCGGGCCAGCGCGTCGGCGCGTATGTGGTCCACTACGTCGACGGCACGCAGGAGGAGGCGCCACTCCTCTTCGGCAGGAACATCGCCTGCTACTATGCCCACAGCACGCTCGTCGAGGGCTGGCCGGCCTGGACGGGCAAGACCCCTGGCGGCACGACGATCTCGCTCCATGCCTGGGAGTGGCGCAATCCTCACCCGGATCAGGAGATCACGTCGGTGGATTTCGTTTCCGCGGGCACTCAGGCCGCGCCCGCGCTGCTTGCGATCACAGCCGTAGCGGTATCTCAAGGAGGATGAATTGAATGGCTAAGCTCAGAGCAGGTCTCATCGGTTGCGGCGGCATCGCCAACGCCCACGCCAGGTCCGCCCTGGCCACCGGCCGCATGGATCTCGTGGCCTTCTGCGACGTGGAGAAGTCCCGCGCCGACCAGTTCAACGCCGACTACGCCGGCGGCTCAGGCAAGGCTTTCGTCTCCTTCGACGACATGTTCGACGCCGTCAAACTCGACATGGTCTACATCTGCCTGCCGCCCTTCGCCCATACCAACGAGGTCGAGGTCGCGGCCGACCACGGCGTGCACATCCTCATCGAGAAGCCCATCGCCATCAACATGGAGACGGCCAACCGCATGGTCGCAGCCGTCGAGCGCACGGGCATCAAGGCCCAAGTCGGCTTCCTCAGCCGCTTCGGCGACGCCGCCAGCAAGCTCCGCTGGATGATCCAGGGCGGCAAGGCCGGCGCCCCCGGCCTCTTCATCGGCTGGTTCATGTGCAACTCGCTGCACAGCCCCTGGTGGCGCGACAAGTCGAAGAGCGGTGGCCAGATCGTCGAGCAGATCGTCCACACCTTCGACCTCACCCGCTACTTCCTCGGCGAACCGGTCAGCGTTAGCTGCTACCATAACAACGTCTTCCACGCCGACGTGGAGAACTTCACCTCCGAGGACGTCAGCGCCACCAGCATCCTCTTCCAGAACGGCGCGGTGGCCACGGTCGCGGGCACCGACGGCGCCATCCCCGGCCAGTGGATCAACGCCTACAAGGTCATCACCCAGGGCATCACGGCCGACTTCCAGGATGCCAACAACGCGACGCTCCACTTCACCTCCCAGCCCTGGGAGAAGCAGACCTCCATCCGGTCCAACAAGGACCTCTTCCTCGCCGAGACGGTCGATCTTCTCGACGCCATCGAGGGCGATCGCGAGCCGATGGTGCCGATTATCGAGGGTGCCCGCACGCTCGAACTCGTCCTCGCCGCCAGTCGTTCGGGTGAGATCGGCGCACCGGTCAAGATCGGCTAGCGCTGCCGCTCGCCTGGAACACGGAGCCTGAAACGGAGGGAGCCGGCAAGCGTTAGCCTGCCGGCTCTCTTTGCGGACCTTCGGTCCGCTTCGGCGGGGAGGGGGTACCTGGACAATAGCGCCTAGACGCGGATTGGAACGCGCAGGTCTGCCGACAGCTGGGAAGCTGCCATCTGCAGGTCGGCGCTGACCGACCGGGCGAAGTCCTGCGC
>PMZA01000542.1 GCA_003170595.1 Armatimonadota bacterium
GCAGACATAATACTTGCCGGGCTCGGGCGTGACGGTGGCGGGGGTGAGGTCGATCTGCTGCTTGCAGACCTGATGGGCGGGCGGGACCTTCGTGTGGAAGCTCCAGTTGTCGTAGGCGTGCATGGAGAAATCGCCATGGCGGGAGAGGAGGTCGCACCAGTATCCCTCGGGCTCGCCGTAACCGGAGATCATGGCAGGCGGGGTGAGGGCTGCGATGATGCGCTCGTACATGCGCGCTTGCTCGGGGCTGCCGCCGACTTTCGACGTGCCGTAGCTGTCCTGGAGCGTCGGGGAGCAGGTGAGGTTGAAGACGAAGCCGCGGTGGAGGGTCTGCCAGTCGAAGCCGGGGATGGGGCCTCCGCCTGAGGCGAAGCCCTCGCACTGGCCGTCGCAGGAGTGGGCGAAATGGCGATCGCAGCGGGGCATGACCTCGCGGAGGGCCCAGTCGTAGGCGGCGACGGAATCCTTGAACATGCCGCGGAGGTCGCGCTTGAGAGGGAGGCTGAGGATATCCTGCAAGGGGGCAGAGGTGACTTCGGGTGGCGCCTGGCCGTCAGGCGATACGAAGCGGACCGTCTTCCACAATGCGCGGGCGGCAGGGCCGGCGACGTGAAGCTGGATATAGGCGAAGCTGTGGCGGCCCGAGATGCCGGCCATCTTCGCGATGTCCCAGCGGTAGACGCCGGGCTTTCCCTGGAAATCGGGGACGAGGTCGTCCTCGTTGCCCGAGATGACGCCGTCGCCGTTGCGATCCCAGGTGAGCTTGATGCCGAAGGCGGCGCCCACACCCTCCAGGCGCGGGACGTCGACCTCAAGGATCGGGTAGCGGGTGATGTCCACCGCGATGGGGCCGACGCTGACGAAGGTCCATTCCTTGCCGGGTCCGGTATTGCCCTGGGTGAGCCAGGTGCCGTCGGCGCCGGCGGAGACGAAGCTCGACCCGCCGATCATGCGGAAGGTGGCGAGGAGAGCCGGGTCAGCGTTGCGGAAGTCGACGCCGGGCCAGTTGGCATCGCCGGGGGCGAGGTCGGGGGCGTGACCGTTGAGGAGGGCAGGGGCGACGGGGAGGAGGTCCTCGACTCCGGCGAGGGTGATCGCGACGTAGCGCGAGCCGTCGATGGTGGGATCGTAGGCGACGAGGCCCTTGAGTGAGCCCTTGAAGCGGACGAGGAGGTCGCGGAGGTTGTCGATGCGCTCGTAGGTGAGGCCGTTGCGGTCCTTATAGATGTCGAGCCACTTCTGGCTCCAGGGCTGGCCGTAGTCGACGTAGAGACGCGGGCCGTCGCGATTGACGAGGCCCTCGAGGGCCTCGACCGTGCAGCGGGTCTCCCAGGACAGGTTGCGGCCATCGAAAACGACGGCGGGTTGTGGTGCGGAAAGGATGGCGAAGGCCATTGAGATAGGAAGCAGGATCATGCGAGTCCCCCCAGGATGAGTTCGAAAAGCAAGGCCACCGCGGATGGCCGCTAACCCAATACGGTGCTATCGTCGATGGCCCCAGCGCATGACAGCACCGGGGGCCCCCGTCTGTCATCCTGAGGGAGGCGCCTTCTGCCGACCGAAGGATCTCCTTATTTCGTCAGGTTCCCGGCAACGCGGTGCGCGTGCCTCCCGAAAAAATGAGATCCTTCGTCAGCAACACAGGACGTTGCTTCCTCAGGATGACAGCCTGGGAGCGGAGAGTCGGCAGTCTATCTGGTCGGTGACCGTGTGCCTGCGGCCGTCGCCCCGTGGTAGTGTCCCTTGCCAACGGCTTATTCTACCGCATGATGCCAGAGTCCTCCCGGCTGCCGCTTCGTGGAGGGATGCGGTCGCGAGCGGCGAATTACCTTACCGCCCGCCGCACAGGTGGGCCATGAGGAGGAGGATTCGCTGTGCTCTATCGCAGTCTCGGCCGCACAGGCCTCGAAATCTCAGAACTCGCTCTCGGCGCCGCTCGCGGCACTGAGGACCGGGCGCAATTCATACCAACCCTTCACGCCATCATCCACGCGGGCATCAACTTCGTCGACACCGCTGAAGGCTATGGCGATAGCGAGGAGGCTCTCGGCGAGGCGCTCGTCGGCCACGACGACGTGATCGTCGAGACCAAGCATTGCCCCTACGAAAGCTATGCCGTCGGCGCGAAGTTTGTCGGCACGGGCGAGAAGCTGACCGCCGCCGCCGAGCAAAGCCTGCGCCGGCTCAGGCGTGACCGGCTGGACATTCTGCTGGGCCACGGCCTGCGCACCGTCGAGAGCCTCGACCGGTTCATGAACGATGGCTGCTACGACGCGATGGTCAAGCTGCGCGAACAGGGGAAGGTGCGGTTCCTCGGCATCAGCGAGTTGTCCGAGGGCGATGGGACGCATGAGGTGCTCAAGAAGGCCGTGCCGTCGGGCGCGTTCGATGTGGTGATGCTGACGATCAACTTCCTGTTGCAGACGGCGATCGATGCGGTCGTGCCGCTGTGCCGGGAGCATGGGGTCGGGACCGTCGTGATGATGCCGCTGAACCAGGCGTCGCGGGAGTCGGGGCTGGTGAGCCTGCCGGCGGCGACGGAATGCGTGCGGCGACATATAGCGGAAGGAAATCTGCCGGCGGAGCCGCCGTATACTGAGGCTGAACTGTTCGATTTTCTGAAGCCCTACTCGATCCCGGAAGCGGGGTTGCGGTTCGTGCTCAAGCAGGATGTGAGCGCGTGCTGCGTCGGGATGAGGACGGTGGAGCGGCTGGAGGAGAACCTGAAGGCCGTTGCCCCGCCGTATATGGATGAAGCCAGATATGCGCGGCTGATCGAATTGTTCGGCCGCATACAACAACAAGTAAGGTGAGGGAGAACCCATGAAGATCCTGCAAGTGACCGCCCCGAAGGAGTTCAAGATCCTGGAAGTCCCGACGCCGGAGCCCGGCCCCGGGCAGATCCTCATGCGGGTCGATGGCGTCGCCACCTGCCCGCAGTGGGACCTCCACCTGCGCCACAATGAGCCGATGTTCGTCGGCCACACCTTCGTCTACCCCTACACCGAGGGGCAGCCCGGGCATGAGGCGACGGGCTTCGTCGAGGCTCTCGGGCCCGGCGTGACGTCGCTCAAGGTCGGCGACCGGATCAGCGCCTGGCGCGATCAGGGCCACGAGCGGTGGGGCTGCTATGCCCAATTCGTCATCCAGGACGAGGCGAGCGTCATCCCGGTGCCCGACGGGCCCTCCGCCGAGGCGCTGGCGTCGGTCGAGCTTGCCATGTGCATATCGACCGTCTTTCGCGGGCTGGCGCAGATGGGCGCCATCGCCGGGCGCGTCTTCGGCGTCAACGGCCTCGGCCCGGCCGGCCTCGTCGCGATGCAGATGGCGCGGGCTGAGGGCGCGACGACCGTCATCGGCTTCGACCCGGTTGCCGAGCGGCGCGAGAAGGCCCTGAGCATGGGCGCGGATGAGGTCTATGACCCGACCTCCGCCGACACGGACGAGAAGATCCCGCCGCGGGCGCGGCTGCAGACGTCGATCGACTGCAATGGTGGGAAGGCCGCCGTCGAGTGGCTCATGGACCACACCGCCGACTGCGTCGGCCTCTTCGGCGTGCAGCGCGAGGACTACGTGTACTCGCTCGGCCGCCAGGGCCTGACGATCCTCGGCTACAAGGGCCACTCGCGTGAGTCGGCCGAGTACGCCGTCGGGCTCATCCGCGAGGGCAAGCTCGACCTCGCGCCGATGATCACCCACGTGCTGCCGCTGGAGCGCTACAACGAGGGCATCGAACTCCTCGAGGCGCGCAAGGCGATCAAGGTGATGTTCCGTCCATGGCAGTAGAGGCTGAGCAGAAGGAAGGCTGGGTCCTAGCCAACTCGGTGACGTGGCGAGCGGTGGGCGTGGGCGCGGTGTGCTGTCTGGTCCTCGGACTGGGCGGCCCCTACGCGACTCACGTCCTCCGCGGATCGTACGTGGACCTGGACTTCTCGACGCCCGGCGCGATCTTCCTGCTGTTCTTCCTCGTCGTGGGGCCGAACGCGCTGGTGAGGTGGTTGTATCCGCGGAAGGCTCTCTCGCCGGCGGAACTCATCACCGCGTACAGCATGATGATCGTCGGGTCGGCCATCCCGACCATGGGCCTGAGCGCCCAGCTTTACCCGATCATCAGCGCGCCGTTCTACTACGCGAGCCCCGAGAATAAGTGGGGCGACCTGATCTGCCAGTACATCCCGACGTGGCTGGCGCCGACCGGGGCCGGCCCTACCGCGCCGGTGATCAGGACGTTCTACGAAGGCCTCCCGCCAGGGGCCGCGATCCCTTGGGGCGCGTGGGTGGTGCCGGTCCTGTCGTGGCTGGTCTTCCTCTTCGCCCTGCACCTCGCGATGATCTGCGCGATGGTGTTGGTGCGGAGGCAATGGGCGGACAATGAGCGGCTGGTCTACCCGCTGACGCAGCTTCCGGTGGAACTGTCGGGGATGGGGGGCGGAGGCGGGGCGCCGGCCTTGCTGAGGACGCCGTGGATGTGGGCGGGGTTTGCGCTGCCGTTCTTCTTCGGATCACTCGTGGGGCTGCACAACTACTTCCCGTCGATGCCGTCGGTGCCGCTGGCGTGGAACGTGCCAGTCTTCCGCCAGTCGCTCGACCTGAACGTGCGCATCAGCTTCCCGATGGTCGGCTTCTTCTTCCTGGTCAACTCGGAGAGCAGCCTCAGCCTGTGGTTCTTCAACCGCATCTTTTTCATCATCCGCGGGATCATGAACATCTACCACGTCCAGATGCAGGAAAGCCTGGGCATCTATGGGGCGCAGACGCCGGCCTTCGCGCACCTCGGGATGGGGGCGCTCTTCGCCCTCTTCGCGTCGAACATGTGGGCCGCGAGGCGGTATCTGGGCGAGGTGTGGGAAAGGATCAAGGGCGGGAATCCGCATGGAGGTGCCGCGCACCTCATCGATGAGCATGAGACGGTGTCGTACAGGTTCGCGTTCTGGGGGATGTGTGTGGGGCTGGTGGTGATGGGCGTGTGGCTCAATCTGGCGGGGATGCCGGCCTTCGTGGTCGTGTTCTTCCTGGCGGTGGCGATGCTCATCTTCGTCGGGCTGACACGCGTGGTGGTGGAGAGCGGGCTTGCTGAGGCCGTCGCGCCGAGCATCGCGCCTGGCATCACCGCGTCGGCGCTGGGCACGGGCATGATCGGCAATCGCGGCATCATCGCCATGGGCATGAGCTACGTGTGGTGCAGCGATCTGCGGACGCTGGTCATGACCTCGGCGGCGCATGCGCTGAAGATGGCCGACCTCGTCCAGGACAATCGCAAGCGGCTCTTCGCGGCGATGTGGATCGCGATTGTGGTGGCGGTCATCTCCTCTGGCTGGCTGACGGTTCGCGACGGCTACAACGTCGGTGGGACGACGATGAACGCGTGGTTCTTCAACGGCGGACCGCTGGCGGCGTACAAATGGGTGCAGGAGAAGCTGCTGACGCCGACGCAGGTGAAC
>PMZA01000127.1 GCA_003170595.1 Armatimonadota bacterium
GTCGCCGCCGGGTGATCCATCGCCATCGCCATCGCCATCGCTGGGAGGACCACCGTGACCGCCTTGTCCGCCGTCATCGTCGGGCCCCTCGGTCGCCGTCTTCCGCGGCTTCTCGACGAGCTTCACGAGGAAGATGCTGAGGATGTAGAGGAAGACCATGGGCATCGCGCACATGGTCATCGTGAAAGCGTCGGGCGTGGGCGTCGCAATCGCGGCGGCGGTGAAGATGAGCACAATGGCCAGCCGCCACTGATGGATCAGTATCTTGCTCGACACGAACCCGAGGCTCGCCAGCAGCATGAGGACGAGCGGCAACTGGAACAGCCCGCCGAAGGCCAGCGCCAGTCGCAGGAAGAAATACAGATAGGGCGCGAGGGTCAACTCAGGCTGCACGCCCATCGTCTGGCTGAACTTGAAGAAGAACGCGAAGGCCGACGGCGCCACCCAGTAGCACGCCCCGACTCCGGCGATAAACAGCGCGGTACCCGCCGGCACCGCCCAGATCACCCATTTCTTTTCCTTCGGCTTCAGCGCGGGCGAGAAGAACCCCCACAACTCGATCAGCAGCATCGGCACCGCCAGCACCACACCGGCCGCGAGCGCGATCTGGATCATCAGCATGAAGGCGCCGGCGGGCTCGAAGACGCGGAAGTTGAACCCCTGGATGTGGGCGCGCTTGGTGCCCTCGATGGCCGGGTACTCGAGCGCCTTGAGCAGCCAGGTGCGGAAGCACCACGCGATGCCTGCGCCCCCGGCGATGTAGAAGAGCGAGCGGATGATCCGCGTGCGCAGCTCCTCGACGTGGTCCCAGAACGTCAGCTCATCGGGCTCAGGTTTGGTCTTGCCGGCGGTCTTGCGAAACATCAACGAGCATCCACCCCGTGCCGATTATACCCTGCGAAGGGGCCCAAGGGGGGACCTGCTGTGCGGACGCTCTGCGTCCGCCCTACAGAAGACGAGGCTCCCACGTCCTACCCGTGGGGTGTGCTGGCCAGCAGGTCCTCGTGCCCCGTCGCTGCCGTGAAGACCGACTGCTCGGTCGCGGCATCGAACAGGTAGAGGCGCTCGAGGTCGATGACCAGGTCGAGGGGCTTGCCCTCGCGCGCCTTGGTCACGCTGTCCATGCTGGCGACCAGGTGCGTCTCGCCCACCGAAAGATAGAGGACCGAGTCGGCGCCCATCGGCTCCAGGACGTCCACCGTCGCCTGGAAAGTGTTGCCGTCCGTGGCGTCGACGGTCGTGATGGCGCGATCGTGAATGCCTTCGGGTCGCAGCCCCAGCACGACGGGCTTGCCGGCTACGGCTTCGGCCTGCGCAGCCTTGGTCGGGGGAAGCCGGAGGCTGAAGTCGCGCGCCTCGACGTAGACGCCGCCATCGCGCAGGACCGTGGTGGCCTCGGCGAAGTTCATGGGCGGCGAGCCGATGAAGCCGGCGACGAACATGCTCGACGGGTTGTAGAAGAGCCCCAGCGGCGTGTCTAGCTGCTGGACGAGGCCGTCCTTCATCACAGCGATCCGGTCGCCCATGGTCATGGCTTCGACCTGATCGTGGGTCACATATATGGTGGTGATGCCGAGGCGCCGGTGGAGCTTGATGAGCTCCGCGCGGGTCTCGACGCGCATCTTGGCGTCAAGGTTGCTCAGCGGTTCGTCCATGAGGAAGACCGCGGGCTCACGGACGATCGCGCGGCCGACGGCGACGCGCTGGCGCTGACCGCCGGAGAGTTCCTTGGGCCGGCGCTTGAGGAGGGCCTCGATGCCGAGCATCTTCGCGGCGTCGTGGACGCGCTTGTCGATGTCGGCCTTGGGCATCTTCCGCAGCCGCAGCGCGAAGGCCATGTTGTCATAGGCCGTCATGTGCGGGTAGAGGGCGTAGTTCTGGAAGACCATCGCGATGTTGCGGTCCTTGGGGGACACGTCGTTGACGAGGCGATCGCCGATCCAGATCTCGCCACCGGTGGGCTCTTCGAGGCCGGCGACCATGCGCAGCGCAGTGGTTTTGCCGCAACCGGAGGGGCCAACGAGGACGAGGAACTCGCCATCGATTATGTCGAGGCTGACGGAGTCGACAGCGACGACCTCGCCGAACTTCTTGGTTAGACTGCTAAGACGCACGCCTGCCATTGTCTCATCGGCCGTCGGGGGTACTAGAGGACGACCGATCGATTATATGGCGGGGCGCCCGTGCGCGTCAAACGCCGGGCCTATTCAGCGGACCAGTTCTCAACGAGGAGGCCGGGCACGCGGGCAAAGTGACTGTCCTCACTCACGAGGACGAGGTCGTGCGCCATCGCCGTCGCGGCGATCCATGCATCGTTCGATGGGATCGGAAGACCTCTCGTAGCGAGGTCGGCCGTGATCTGAGCGTAGACATCGGCCAGTTCACCCCAGATCGGAAGGACACCGGCCAGCCTCTCGACCAGTTCGGCGATCGCCCGCGCTTCTTGAGCCCTCCGCTCGATTGAGGAGAACCGGCGGGCCCCGTGGAGGAGTTCGGCATGCGCGACCACCGACGTGTACAACCCGCCGTCCGCTACGAGACTGAGGAATCGCGCCGTCGTGGCCCTGTTGCCGCGGATCAAGCTGATGAGGCAACTCGTTTCGAGGAGGTAGGGCACGAGCCTACTCTACCCCTCGTTGCTCGAGGATGGCCTTCCACACCTCGTCGGCTTCCTCATCAGTCCAACGGCCGAAGTAAGGGGCAAACCTCTCCGCCGTCGTCAGCCCGTCGTGGAACTCCTTCGGCGGAGGAAGCGGAAGCTTCTTCACCTTGAACGGCAGCGCCGCCGTCGGCTTCACGGAGGGCTTCTTACGCCTAGCCGCCGGCTTCTTCCCCACCGGCTTCACCGCGGACGCCTTCGCAGCAGCCTTCGAGTTAATCTTCTTCTCCATATCTCGTCGCCTCTCAAGACGAGCGTACCCACCCTACCGGCGCAGCGTCAAACGCCGGGCCTATTCAGCGGACCAGTTCTCAACGAGGAGGCCGGGCACGCGGTCGAAATGGCTGTCGTCGGTGACCATGACCATATCGTGCTCCAAGGCGATGGCAGCCATCCATACGTCATTGTCAGTGATCTTGGATGCCCTCATCCTTCGTACGAGCGCCTCGTGTCGAAGCACCACTCCCATCGTGATGGGAAGCACGTCGGCCAGGTAGCCAAGCAGTAGCCCGTACGCTTCAAGGCGACCTGACCTATCCATCGGCGGGCCGATCTCGGCGCCGTACCGTATCTCGCCCTCGGCGATGATGGATGCGTAGAGGCGGGCGTCTGGCGGCAACGCTGCGATGTGAGCATCCACTTGCTCGCGCCGAGGGCCCTTCCTCATCAACCAACTGCAGATGTTGGTGTCCAGGAGATACCGCACCAGGGCCCGTCAACCCTCCTCGTGCATTCGGCGAAGGGTCTCGTCCAACGCCTCTCCCTGCTCTTCAGAGAGCAAGCCCTCCATCTCTAGCAGCGCAGCCGGGGACCCCCTGGGGTGGCCACCGATAGGCTGGGGTGGAGCCTCGACGGCGCGTTTCCGTGGCGCTCGACTAGTGGCAGGAATCGCGCACGGCTTCTTCGCGCGAGGTGCCTTATCTCCCGGACTCGCGGCCTTCTTCGTCTTTCGCTTGGTGGTCAGTTCTTTGGTCATGTATCACTCGCCCTCCAAGCCTCACATACTCGTGACCTTCGACCGGTTCAGGCATGCACCTTCTGATGGGGCTTCTTCCCCACCGGCTTCACAGCGGACGCCTTAGCAGCCGCCTTCGAGTTGCTCTTCTTCTCCATATCTCGTCGCCTCTCAAGACGAGCGTACCCACCCTACTGGCGCAGCGTCAAACCTGCGTCCCTTTCGCCCAGTTCTCCACCTTCAACCCCGGCACCCGTCCGAAATGCGGATCCTCACTCACGAGGACGAGGTCATGCACCAGCGCCGTCGCCGCAATCCACGCGTCATTGGCGGGGAGGCGCTTGCCCTGCGGGTCCAGACTCGCCTGCAGCTCGCCATAGACGTCGGCTATCCTCGGCGTCACGGGAAGTACCTTCGCCAAGTCTTCGAGCATCTGCAACACGCGGCGCAATTCCTGGTCCCGGAGGGCAGCGGCCGCAGCCATCGCTCCCCAGACCAGTTCGCCCCGCACGATTATCGACGTGCCCAGCGTACAGGTCGCGGGCGCCTGCGCAATAGCCTCCACAGTTGCCTTATGGCCGCCGATTACGCGGACCAGGATGCTCGTATCCAGCAGGTGGGTCATCACAGGCTATTCCTCGCGGGCACGACGTATTGCCTTGATAAGGTCTTTCGCTTCCTGCTCGGTCAACAACCCGGCATGCTGAAGCAGCGCCGCCGCCGTGCCGGGCTTGGGCTTCTGCGACTGCGCAGGCCCCGTTATCTTGAAGGGCAGTGTCGCGGCCTTGGCCTTCGGGGCCGATCTCTTCCGCGCCTTCGGCTTCTTCGCCGCCGGGCTCACAGGGGATCCTCCGGCATCGGTCTTCGATTTGCCTTTCCTCTCCATGTCCGGTCCCCTCTCAAGGCGAGCGTGCCTACACTGCCAGCCCAGCATCAGATTCCCGGCTCCGCGGCCCAGTTTTCGACCTTCATCTCCGGCACCCGCGCGAAGTGTGCATCCTCGCTGACGAGGACCAGGTCATGCACCAAGGCCGTGGCAGCGATCCAGATATCGTTGTGAGGTATGAGGCTCCCGCGGGCACGGAGGTGAGCGTCTATCTGCCCGAAGCGATCGGCTATCGCAGCATCGATGGTAAGGATCAGGCCAACACGCTCCGTGAGCAGCTCCATCACCTGCCGCACCTCGCCCGCCCTTCTCGCCAGGGACTTCGTCGCGTACACGCCGCCAAGCAGTTCGCCGACAGAGATGAAGGACACACAGGCCTTCCCACTAAGGCCTGCCTCGCGGGCACGGCGGATAGTAGCTGGCTCCTTGCGGAGAATGCCCACTAGAGCGTTGGTGTCGAGGAGGTACGTCACGGCCGACGCTACTCCTCCTCGCGGATGCGGCGAACGGCCGCCATCAGCTCTTCGCCCTCCTCGTCGGTCAACAGCCCGGCGCACTCGAGTAGCGCGGCGAACGAGTCATCGGTCTTTGGCGCCTCTGGCTTTCGAACCGCAGGCTTCCGGGCAGGCCTCTTAGCGGCCGGCTTCGATGCTGGCTTCGCAGCCGTCTTCCCTGAAGGTCTCACTAACGGTTCTTTGCTCATGGCTTCTTTCCACCCTTCTCCGCAAGCGTACCCGCCCCACTTCCCTGCCGTCACAGTTCAGGGCTGTCGGCCCAGTCCTCAACAGCCAGGTTAGGGTGGCCCTCCATGCAAGATGCTGATCAGGGTGCTCGTGTCGAGCAGGTATCTCACGCTTCGCAGCCCTCAGCCCGGCTCTGACGCACCGCCTCCATCAGCACTTCAGATACCTCATCCGAGATCGAGCCGATGCAGGGCTTCAGCCTTTCGTACGGAGTCAGCGCGTCATCAAACTCCTTCGGCGGGGGTAGCGGAAGCTTCTTTACCTTGAACTGCAACGCCGCGGCAGGCGTCTTGCGCGCGGCTGGCTTCTTCCCCACCGGCTTCACCGCGGATGCCTTAGCCGCAGCCTTCGAGTTGCCTTTCTTCTCCATATCTCGTCGCCTCTCAAGACGAGCCTACCCACCTTACAGGGCCACCGTCAAATCTGCGGCCCTTCCGCCCAGCTCTCGACGCGGAGCCAGGGCAGCCGGCCGAAGTGAGCGTCCGTAGTCACGATGATGAGACCGTGCTCCATGGCTGTCGCTGCGATCCACGCGTCGTTACTGGGTATGGGCTGTCCGCGCCCATCGAGGTACGCCGTTATCTCGCCAAAGGCGTCGGCCGTCTCCGCGGTAACGGGGAGGATGCCGGTCAGGTGTCCGAGAAGCTCCTCGACGGCTCTGCTTTCACGCTCCCGGCGTCCTTCGGGGTTGCCCAGGGCGCCCCTTACCAACTCGCCCCGTGATATGGCCGATGCGTAGAGCGCGCTGTCGGGCTGCCCCAGGTGGGCCTGGATGGACGACGTGGTGGGCCTGTGAGCGCGCACAACGTCGATGAGAGTGGTCGTGTCGAGGAGGTACCTCAAGTCGTGCTCTACTCCTCGCGACTGAGGCGAACCGCTCTAGCCAGGTCCTCGGCCTCATCGTCGGTCAGCAGCCCGGCGCACTCGAGCAGACGAGCGAAAGCATCGTCGGCCTTCCCCGCTTCTTGCTTGCGAATCGGGGGTTTCCGGACAGGCTTCTTGGCGGCTGGTTTCTTCGCTCCACGCTTAACGGCTGGTTCTTTGCTCATGGCTTCTCTCCACCCTTCCCCGCAAGCATACCCGCCCCACTTCCCTAACGTCAGAGTTCAGCGCTGTCGGCGCAGTCCTCAACAGCCAGGTTAGGGCGCCCCTCCGTGCAAGATGTTGATCAGAGTGCTGGTGTCGAGCAGGTATCTCACGCTTCGCAGCCCTCAGTCCGGCTCTGACGCAGCGCCTCCCTCAGCGCCTCCGCCTCCTCCTCGGTGATCGTCCCCGCTAGGCTCAACAGCGCCTCTACACTCGGCGACCGCTTGGCGGCCGGAAGCGATGCGCGCCCCGCCTCGCTGCGCTTGCTGGCCGACGCCTTCTTGGCTGGCAGCTTCACGACAGGCTTCTTGGCGGTTGGTTCCTTCGCTCCACGCTTGACTACCGGTTCTTTGCTCATGGCTTCTCTCCACCCTTCTCCGCAAGCATACCCGCCCCCTTGCCCGAGGTCAAAGCTTTCGCACGCGGCGGTGAAGCCGCCGCAGTTGTTGCCCTTCCCCTGGTCAAGTATAATGACGGTTGCCTTGCCCGTAGCAATCTATCGACGCAGCACGAGGCGATAAGGATGCGCAAACCTTCGCAGCAACCGCCGCCGCGGACCCTGGAAAGGGACCTCGTGGCGATCGGACTTATGATACTGGCCTTCCTCCTCCTGGCCAGCCTCTTGAACTCCCATCGCGAGTCCGGTCCGGCCCTCCAGTTCGCGGCCACCCTCCTCCTCTCCACCTTCGGCGTCGGAGCCTGGGCCGTGCCGCTGCTTTGTCTGGCCTGCGCCGTCTTCATCGGCATGGACCGCGCTCCGCGCATCCCTCGCGGCCAGATATCCGGCGCTGCCCTCGTCTACCTGGTCTTCCTCTCCCTTGTCCACCTCGCCGCGCTTTCCGGCCGCTGGCCGGTTGATGCCCGTCAGGTCACGCAGGCCGGCGGCTATGTCGGCGCGTCGATCGCCTATGCCTTCACCCGCGTTCTCGGTGAAGTCGGCGCCTACATTCTCCTCGTCGGCATGGCCCTCGCCTCAGTGCTCATGGTCGCCCGGACGTCCTGGTCGGAGTTCCTCGGCGGCCTCGGTGAGGCAGTTATCGGCCTATTCCGGGGCATCGGACGCGGTTTCTCCCGCATAACTCCCCACCTCCACGAGCAGGGCGAGAGGCCCGTTGCTCCTGCTAAGCAGAAGTCCAGGAAGGAGCGCGCCGTCGTCGAGCGCCGCCCCGATCCCTCGACCGCCCCCTTCGGCGCCGTCGGCTCGCCCAGCGTCATGTTCAACGAGGACGAGCAATTGGGCGATGCCCCGGTCGACCTCACCGCCCCGAAGACGGAGGTCCGGCGCAAGTCGCCGCTGGACGATGCCTACGCCGTCGCGTCCGCCAGGCCCCTCGACCCCGATGTCGACCCCGATGTCGATCCCGGCCCGGTGGTCGAACCCGCCGTCACGCCCCACGCGCCCGAAGTCGTGCCTGAGACGCGGCAGTTCCCTGGCATGCGCACCCGCGCGCCCAGGAAGCCCCAGTCAGAGCCCGAACCGTCGAAATGGTCGCTGCCCAGGCCCGACCTGCTGACCGCCTACCCCGACGACGTGCCCAAGGCCGAGGACCGCGCCGCCATCGAGAACATGATCCGCATCCTCCAGGAGACGCTCACCAACTTCGGCGTCCCCAACCGCGTCCGCGACTACCAGCACGGCCCGACCATCACCCGCTTCGAGGTCGAGCTCGATCCCGGCATCCGCGTCTCGAAGGTCACCCAGCTTCAGGGCGATATCGCAATGGCCCTGGCCGTCGGCAAGGTCCGCATCGAGGCCCCCATCCCCGGCAAGCGCGCCGTGGGCATCGAGGTCCCCAACTCCGTCCGCCGCATCGTCAGCCTCCGCTCGTGCACCGGCTCCGACGAGTTCGAAGCCTCATCGTCGCCGCTGGCCATCGCTCTGGGCAAGGACGTCGCCGGCAACCCGGTCGTGGTCGACCTTGAGGCCATGCCCCACCTTCTCGTCGCGGGCCAGACCGGCTCGGGCAAGAGCGTGTGCCTCCACACGATCATCGTCAGCCTCCTCATGCGCACCACGCCGGATGAGTTGCGCCTCGTCCTCGTCGATCCCAAGCGCGTCGAGATGACCCGCTACGACGGCATCCCCCACCTCTACGCGCCCGTGGTCTCCAGCGTCCGCGAGACGGCTGACGTCCTCCGCAAGACCATCCGCGAGATGCAACGCCGCCTCGACAAGTTCGCCGTCTCCGGCGTCAGCAACATCACTGAGTACAACGCCGAGATTGTCGGCGTCGAGGACCTGGCCGGCGAGACTCCCCCGCACATGCCTCTCATCGTCGTCATCATCGACGAGCTGGCCGACCTCATGATGCAGGCTCGCGCCGAAGTCGAACAGAGCCTCTGCCGCCTCGCCCAGCTAGCCCGCGCGGCCGGGATCCACGTCGTCGTCGCCACCCAGCGCCCGTCGGTCAACGTCATCACGGGCCACATCAAGGCCAACTTCCCCGCCCGCGTGGCCATGCGCCTGCCGGCGTCCCACGACTCGCGGACCATTCTCGACAGCGTCGGCGCCGACCGCCTGCTCGGCCACGGCGACATGCTGCTGATGAACTCCGAGCTGTCCAAGCCCCAGCGCGTGCAGGGCGCCTACGTCGAGCGCGCCGATGTCGAGCGCGTCTCCGACTTCCTCCGCGATCAGGGCGAGCCGGACTTCCGCATCCTTCCCGAGGTCTCAGAAGAAGAGGGTGGTGGCGAGTTCGGCGAGGCGGAAGTCGGCGACGAGCTTTTCGATGCGGCCGTCCGCTACGTCGTCTCCGAGCAGGAGGCGTCGGTGTCGATGCTCCAGCGCCGGTTCAAGGTGGGTTACGCCCGCGCCGGCCGGTTGGTGGACCTGATGGAGCGGCGTGGGATCGTCGGGCCACATGAGGGGTCACGACCGCGGCGGGTCATGGTTGGGGCGCACAACGTGACGACGGTGCTGCAGAACGTGCTGGGCGCGAGGCATGGGATGGAGACGGACGCCCTGAAGCCCACGCCCGACCCCGACCCCGCCACCCCGGTCTCATCCTAGCCCAGGGCCGTCCGCTAGTCCAGGTCCCCGCCGTCGCTCCAGTCCTTAGCGATCTTCGCGAGAACCGCCTTGACGGTTCGGACGTCGGCCACATACACCGGCGGGCGGCACAGCGCCGCGTACCCCTTCGCCAGGCTGGTAACCTTGCCGGTGGTGACCAGCAGGCCGACGGCACGGGTCCCACTTTCGAGGCTCAGAAGCCGTGCCATGTGCTGGACCTGCTGGACGTCGTCGATGGAGACGAGGAAACTGGCGTCCCAGAGCTTCACATCGATTACCACGGCGGGCCCGCCAGGCTTGTGGGCATAGAAATCGGCTCGGGCATCCACGTAGGGGTGGAACTTGAACTCCCTCTCGACGGTGAACCCGCCGTCTCGGAGAGCCTGCGCGATATCCTCCTCGGCGGTCCGCCCTGGCGATAACGGCAAGCGACGAACCTTCTTTGGCTTCGCGGCTTTGCTCGTCGTTTCTTCCTTCATATCCGTCACCCCTCTTGCGCTGGAGGTCCTTCTCCCGCTCAGGATCCGCTGGCCTAGCCGAAACTCAACCCCGGCTCTGGCCCAAGGCCCAGTGCGCGGCGCAGGGCGACCCGCTCCCGCAGTAGGTGCGGAAGGCTGTCCCTAAGCGCCCCGCCTAGGGCGTCCTGATCCGGCCTGTCCATGTCGGGCAGCGCCTCGACCGCCTGCACCATCTCGGCAATCTCCCCCTCAGCATCCTCGAGCATGTTCCGGAGCTCCGCGCTTACGGCCACCTTCGACTTCTTCAGTAGGGCGGCCCGACGTGCACCAGCCGGAATCGACTTGGCGGCTTCGCCAGGCACGATTAGCGTCCACCCAGTGGTGGAGGTATGCCTCCACCAGGAGATCAGGGGCCGCGCTTCCTCTTCCCGGACTGCGAGCATTGTGCCCACGAGCGCCGCTAGGTTCTGGCGGCGCCACGTCACCCGATCCGGCTCGCCCCAAGCGTCCCGGTCGGCAAGTCTCTCAACGTCGTAGGCAAGAAGATAGCCGTCGGGCCGCAGCAGGGCAATGCAGTTCAGCAGGGCGGCCGGTAGGTCATACGGAGGCACCTCGTGCAGCACGTTGGTGAGCGTGAGGAAATGGGCGCGAGTCTCACCGAAGCGCCCGCCAACGCGGAGCAGATCGCCGTGCTCGCAGCAGGACTCCGCGTCGAGCCCGAGATCACGCAGCCTCGCATCCGCGGTTCCAGCAGCCGCTTCCGACATGTCCAGGCCTAGATATCGAAGGTTCGCTCTGAGTTCCTCGCCAATTCCACCCTCCACCGCGCTCAGTATCCTGCCCTCGCCGCAGCCGAGGTCGATCCAGACAAGTGGCCCTTCGGCGCCTTTGCTCCTCGCCCGTAAGAGCATGTGCAAGAGGAAACCACACACCTCGCGGTGCTCGTTCAGGACCCTCTCGTCGTCCCCTGCGCTAGGTTCCTGTGTCCTCTGCAGTCGCATGGCGTACGTCCCGCCTTGGTGCCACTGGGGCCGGCTCAACATACACCTGCAGTATACCATGCGCCACATGCCCCGTCCTTGCCCTCTCCCCTTCCCTCGCCTTGCCGTCTTTCCCCCACCTCGCTATCATACCGCCCACTCGTTTTGCCCGGCTTTGCCCTTTCTGGAGGCCTTACCATGGCTACCTGCGTGCTTGCGTATTCCGGCGGTCTCGACACCTCCGTCGCCATCAAGTGGATCAAGGATAAGTACGGCTACGACGTCATCGCCGTCGCCATCGACGTCGGTGAGGAGAAGGAGTACGAGGGCATCCGCCGGAAGGCTCTCTCCATCGGCGCCGTCGAGTCCATCGTCATTGACGCCCGCGAGGAGTTCTGCGACAAGTACATCCGCCGCGCGATCTGGGCGAACCTCATGTACGAGCACAAGTACCCGGCCTTCACGGCCCTCGCACGCCCGCTCCTCGCCCAGAAGCAGGCCGAGGTCGCCCTCAGCTTCCGCGCCGACTGCCTCGCCCACGGCTGCACCGGCAAGGGCAACGACCAGGTCCGCTTCGAGACCACCTACGCCGCCCTCGCCCCGCACATGAAAGTCCTCGCCCCCATCCGCGAGTGGGGCATGACGCGCGAGGAAGAGATGGACTACGCCGCCGAGCACGGCATCCCGATCCCGGTCAGCAAGAAGAGCCCCTACTCGACCGATGTCAACCTCTGGGGCCGCTCCATCGAGTGCGGCACCATCGAGGATCCGTCGCTGGAAGCACCCGACGACGCCTGGCAGTGGACCACGGACCCCATGCAGGCGCCGGATGAGCCCGCCTACGTGAAGATCACCTTCGAGCAGGGCACGCCGGTGAAGGTCGACGGCGAGGGCCCCGGCCTCCCCACCCTCATCGCCAAGCTCAACCATCTCGGCGGCGCCCACGGCGTCGGCCGCGTCAACATGATCGAGAACCGCCTGGTCGGGATCAAGTCGCGCGAGGTCTACGAGACCCCCGCCGCGACGATCCTCCTCACCGCCCACCGCGACCTGGAGAGCCTCACCCTCGACCGCGAGACGTATCACTTCAAGCCCTACCTCGAGCTTCGCTACGCGGAGATCGTGTACTACGGCCAGTGGTTCACGCNNGACGCAGAAGCGGGTCAGCGGCGAGGTGACGGTGAAGCTGCACAAGGGTCGCTGCGAGGCAGTGGCGCGCAAGTCGGAGTGGTCGCTGTACGACCTTTCGCTGGCGACGTATGACAAGGGGGACGTCTTCGATCAGTCGGCGTCGAAGGGGTTCATCGACATCTTCGCGCTACCGGCGAAGGTCTCAGCGGAAGCCGCCCGCCGCCACAACCAGGAGCCCTAAAGACAAGGCCGCGGGGCTCTGCCCCGCCTCCCCGCAGGGGCCGGGGGGCCCCTGACCCCGCGCCGCCACAAAG
>PMZA01000460.1 GCA_003170595.1 Armatimonadota bacterium
CTGCCCAACGTGAAGTCACCTGGCAACAGGGGCAGCTGGGGCTTCAACCTGGCCGGTGGCCTGAGCTTCTCCAGCCGGTTCCAGGACGAAGATTCGTTCAACCTCTGGAACCTCTCCGTCTCCGGAGTAGACCCCACAAGGACTTGGGGCATCGGCGGCGGTTGGGGCCATGAGGGCGAAGAGGGCTGGGGAAACAGCACCGGCTACGGCGTTGGCATCGGCACCAGGATCAAGTCTGAGGACCACCCCTTCAACGTCGGTGTGAGCCTCTTCCATGTCGAGCAGCCTCGTTACGGCTACGTTATGCCGGCGGCCGCAACCTATATGCGGCTTCCCAACGAGACCGACAACATGTTCAACGTCGGCTTCATGTACGACATCAAGATCCCTGACAGCCATCCCATCCGGCTCGGCCTCGTCATCCAGGATGTCACCGATCAGATCCAGCGCTCGTGGAACGTAGGCGCCTCCTATAGGGCAGGCCGCCACTTTCTCATCGCTGCCGACCTCGACAGCGTCGCCAGCAACAACAACTGGGGCGCGGGCGCCGAATACAGCTTCGCCGACGACTGGTGCCTCCGCGCCGGCGACCACGACGGCGCCTTCACCTACGGTGCCGGCTACCATCACGGTAACATCTACGTCGACTTCGGCCGCGACCAGAAGAACGACGAAGAGACCAACATGATCACCGCCGGCTTCACTTTCTAGTGAACCGGCGCTGCGCAGTCGATCCGAGCACGAACGAGGGGGCGCCCTGGAAGGGGCGCCCCTTTCCGTACGCCGGACATGCGCGTACTCTCGGAGGTGAAAGTCCTCTACGGTCCAGGGAACCGGAACCGTTAAGCGAAGGCAAGGGCGTCTCCGCGAGGAGGGGTCTGAAGGAAGCCGGAGCCACAGCCACGACCTGACGAACAGAAATCGGCTAGTAGGCCGCGGGCGGAGGGTGAGCTGGCAGAGAACAGCGAAACCCGAGGTTCCCAAGCCCGGCCCGTGGTAAATCCGGCAGGTGCGGGGTGAAAGAGTACGCGCTTATCCCGGGAGATCTACCGTCCTGCCGGCGAGACCGGCTACCGCCACCGCAAGGGAGCGGGAGGGGGCGGCAGAAGTCAGCCGAGGCCATAGTACCTGCCGGCAGCCCGTCGCCTATTGGCTTTACGCCTCCCAAGCGGCGTCAGGCGGACAGGGAAGGGCTGAACACGAGGACACAAGGCATCACGGTAAGTCTCGGAGGCGGCATGCGACGGAAAACCGGAAGCCCGCAGGGACAGAGGGCCTTCGCGTTGCGACCCGGAGGGTCGCCCGACGAAGCGGATGAAGCCCGGCCGGAGCCCACGCAAGGGTCGAACCGCACACCGGCGATCGATCGGACGGGAGCCTTGGCGCAGGACCTGATGGAGGCAGAAGCCTCTAAGAGGGGCACCTGAAGCTTGCGTCTTCGTGANNACGACCCCGCCTACCCGATTTGCAGGATACCGCCCCCGAGGGATGAACCCTTCGGCGATGACTGCCTCTCTCGCGCGTGGCATGCCCGGCAGCGTACTCGTCGTCCTACTCGCTCTGACCGTGGGAGGAATCGCCATGGGCTGTGACCCAGTTCTCATGCCCGAGCCCCAGATTGTCGTGATGAACACCCCCGACCATCCCCGCAACGGCGAGGGCGACATCATCGCCCTGCGGGGCGGCGACCTCCTCCTCGGTTATGGCCGATGGAACGCCAACGGTGATGACTTCGGCGCGGCGGAGATCTGGTCCAAGATTTCCCACGACGGCGGCAAGACCTGGGGCGACGACCGCCTCCTCGTCGCCAACGAGGGCAAGGTCACCACCTTCGAGGTCGGCTTCGTCCGCCTGCCGGACAAGGCGATCCTTCTCAGCTACTGCGTCAAGGAATCCACCGAGGACTGCTCGATCTGCTTCCGCCGCTCTACCGACGAGGGCCTCACCTGGGGCGAGCGCGTGAAGTACACCATCCCCGCCCCGTACACCGGCTACACAGGGATCAACAACGGCCGCCTCATCCGCCTCCGCAGCGGCCGCCTGCTTCTCGCCGCCTACGACGGCTGGGTCCGGGGAACGGTCATCGTCAGCTTCGTCCTCTATTCCGACGACAACGGTCGCACGTGGACGAAAAGCACCGACGTCGACGCCCGCGACGTCCGCCCCGACGACAAGTACGGCGCCGATGAGCCTGCCGTGGTCGAACTCAAGGACGGCCGCGTTATGATGATCGCCCGCACGGACTTCGGCGTGATCCTCAAGGCCTACTCGACCGACCACGGCACGACCTGGGGCAAGCCCGAGCCCATCCAGGGCGTCGTCTCTCCCAACTCGCCAGCGAGCATCGCCCGCATCCCCAAGACCGGCGACCTACTGCTCATCTGGAACAACAACACGTCTGCCCGCAACCCTCTCAACTCGGCGGTCTCGCGCGACGAGGGCCTAACGTGGCAGCATGTGCGCGTCGTCGACTTCGGCCCGGCGTCGCTGTGCTACACGTCGATCACTCCGGTGGGCAATCGCGTGCTGCTCACCTACTACGGGCGCGGCGGGCTGGCCCTCCGCTCGCTGCCCTACGGGTGGTTCTACGAGAAGGAGACCCTCGCGACGCCATGGACCTGGGATGGACCGGTCGACGAGATGAGGGCGGGCGCGCGCTGGCGTCTGACCAGGGGCGCGTGCCTGTACATACAGGACATGCCGGCCTCCTGGGATGGCTCCCGCGACGCCGAGGTCGAGGCCACCGTCGTCCTCCGCTCGCTTCTCGCGGGCAAGCGGGCGACGTCGATGCTGTGGATCGGCGACCACTCCCCGAACTCAAGCTGCGCCCTGTACCTTGCCGCCGGTGAGAAGACCGACGCGGTCTCCTTCAGCGAGACGATGGACCCGAAGTATGAGGTGGGCGACGTAGGCCAGCCTCATCGCTACCGCATCGTAACCCATCATCAGACTGGCGCCGTCGACCTCTTCGTCGACGGCTCGACTCAGCCGGTCCTCTCCACCCAGCTGGGGCCGGTTCTCGGTCAGTACAACCTCAACCGCATCCTCTACGGCGACCCCAAGGTCGACTTTCTCGGCGGCGATAGCGACCTGGTAGGCATCAGTTGGAAGGACGGCGGCTGACGCGGTGCCGCCAAAGGTTCAAGGGCGCCGCACCCCGGTTGTCATCCTGAGGGAGTGGCCGCTCTTGCCGCGACCGAAGGATCTCCTTTTTTCGACTGTTTCCCTGCGACGCTGCGCGCGGACCTGCCAAAAGGAGATCCTTCGTCGGCAACAGAGCCCGTTGCCTCCTCAGGATGACAGCCCGTGAGCGGGACGTTGGTGGTCTAGCCCGGTCTATTCATGAA
>PMZA01000360.1 GCA_003170595.1 Armatimonadota bacterium
ATGGAAGGCTTGGCGCCGGGCCGGTCGCGAGGGGCTTTGCCGGCGAGGGCGGCGGGAGGCTGGACGATCTTCTCGCCGGGACGGGAGGGGGTGGTGAAGGCGACGCCGCCGTCGCGGACCTCGACTTCCTGGGGCTTGGCGCCGTCGAAGGTGACGGAAAACTTGCCCGCGCCGGGCGAGGAAGGAATCTGGGCGGCGGCCTGGGACTGCGGTGGCGCGTAGACCCAGACGTAAGCCGTTCGCTCGTCGCCCTCGCTCACGAAGGAGAAGCCGTTGCCGGTGGCATCGACGCCGGCCAGATGCATGACGTTGCCGGCCGCCCTGCCGGGCGCCTGGGCCCAGAACCCGTAGGGCGCGAGGTTGAGGAAGCCTTCGGCGCGGGGCTTCGGGCCGAGGCTGGCGACCAGGTCCACCGGCCCGTACTTGGCGCGCACGATGCCGTCGTCCCCCGGCCCCGTCGGATGGGCATGGTCGTGAGTGAAGGACGCCACCGGCTCGCCCAGGTACCAGGCGCAGATCGACTTCTGGATGCGGTCGAGCCAGAGGAGCCAGTTGCGCGTGGCGTCGCTCTTGAGGCCGGTCGCACCGGTCGAGTAGCTCATCCCGAAGCCGAGGCCGAGGGCCCACGCGAGGTTCGGGCGGTCGGTGATGAACTGGCCGAGGTCGTGGAAGATCATCGACGTCTTGTCGTGGGCGATGTACTCGGCGAGGGGGAAGACCTCCCAGGTGTCCGGCGAGTAGCGGCTGGAGAGGCTCTCGCTGAAGGGGCTGCCGCCGGGGAGGATGGCCCAGGCCATGCCGCAAAGCTGGGACTCATAGTTGGCGGCGCGATCCCAACCGCCCTCGGTCGAGAGGGGCTTGGTGCGCGAGTCCTCGGCAACCTGCGAGAGGAGGCCCTCGGTGTAGGCGGAGGGCGTGGGCGAGGCGGGATTGTAGTCCCACACCCAGCCGCGGGCGCCGTTCTGATCCTGGAAGAGGACGTCGACCGGGTACTCGTCGGTGAACTGGCGGACGGTCTTGCGGTTGGCGGCCTGGACCGCCGGGTCCCAGAAGGTGATCGTCCAGCCGTCGTTGGGGCCGTACTTCTCGTAGTAAGGCTTGCCGTCGGGGCCTTTGGAGAGCGGGGCGTCGCCGGCCGCCTCGAAGGTCGGGCCCCTGGGGTGATCGCACCACCAGGTCGGGTTGGTGTAGGGCATGACGAGATGGCCGAGGGCGTGGGCGCGGTCGAAGAACTCGCGCATCTCAGCGGGCGTGCCGAAGGAGGCGCTGGGCGGAAGGTGGTCGGGATACTGCTTGTCGAAGCCGCCGTGGAGATAGTCGGCGAAATGGATGAGCGTCGGGACCGGGAGGAGGGAGAGGTTGGCGATCTTGTCGCGCGCGTAGCCGGCGTAGTAGACCATGACCGACTGGCGGAACTTCGCGAGGACGTCGGGCTTCATCTTGTCCTCGAGGCGACGGGTGATGAGGTTGGCGGCGGAATAGGCGCGGAGGTCGTCGGGGGCGGTGTGGCCGACGGAGAGGCGGACGGCGGGCGAGGTCCAAGCATCGCCGGGGGCGATGTAGGGTGCGAAGGAGCGGTCGGCCCAGCCGCCCTGCTCATCGCCGCCGCAAGCGAGATTGCCAGGGACGAAGATGGCGGCATGGTTAGCCGCGCCCGCCCAGGGCTCGGACTTCATGGGCTGGACGCCGAAAACTGAGACCGAGCCGTCGCGGGTGTCGAGATGCTGGAAATCGGCGAAGGCGGACGGGTAGGACGTGCCATACGAGCGGAAGAGGGTGGGGTCGAGTTCGTAGAAGAAGGAAAAGCCGCCGGTCTCGAACCAGTTGCCGCCGGCGCGGACGTACTTACCGATCGCGGCGACGACCGAGGGGAGCGAGCCTGGCTCGGGCGCGGGAAGCTGCTCGCCGTAAGGATTGACGACGGCGAGGAAATCGCCGGAAGCCATCGCGTCGAGGGCGGCCTTCGGGGTGGGTAGCTCGACGAAGGTGGCGCGCCCTGAGGCGACCGAGCGGAGGCTGCGGAGGCGATCGGCCCAGGCTGTGACGGGGACGGCGGCCCAACCGCCGGAGGCGGGACCGTTGAGCACCGAGAGGAGGCCGATCTTCGTGCGGCCGGGCGGGGCTGAGGCGGCGAGGGTGTCGAGGGCCCCGCCGATCATGTTGAGCGCGAGGGCCCGCTCGGGCTCGAAGACCGGACCGCCGACGCGGAAGATGTAGCCGGCGCCGCCGAGGTGGCTTGCTGAGAAGAAGGGGCCGTTGGGCGAGTCGACGAGGACGAGGTCGGACTGTCCCTGGGCGGGCGGGCGGTTGACGGTGGCCGAGCCGTCGCTGATCGCTACGGCGGCCGCGTCGCCGAGCCACTTGCGGCCGTCGGGGGTGGCAGTGAGATGGACGGCCGGATCGTCGACCGGGCGCATGTTGAGGGAACCGCCATAGAGCGAACCGTAGCCCTCGCCGGCGAAGGCTTTGCCGTTGGCCCAACCGGCGGGGCGGTCGGGAGAGCCGGGCTTGAAGAAAGATGACAGGAAGGCGATGCCCACCGACTCGCCGGCGTTCATGGGCGAGATGAAGCGATCGATGCGGGCCGGGTCGAAGCGCAGGCGGCCGGGGAGGGCGAAGCCGGTGATGGGCTTTGTCGTGCGGGAGACGACGGCGGCGAGGTCCAGGCTGTCATCGCGGCCGGTGGCTGTGACGACGACAGTGGCCTCGGATGCTGAGTAGGTCATGCGAAGGGCGTTGGCGGCGGGGTCGGCCTCGCAGCGGAAGGCGTGGTC
>PMZA01000079.1 GCA_003170595.1 Armatimonadota bacterium
CCGTTCGCGTTCCGCAGCCGCCCGAGGACCAGTTTGTCAGCGGCGTATTCGACCTTGCTCTGCGGCCCGGTGGGTTCTACGGCGTCGAGCAGCGCCGGCATCGTCGGCACGAGCGCGCGGCTCAGTTCGCTGATCGCCTCGTAGGTCGGGTGCGGGTTGCCCCACGGGTCAACGAGCGTGTCGTCGAACTCCTCCCCGCGCAGGGCGCCGTCGAGATACGTGCAGGTGTCATTGTAGATGAAGAACAGGAAGCCGTTCGCGCCCGCGCCGAGGGCGTTGAACACGTCGAAGCGCGCCTCGGCGGGGTCGGGCATGCGCATCGAGGTCGCCTTGCCGCTGCGCCAACTGAAGGCCTGGGGGATCAGCCACACCTTGCGCCCCTGGCAGTATTGCTTAGCCTGCCGGATCAGGTCCGCGTGAAAGGCAATCTGGTCCACCGTGCGCTCGGGCCTGATGACCGAGTACGGGTCGAGCATCATCAGCTCCATGTACGGCCCGAGGAGCTTCGCGACCTGCATCTGGCAGAAGGCGCTCGCGACCGGATGCCCGGGATCGGCGGCGTTGATCACCCGCTTGTTGTCCAGATACGCCAGGCAGTCCGCCGGCTCATCGTGCCCATACCACGCGAGCAGCCGCGGGTTATCCCTGTTCTGAGCGATCGTCCGCAGCAGCGGGTCGCCAGGCTTCGCCCCACGCAAGTCCGTATTCGCCAGGGCCGTCTCGACGAGGTAGAGGCGGTACTTGTCCATCAGCGCCAGCCTCCACGCCACGCGGTCATCGTCGCAGAAGTTGGAGATGGCGTTCATCCCGTGGCGCTTCAGGTCGAGGAGGTCATCCTCCAGGCGCTCGTCGGAGGTCTGGCCGAAGATGCTCGCATTCGCGCCGTCGCCGGCCGCCACCGTGCTGACCACGCCGAAGGGGAAGACGGTCTCGAGGCCCGGATACCGGTGAGGCTGGTAGCTGCCCACAGGCAGCAGGTGCTCCGACGGCAGTTCCGGCAGGTCGCTGGTCGCCTCGAAGATCTCGAAGTCGTCCAGGCTCAGGTCGGTGCCCAGGTAGGCGATCTGAAGGCTCGATATCTCATCGCCGACCACGCCGTCCTTGGGCACGTCCGGCTTGCCGAAGCGCTTGTATTCCGAGTTCTTCAGATACCGCTGCACGACTGTCCACCCGCTCCCCGGCAGCGGGAAGGTCAGCAGGTATTCGTCTCCCTCGGTGGCGTCGCGGACGTTGAGCCCTTCGACCATGCCGGGGGCGATGCGCATCTTGAAGCGCACCATCGTATGCTCAGTGACGCGGATCGGCGTGGGGAACTCCACGATGGCCGTGTCCCAGTCCGAAGCGGGGACCGTGAGCCGCAAGCACGTCGCGCTCTCGTAGCCGGGCGAGGACAGTTCCATCTTCGCCTTCTGCACGTTCGACCAGGCGGTCCAGTGTGCTAGCTGGCTGGGCGACTCGAAGTCATCGCGGAACTGCTGTGCCGGGACCGCCGGCGCTGTCTGGGCGGGGATGACGCCCGCCGTAAGGACACCTGCCATCGCCAGCACAAGAAACCTCTGTCGCGCGCGCATGTTTCTGTTGCCTCGATGGTCGTCCCCGGCAGGCGATCTCGCTGAGAAGCGGACTTGCCGACGTTGTTCTTCCTCTGCCCCGGTCGAGGACCTTCGAGACGGCAGCCAGGGCGGCTCAGCGTACGAGGGTTGGCGACCTTGCCCCCTAAGACAGGTCCAAGCTGGTCTCCCGACATGAGAGGCCCGGCCCTGTGGTTACGGGGACGGAACTGCACGTTGGCTGGCTGGCTGTTCTGTCCCTGGGGCATCGACACCGATCTGGTATCATGCGTGTTCAGGAGAACTGCTGCCGTCGCCCCTTCCAGAAGGCCACGATCTCCTTTGGGTGGCCTCGGCCAGAACTGGTTCGGCCAAGGCGGCGACAGGCTTGGGAGTCGGTGATAGTAGACTCCGACGCTGAAGGAGCAATCATGCGCCTACCCTTCCTACGCCCCTCCCGGCTCGCCCTGTGTTGGGCACTGCTCGCCCTTTGCCCGGTGGCGCCCTTCGCTGCCGGACAGGTCAGGGTCACCGGCCTGCGCTGCGAGCACCAGGTGGACCCGGTTGGCCTGGATGCGACTGCTCCCCGGCTGAGCTGGGTCCTCGAGGCCCTCGACCCTGACGCCCGGGGCACGGCCCAGTCAGCCTACGAGATCCAGGTGGCGACGTCTGCGTCGCGCCTGGCCCAGGGCAAAGGGGATCTGTGGGCCACAGGTAAGGTGGCCTCCCGCCAATCGGCCCTGGTCCCCTACGCCGGGAAGGCCCTGGCCTCGCGCGTGCGCTGCTGGTGGAGGGTCCGCGTCTGGGACGAAGGCGGGCGTCCTTCGCCCTGGAGCAACCCCGCCACGTGGACGATGGGCGTGCTTCGGGAGGGCGAGTGGCAGGCGCGCTGGATCGGGGCCCGTGCGGCAGACAGCGGCGTGCGGGAGGGTGAGCGCCTGGGCTATGCGATCGAGGCTGCCGGCGAGTACGACCTGCAGTGGATCCAGGTTGACCTGGGCAGCTCGCGCCCGATCGACCGGGTGGTCTTGCATCCAAACTACCACAACGACCCGCGGATGGGCGGCTGGATCAAGGGCTACGGCTTCCCGTTGCGGTTCCGCGTCGAGGCGTCCGACGACCCCGTCTTTGCGACGTCCACCACCATCGCCGACCGCACCCGAGAGGATGTCCCCAATCCCGGCCACACGGCGGTGAGCCTCGAGGGCGCCGGGGCACGGGGCCGCTACGTGCGCTTCACCGCCACGCGCCTGTTCCACCGCAACTGGGGGCTTCCCTACTGCCTGACCCTGGCCGAGCTGGAGGTATTCTCAGGGGGCTCCAACGTCGCGCTGAGTCGCCCCGTCACCGCGCGGGACAGCTACGAGGGTTCGGGGTGGGGCAAAGCCTACGTCACCGATGGCCTCCGGTTAGCCGGTGAGACCCAGTCTGCCGACGGCAGCGATGACGCTGCGCTTCTGCTGCGCAAGCAGTTCCGCCTGCCCTCGCTACCGAAGCGTGCGGTGGCCCGCGTGTGCGGCCTCGGCTACGGGGAGCTGTACGTGAACGGGAGCAAGGTGGGCGATGCGGTCCTCGACCCCGCCTTCACCGACTATACGAAGCGCGTCTGCTACCGGACCTTCGACGTGACGGACCTGCTGGCCACAGGCGACAACGCCGTGGGCGTGATGTTGGGGAATGGATGGTACCACCTGGTCACCGCCGATCTGTTCGGTTACGAGCACGCTCCGTGGACGGCGCCGCCGAAGATGCTGCTGGAGCTTGAGATGACCGGCGCGGACGGGGCTATCCGGTTCCTCGGCTCGGATTCCTCCTGGCGCTGGAGCCCGGGGCCACTCACCTTCAACTGCGTGCGCGGCGGCGAGACCCACGACTTCCGCCTCGACCGGCCCGGCTGGTCGGCTCCCGGCTTCGACGATAGTCGCTGGAAGCCGGCAGTGACCGTTCCGGCGCCGGCAGGCAGGCTGGTGCCTCAGGCCATCCCGCCGATCAGGGTCACCGATCTCGTTCGCCCCACGAAGATCACTGAGCCGAAGCCCGGTGTCTACGTCTACGACCTGGGCATGCACATCCCCGGCTACGCCCGTTTCACCACTTCAGGACCCTCGGGCACAAAAGTCACCCTCGACTTCGACGAGAACCTCAACGCCGATGGCACCATCACCGTGAAGTCGCTCAACAGCCACACCCACGGACGCTACCAGGTCGGCGAGATGATCCTCAGTGGGCGAGCGCAGGACGTCTTCGAGCCGCGCTTCACGTACCACGGCTTCCGCTATGTCCAGGTGCGGGGCGTGGCAAAGCCGCCGCGGCTGGAAGACCTCGTTGGCTGTCGCGTGCACACGGACCTCGCGGAGGCCGGCGAGTTCGAGTGCTCCAACGAGACGGTGAACCGCATCCACGCCGCCTGCCGCTTCGCGCTGCTCAACTGCCTGCACAGCATCCAAACTGAGCCCGCGCGAGAGAAGATCAACTGGACCGAAGACGCCCACAACTCGGTGGAGGTGGGTATCTACAACTTCGACTTCGCCACCTTCGCGCGGAAGTGGCTGGACGACGTGGCCGACTCGCAGGAGCCCAACGGCCATGTGCCACCCATCAACCCTAACGGCGGCTGGGGACGCTCGCACCCTGACGGCTCGCCACCCGACTGGTCCGACCCCTGGTGGGGTGGCGTCGTCGTCGAGATGCCCTGGCTCATCTACACCTACTACGGCGATCGCCGCTCGCTCGAGGAGTCCTACGAACCGATGAAGCGGTGGGTGGACTATCTTGGCACGACGGCCAAGGACGAGGTCTTCCTGGGCTGGTGGCTCGGGGACTGGTTGGAGGTCGACGGAGGGGGCCGCTCCAGCCGCACGCCCATCGTGCAGACCTCCACGGCCGCCTACTGCTTCTACGCGGCAGTCGTCAGTCGCGCCGCATCGATCCTCGGCAAACCGGAAGACGCCCGGCGATTCTCAGCCCTGTCCGAGCGAATCAGGTCGCGGTTCAACCAGCGCTTCCTCGATCCTGCCACGGGCCTCTACGCGGCAGACAGCCAGACGGCGCAGGTCCTGCCGCTGTACCTGGGCATCGCGCCGGAGGACAAGCGTGACCTCATCCTGCAGCGCCTCGTGGAGAACATCCATGCGCGCAAGGATCACCTGAGCGCCGGCTTCGTGGGGTACCTGTACCTGCTCTACGGCCTCACCGCTGCCGGGCGCACCGACCTGGCCTACACCATCGCCACGCAGCCCGACTACCCCGGCTGGGCGAACATGCTCAAGGATGGCGGCACGACGCTATGGGAGGCCTGGAACGGCAACGCCTACAACTTCTCCTCGCTGGGGGGCGTCGACGCCTGGTTCTACCAGGCCCTTGCTGGGATCAACCCCGACCCGCACGCCCCCGGCTTCGACCACATCCTTATCCGGCCCGGCGTGGTGGGCGACCTCACCTGGGTTCGGGCGCACTACGACTCGATCCACGGAAGGATCGCGGTGGACTGGCGGCGCGAGGGGGGACGGTTGCACCTGAAGGTCACCGTGCCGGCGAACACCACGGCCACGGTGTACATCCCGACCCCCGATCCGGCTGCTGTGAGAGAGAGCGGCAAGCCCATGGCCCAGGCGTCAGGCGTGAACCCCCTCCCCTCAACCTCTGATGCAGCGGTGTGCGAGGTAGTCGCGGGAACCTACGACTTCGAGGCCCCCGCACCTTAGGGCTGTCCGCCGGACGTTCCGTGAGGCTGCGCGTGCCAGTTCACTGCCACGGTCCCACCACAGGCGACCCAGCCAGTTCCACCGCCGCCCCTGCCGGGTATCCCACAGTCGTCACGAACACCCGGTGCGGCCGCCCATCCTTCAGAGCCGGCGGTGTCGGCAGGCTGAAACCGTGGTTCGGGTTGCCTCCACATTGCGCGGCCACGGCCTCCTCCCGCGGCAGATTGGCAGTCGCCACGCCGACGAGAGTCGCCGTTTCCCCCCTGATCCGCAGCCTCTCCCCACCCCGTTCCGCCTCCAGGCCCGTCGCATAGAGGCGCACTTCGAGAGGACGGTTGAAGTCATCCCGATCGCTCGCCCACCCGCTGATGGTGCTACCATCTACGTGCTCAACGCGCCCCTCCGGATTGTAGGTCACTGGCGCCTTCAGGTTGCGCACGGTCAGCCCGCGCATGCTTAGCCCGATCCGCGCCACGTCGCTGATCCCCCACCCCTCAATGTCAATCACCATGAACCTCAGTTCGTAATCCGCCGGGTCGGTGGACACCGGGCCAATCGGCTTGCCCGGGTTGCGCAGATTGGCAGCCTGCCGGTCCCGCTCCATTTCCATGAGCGTCCGCTGCATTTGGGCGTCGCTGATCTCGAAGCCGTAGTACCGCTCCTGGGGGAAAGCGGTCATGGTCCGCGACGCCGACCCCGGGCACAGACTGAGCCAGTCGGCCCCGGCGGCTTGGGCTTGCACCGGCGTCTCGACCAGCAGCATATCGGGGCTCAGTACCGTCCGGTTCTCACCTGGGAAGGCCATCCCGTACTGCCAGCCCTCGGTCCGCGGCGGGTCACGCTTCGGGTCATAGGCGATGAGATGGCTCTGGAAGACTCGTCCGCACCACCAGATGTCCGCGCCGTGGCGGCAGTCGTGCAGCAGCAGCACGAAGTACCAGAAGGTCACATTGGCCGGGTGACTGGGGGCATCTGGGAAGACCCTCGGCTGGGTGAACCGGCCCTCGACGCGCAGTCGATCGCCGTTTCCGCTCCGTCGCCAGGGCCGGGGAGCCTGCCCCCAGGCCTGCTGGATCATGACGCCGGAGTTGGGCACGCCGAAGGCCTTGCTGTCGTACAGGACACCCGCCGCATCGCCGTCGGCCTGGGCCACGTCGACGTGCTCGACGCCGGCGGCATCAGTCGTGCGGCCCGCCTTGCCGCCCGGCGGAACGATGCCGATGCTCCGCTGCTGCTCGCCCGGCACGGAGGTCGACAGGCCCGTGTCCGCGCCCAGGTTGGATGAGATCGGCTCAATCCCCCACGGCGACGGCGGCTGGTACACGAATAGCAGGTGGTCGCCGCCGTTCACCTCGTACCCGAACTTCGACCGCGGGAACCCCACGTACGTCGGCGGAAGGTTGATGAGGATGTGGTCATCGATGTTGGTGATAGGCTCTTGCGAGTACAGAGTATCGGCCCGGAAGGTGAAGGGCTTGCCGATTTGCACGAGGGTCCCCGACGGCAGGGCAGCGAAGGCATAGACCGTATGATCGCGACCGTCGAGGAGGTAGGCCCGCTGGTAATCCACCTTGCCGCCGGGTGTCTTGGGCCGGGTGGCGATGCGGAACCCCTTGGCCGAGTTGCCCCCGAACCTTGCCCCGAGGGCCGCCTCACGTGCCTGATCCGCCACGCCCACTCCGACGCGACCAAGCTTTTGCGACCCAAGCTGCCGAGTCGTGCCATCGCCGGGAGTGTTGCTGGCGTAGATCTCGACGGCCACGGCTCGACCGTAGTCGCCCGGGTCCGCCGCCCAGCCTTCGATAAAGCTCTGGCTCACGTGCTCGATCGCACCTGTGGGCGGTGCACTCGCCAGCGCCATCCATGCCGTGGCACCCATGGCCATGGCCAAGATCAGCGGGCTCCGCGAGTGCTTCTTCCACCGGAAGAGGGGGGCCTCCGCCAGGCCCATCCTCCGGCAGATGTCAGCCACATGAGTGCGCGTCTCAGCGTGTGTCAAAGCGAACAATATATGGGGCTCAGTGTACCTTTTTCGCTTCATCGACCCGGCCCTCCTGGATCCAGTATAAGCACTCCTCCACTCTCTTTCCAGGTGGCCCGGGCGGCTTCGACTCGCCGAATTCGGCGAAGGTGCTGGTGGAACGGAGGCGAAGGCATCCGGGGGCGGCTCAGCCGCCTCGTCGCTTTTCCTGTCCGAGCCCATCGTCCGCTGAACCGGCGCGGAACACTCCGACCCAGCGCGCGCGCGCGCAGGTGCACTCATGGCCTGGTTTCTGACGCTCCTTTCGGTGACGGCAGTGCTCGCCCAGCCACGCCGCGCGATCGTCGTGTCGGACTTCGAGCATGGCATCGGCGGGTGGGTAACGAACGATGCGGTGAAGTACAGCGGGAAGAGCCAGGACACACCGCTCATCTCCATCGCGCCGTCCACGGACGCCCACTCCGGTACTGGCAGCCTGCAGGTGACGTTCCACGCGGGCCAGGGCTGGGCCGGGGCCTACATCCCGTTGGCGGCCTGCCGCGATGATCTGGCCGATGCCGCCGTGGATGAGTTCGCCTTCTGGATGAAGGGCGACGGCCAGAACAAGCAAGTCACCATCGATATCCAGGCCTGGAGCGACCAGCACGTCCCCGCCTTCTTCGGAGTGCCCGTCTCGCTTGCCGATACGACCTGGCACGAAGTCGTGATACCGCTCGTCCGCTTCCAGGCGGCCAACCCCGGGACGCCGCTGAGACTGCCATCCCTGCACGCCTTTCAGATCGATGGTTCCGGCGACCTTGGCCCGGCGACACTCTGGATCGACGACGTAGTAGCGCGCAATGCTCACGGGCAGGGCGCGGCCTTCGTCAAGAGCCCGCTGGACGATAAGCTGCGGACCTTGCCGCCAGTGAAGGGGCTCCCCAGGCTCGGGATGTGGGGCCTGCCGCCGCTCACGCCCGAGGGCCTGGCCGCCGCCCGACGGATCGGACTGCAGTTCGGCTCCAACAGCGACGACCGCCTGCAGGAGGAGATGGCCTTCGTCATGCGACCCGGAGGGTCGCCGGGCATCGCCTCCAACGTCTGCCCGGGGCGGCCCGGCGCGGAGGCCTATGCGGACCTCGGCCTCACCGCCGAGGACATGGACCAGGACGCCCAGGGCCGCCGGACCGGCGAGGGCGTGGAGAGCGCCGTCTTCTCGCCGGCAGTGCTTGATCGCTTTTGCCAGTACGTGAGCGCCCGGGTGAGGGAGCGGAAGGGTGCTCCCTACGTCAGCTCCTTCATGCTCTCCTCGCCGATCAGCATGTACGGCGAGGTGCACTATGCCGCCTCGTCCGCCGGTCAGTACGCGGTCTTCAGCAGGCCGGCGAAGGCGAGCTTCCGGCGTTGGCTCAGGGGGGAGTATGGCGACGACTTGCGGGCTCTGTCGCACGCCTGGGGACAGCCGGTGACGGACTGGGAGGCGATCGTGCCGCCTGAGGGGCCGACCGCGGGGCCTGCCGGCATCGACACACGGACCGCCTGGTCAGACTTCATGCACTGGTATAACTGGTGGCTGGAGGAGGTCACTCGGCGGAGCCTGGCAGCGGCCCGTGCCGAAACTGGCAAGCCCCTCGCGGTGATGATGGGCGGCCCCAAGATCGGCCTCAGCCAGGGCATCGCCCTCGGGTGTATTGGGCCGATCGTCAAGCTGCTCGGGCAGACGAAGCCCGCCTTCTTCAGCGATACCGACAGTCAGACGCTCTTCTCGTGCCGGTATTCGCGCGCCGCGTGCTCCCAGTACGGCGTGGACCTCATGATCGAGCACGTCGGTCCGCCGTACCTGCACCGGTTCCATCAGTACAACATGGCGCTCAACGTCCTTGCTTGCGGCGCCGATGCGGCTCACCTGGCTCAGACCGGCCAGCTATACGATCCGAAAGACTGGTTCGGGCCCACGTGGGCGGCCCTCGGCCCGCTCGTGCTCCGCTATCGAACCGGGTACGTGAAGACCGAGGCCGCGATGTTCCACTCGTACCTGACCTCGTGGTATCGGCCGGACCGCTCGAATGGTGACTGCGTGCGCCTGTATGACGCCACGAATAGCCTCTGGTTCCCCGGGAAGGGCTACCCGTCCTGGGGCCGGGCGCTGGGGTCGCCGGACGTGGTGGACGATGTCATGGTGCAGGACGGAGCGCTGGCGGGACGCAAGCTCCTGGTCATCCCCAACAGTTCTGTGACCGTCACCTCGCGCCGGGCGGTGGACGCGATCCGCAAATGGGTGCGGGACGGTGGCACGCTGGTGGGCTTCGGCGAGGGATGCCTGGCCTACACCATCGAGGCCGACCGCTCGCTGCGAGCCACGCCGGGCCTGGCGGGGCTTCTGCCTCCAGGGGCCATCGGCGCCGCTGGCAGTGACCCCGCGGCGCGGGTCGAGGCGAAGGTGGGCCACGGCCGCGTGGTCCTCTACCTTAGGCCGGCTGCGGATGGGCCGTTCCTGACGGACGCCATGCCGCTGCTCGAGAGAGAGGCGGACCGCGCCGGCGTACGGCGCTGGTGCCGCGCTGACCCGGACCACGACGTGAACCTCATGTACGCAGGCCGCGACCGCATCTCCGGCAGGCATCTCTTCGTCGCCGACCTCACCCGCTCGGTCCGGAACGATCCGCCCGACGCGGAGGGCGACTTCTGGACCGATCGCTCCTTCGACCTATCCTTCGACCCGTCGCTGACCGGCGAGGCGGAGCTGGTGGGCCTGACTAACAGCTTCGAGAGCTGCCGGGGCGGGACGGCCACCTTCGACCCCGCGACCCACGTCCTCACGGTGCGGTTCAAGCTACCGGGCACCCTTACCCTGAGCTTTGGGAAGGCGCGCTGACCATGCATCGACCCTATGGCTTTGCGCCGCTCCTGGCCGCCGTAGTGGGCGCCTCCGCACCCTTCGCCCACGCGGCCGTCCTCGCAATCCCGTGGTCCGCGCAGACCTTCGACGCCAACGAGGGCTGCTCCTGGACCTCGGGTCCCGACACCTCGCCGGCGCTGGACGGCAACCAGTACTACCTCGGCCCTCCACGCCCCGGACAGTCGTGGCACGACTGGCTTGCACTCATGCGCCAGTACCGCGATGAGACCCGCCGCGACCTGTGGAGCATGAAGGCGCAGGAGATCGTGCTCGATTTCGACGGCGTGCGCGCCTGGATTCGCCTCGCCCGGCCCTGGGCCCTCGCGGCCGACCTCGCGCCGGGGGAGGAGTTCGTCCTTTCCGGCCAGGCCCGCCGGCTGAGCGGCAACTCGACCCTCTGCTTCGCCTACGACTGGTGCGATCGCAAGTCCGGCGTCGACGGCCCCTGGACGGGATGGTCCACCATCCACGATACGGTCGACATCCCCGGCGACGGCGGGTGGCACGATTTCCGCGTGGTCCTGAGGGTGCCGAGCTTCGACCGCGCCCACGCGTGGGCCCGGCCCATCCTCGGCCTGGACGGCACCCTCGACGCCACGCGCGGCAAGCTCGCCCTACGCAACCTGCGCGTCGAGGCTCCGAGCACCGCCGCGCGCGCCGCCGCTCTGCGACCGCTGGCCGCCGCGCTGGCACGTTCGCCCGCTTTCGACGACGCGCTCTATCGCCGCGACGACCTCCGCTGGGCCTCGCGCGGGCATGTCTGCGGCTTCCTCTTCACCTGGGACACGTCCTTCTATGACCCGGTTCGGCGCCGCTACCGCGTGGCCGAGGTTCTGGCAGACGCCCGCCGTGAGTTCGGCGGGTACGACTCGGTGGTCCTCTGGCATGCCTATCCGCGCATCGGCGCGGATGACCGCAACCAGTTCGACTTCCTCGCCGACATGCCCGGCGGGCTGAAGGGCTTTCGCGACGCGGTGGAGGAGTTTCATCGCGCCGGCGTGCGCGTGTTCCTGGAGTACAACCCGTGGGACACCGGGACTCGCCGCACGGCCGAGAATGACGATGCCGCCATCGCCGCCTCGGTCGCCGCGGTAGAGGCGGACGGCGTCTTCATGGACACCATGGTCGCGGCCCCCACAGGCCTCCGCACGTCGCTGGATCGCCTTCGCCGCGGGGTCGTCTTCGAGCCCGAAGGCAGCCCCACGATCGGCGAGATGGAGCAGTGCAACGCCTCCTGGGCGCAGTGGTTTCCGCAGCTTCCAGACCTCGGCGTCCTCCGCCTCAAGTGGATCGAGCAGCGCCACATGCAGCACCAGATCCGTCGCTGGGACGCTGACCACGCCGACGAGTTGGCGGCGGCCTGGTTCAACGGCAGCGGTGTCCTCGTCTGGGAGAACGTCTTCGGCACGTGGAACCCCTGGCACGCCCGCGACCGCGCCGCCCTCCGCCGCATGGCCCCGATCTGGCGGCACTTCGCGGGTTTGTTCTCCGGGGGCTCCGCCCCAGGTGAGTGGCTGCCCTACTATCCCGGCGTGCCCCAGGGCGTGGTGGCCAGCCTTTGGAGGGGCGATGGCGTGCGCGTCTGGACCCTCGTCGACCGCCGGCCCGGCGATCCCGGCGAGGTGACCTTGGAGGCCGAGGACGAGGGCGCCGAGTTCTTCGATCTGTGGAGCGGCGTCCGCCTCAGCCCCGACCGCGCCGGCGTCCACGCGCGCCTCCGGCTTCCTCCCGGGCGCTTCGGGGCAGTCGCCGCGATCGAGCCAGGGAAGCTGACCCCGGCCTTCGAGGCCCTCCTCCGCGCCCAGCGCATCGAGGCAAAGCGCCCCATCCTGGCGGACGGGGAGGACAGGTACATCGAGGCCCTCTCGGTGGTGGACCCCATGCCCCCGCCGCCCGTGGTTCCGCCCGCGTCGCCCGACACACGTCCGATGCTCTTCGTCCAGGGCGGTGAGTATGTCTTCCACGTCAGCCATATGCGCCGCGAGTGTGGCTGCTATCCCGATCCTCAGACGCCCCGCGCCGACTGGCCGCGGTTCCTGATGGGCACGCCCTTCGACGGGCTCATCGAGCACCAGGTCACCACACCGGTCGCATCCTTCCGCATCGACCCACGCCCGGTCACGAACGCCGAGTTCGGACGCTTCCTGGCCGCCACGGGCTACCGCCCCGGCGACGACGCCAACTTCCTCAAGCACTGGGGAGGCAGGTCGTGTCCGCCGGACCTGGCCGATCAACCGGTCGTCTACGTAGACCTCGACGACGCCCGCGCCTATGCCCGCTGGGCTGGCACGCGGCTGCCCACGGAGTGGGAATGGCAGCTTGCGGCGCAGGAGTCTGGCGCGGCCTTCGAGCGCGGGCAGGCCTGGGAGTGGACCGAGAGCGAGCGCACCGACGGCCACACCCGCTTCGTCATGCTCCGCGGGGGCAGCGCGTATCAGGCGAAGGGGTCAGTCTGGTACTTCCCCGGCGGCGCCCAGCCCATCCAGACGCACGCGAAGTTTCCCCTTATGGCGCCTGGCCTCGACCGCTGCGCCACCGTCGGCTTCCGTTGCCTGAGGCCGCTCCCTTAGGCGATCTTGTGATCGAGTACCGGAAGCCGAGCCCACCGCCGTTCTTCCTCAGAGCTTGAGCCGGTGGAACGTCAGCCGGTTGGCGTCGTGGAAGTTGTGGGCACCGTCGTAGGCTGTCCTCACGGCGTAGATGATCCCGTCGCCATCGAACTGCCAGTCCGCGTACTGGAAGCCGGTTTTGCGCACCGACTCCTCCCACTCTACCCCCAGGTCATCCTCCAGCAGCGTCCGGCAGTGCGTCCAGTGCACGAGGTCCTCCGAGCTATGCAGGCTGAGCACGTTGCGCTGGTTGGGACAGCGCGGGTCGGTGTTATTGTTCGAGATGGTGAGGTAGACGCCTGTCCCCGGGTGGCGGCGGATCGTGAATTTGCTCATCCCACCGGGGAAGTCGATGAGGCGCAGGAACTCCTGCCGGAGGCCGCTTGCGTCGTGGGTCACGCGCAGCACAACCGCCTTCCCCACCACCGGCGCCGAGTGGAACCGCAGGATGTTCCAGATCTCCCCCGAGGGCGTCTCCACCACGTTTCCCTCGAGCATCCCCGGCCCGTCCAGCGCCGGCCACCCACCGGGGATCCACGCCGGGTCGAAGGCCACCTTATTGCTCATCGCCCAGTTGCCGGCGTCGAGCAGATCGGCGTCCTCCGGGCAGGAGATGACGCAGGACTGGAAGCCCACGCCCCACCGCGCGTCCCGGCAGTCCTCGAAGGCGCGATAGAGGCGCCCGTCCCTGACCAGCACCGGCACCGGCGCGCAGTGGTAGTTCGGGTTGTCGTGGTAGTAGCCGCCCCGGAACAGCAGGCCCGTGCTCTCGTCGCGGGGGTGCGTCCACGTGTTGCCGCCATCCTCGCTGCGGCGGATCACGATGGAGCCATACTGCTGCGACACGCCGAAGAGGTAGATGGCCCCCCGATGGGCGAAGAGGTCGCTCCAGTACTGCCCGGCGACGTGGGTCACGTTTGTCCAGGTCGCGCCATCATCGCGGGAGCGGTAGACGCTGAGCAGGTGCTCTTCGTGCTCATGGTTGCGCGGGCAACCGGGCCCGAAGTAGTCGTGGGTGGCCAGCAGGTCGCCGCCCTCGAGGCGCAGCAGGCTCGGGCTGCCGAGGTAGGTTCGGGTGGCGGGGTCCTGGTACTTGATCTGGTTGAAGGTCATGGCTGCAGCTTCACTGACTTTGCCCCCAAGTAACGAGTCCTGGTTGGTGGCCAGTATAGCCCCAACCTGTGGACCCCTTCTCTGGGGCAAGGTCACACTCAGTTGCCGCTATCGCCACAGGGCACGCCCTTCGGGCCCTGTATGAGGACGCTGAATTGGTAGCTGCCCAGAGGCAGGGGCAGCGGCACACACGCCGAGGTCTGCCAGGCGACGCGAACGTAGGGGCTGGTTCCGGTGTTGTTCCAGTCTAGCGCCGCGCCCCCAAACACGCTGTAGTCGTCGCCATCGAAATCGACCGACTGGACCGTCCATCCCCCCTGGAGTTGGAAGGCTAGGAACCATTCATCCTTGCCGTCATTGTTGTGCCAGAAGTCGCAGCAGTGCTGTACGTCGATGCGGTCGCCAGCGTCAGCACCACTGTCGTTGTGGCAGTAGCTCCAGTTGTCGTTGCCGTTTCTCTTCACGAAGGTGTAGTCCGTTCCCAGCGCGTTCCGGATCACCAGCGCCCGGTATTCTGTCAGTGGCTGGAATTGCCACGGCACCATGGCAGTTTCGTCCCCGTTGAGGAGTTTGACGTACACCATGCCGTTCGTCGGACTCTGGTACCCTGAGGCATCCGGAACCTGGAGGAACACGCAGGTGTCGCTCCACGACTTAACAGTTGCCTTCACATCTTGTCCGTTGGGGGGAAGGGTAAAGTGGACCTCACCGGTCGCGTCGCCGAAGCCCTGGCCGTTGACGGTGATGAGATTGCCGGGATAGCCGCTGGTGCAGCCCAGGGACGTCAGCTTCGGCTGCGAGGCATCCAGGGTCACGGAGACTGTGGAGCTGTCGATATCCGTCTGCATGTACTTGGACTTGTAGTGGTAACGCACGAACAACCCCGACGCAAAGCGGGCGTCGGAGTTATAGGACGGAATCACTGTCCCTAACGTCGTCGTCCCGACGTTCGCGCTGGGCAACGGCGCGGCCGCGACGGGGCTTTGTGGCGCCCAGGGGAACACGAAGAACGCCTGACACACCGGCTGGAAACTCCCACCAGTCACTACCAGCCCGTCCCCGGGGTGTGCGTAGTTCCCGGCAAGGGCGGTCTTGTAGATGACCGGCACCTTGATCGAGCGGAACCCGAAGGCAAGCGGCTTGCTGACCGACCCATCCGGGAATTGGACGATGATCTGCCCGTCGTAGTCCATGGTCGCACCCGCGGCGGTCGGAACAGCCACGTACAGCTCCGTGGGAGTCCCCGCGCAGTAGGAGGCGATCTTACCGGGCATCGTGACGCCGGGGGCGATGGTGAACAAGACCTGCATCTGATCCAGGTTCGCGCTCACTCCGCTGACATCGACGGCAATCTCATCACCCGGCGAGCCCGTGCCCGGAGTCACGCTCGCCAGCGATGGCGCGGCGGGAGTGGCAGCGCCGACCCGCCTGACGGACGTGCCCGCGACCGCGTGTGTGCTGGCCAGTTTGAGGGGGTGGAGCGGAGCCGTCCAGGACATCATGGCGATCTTCCGTTTCAGCAACGGGTTGGCCAAGAGCGCTGCGGCGGCCGTCTTGAGGGCGCTGGTCTGCTGGCTATCGTGGGTCTGGAACTGAACGCTGGAACGCTGGTCCAGGACGGTGAGCCGGTCCTGTTGCGCTTTGACAAGAGCGGCGATCCTGGCCGCAGTCACCTGCCCCGACGTTCGTCGCCTGTGAGCAATCAGCGCCTGGGCCTGCGCTGTTCGCTTCGATATCAGGGCTTGGAGCATCGGTTGGAGAGCCGCCGCGTCGACTGCCGGCGTCCTGATGCTGATCGTGCCGGTTGCGACGGGGACAGGTCTGGCACTCCCCTTAGCGGGACCCGCGCCCTGAGCCGTGAGAGTGACGATCCACGCACAATGGCCCTTGACGTCCGTCGCCGTGAGAGCGTAGGTCACGGTCGCCTTCGGGGCCGAGTGTTGAGCCGTGGTGCCCACCGCAACCCCTGCATCGTTCTTAAGCCCCACGGTGAGGGGAACGCCCTGCCACTGAAGGTCGACAACAATGGAGCCCGCCTGCGTCATCGGAAACCCGAATTGCAGCGGCCGGCCCGGCAGCAGCTTGAACGTCTGCGGCCATGTAGGGGAAGGAAGGCTGCCAGCGCATGAAGCCGGCCCGGACATGAGGACCATCGTGGTAACTGAGGCGACGGCGGCAAGCAGGTATCCCATGCGCATCGAAGCTCACCTCTCTCAAGGGCGTGGCGATCAAAGCCAGGGCACCTTCTTCCTCCACCCGATCCATCCTCCCAACTGCACGCTTAGTCTGGGGATATCTGTGGCAAACGGTACTCCCACGTTGGCGAAGAACACAACCACCTGCCCGGAGTGAGGATTCTCCTTCGTGCTGCTGCCGCCACCCCCGGGCGCCATGCCACCAATCGCCGAGCCAGAACAGCTGGGTGTTGGGCCAGGCCCGGCGATGATTCTCTCCGTCATCGTAGGCTCTGCTATAGTGGCTACGCGGTGTGAGGCAAGGCGCTGGGTGGCATCGCGGTCAAGCTCGTGGGGATGCGGGGGGCGCGTGCCGGGGGAGTCGGCACCGGGACAGGAAGTTGACGTGGGCTGCCTGGGGCATCGCTTCCCAGCGTCTCACGAACTTGTGCCCCGAGCGGCGGCCCCGTCTGTGCTGAGCTCCGATATAGCCAACCGCATCGAGCCTTCCCGGGAGATACCTCGGAAGTGCCACCGCACCAGTAAGCCGGGTTTCGCCGCCTCGCAAATACGTGACATAGTTATATGGCTCCCCAATCGGGGCAACTGTAAGAACTCCCCCGAGGTGGTCACCTTCTCCCTCTTCAGGCCTGGACCCCCAGAGCGTGAGGAGCGGCTCCGCCCTTGCCCCACAAGGGAAATCGTCCTCCAGACGGCCCTGGAATTCCGGCAGATGCTCGACGAGGGAGTTGTCCGAAATCAGGCTGAGATCGCCCGCCTCCGGGGCGTAGCCCGTGCTCGGGTGACCCAACTGGTGAACATCGCCAGCCTTCCACGGCCGATACTCGACTGCCTATTGGCTCTGCCTGCCGGGGAGCAAGCCTTCTACACCGAACGGCGGCTGCGGCGGATCGCCGCCCTGCCCACCGAGGAGGAACAGCTCGCCGTCTTCGAGGATCTGCGCCGTTCCGTCGGGGCCCGTGGCAAGCGGGCTTCACCTGCGAGCGCTACCTTAAGCCGCCTCCCTGACTTGACCAACGACGTCTCCTCTCATGTTCTCGCGACCGTCGACCATCCACATCCCAGATGATCCAAGATTCGAGGCCGAGACCCCAGCTACCGCGTCTTATGGCCCCCACCTGTAGACGGTGCCCTTCGCCTTCCAGTCCTCTTCCACGAGCACGACGTACTCCCCGTCCCCGCGGCGGTGGACGTTGATCGCGTAGGGGATGTCCACCCATCCGCTCCGGTCCTTCCCCGGCCGCATCGTCCCCACGTACTCGCCAGTCTTCGCGCTGAGCACGCGGACCTCGGCGGTCTTCAGGTAGACGATGAAGACGTAGTCGCCCTCGACCCACATCGCCACCGGCGTGCCGAAGTTGGCGGCCCGCTCCTGCTCCTCCTCGAAGGGCGGGTGAACCTCCCAGGTCTTCACCGGCCCCTCGCTCCAGTGATCGTAGCGGCACAGCACCTTGCCGATGGTCTTCCAGTTCCCCTTCGTATTCGCCTGCTCGGCCGAGTAGCCCGACAGGTACATGGTGTCGGTGGCGGGGTAATACTCGATGCGCTCCAGCTGCGTGAGAGGCGCCGGCCTCGCCACGATCGTCGACTTCGCGTAGTCGTACACCGGGTTGCCCTTCCCATCGATTCCCTTCAGCGGCAGGTGCACGATCTCGCTCTCGCCATTGGTGTGCCAGACATCGCCCTTCGCATCGACCCACCATCCCCACCCGCCGTTCAGTTTCACCGCGCCCGCTTGAAACTCGCCCTCGTCGAAGTCGCCGTTGCCGTTCAGGTCCCGCCAGATCCACGCGTCCTTCTCCGGTTGATGCGGCGGCCATCCCTGGAAGGGCGCGTTCACGATAATCCCACTCGGCACGAACAGCTCGTCCGTCCCCTTTCGATAAACGAGCAGGTGGTGCGAGTACATGTCCACGCCGAACAGGAAGAGCTTGCCCCCGATCCGCCGCGCCCACGTGGACGCGAACTGGGCGTGGCCGTAGCGCGGGTCGTTGGGATATCGCCACCGGTCCATCGTGTAGCCGACATATCGCCACTCCTTGCCTCCGCCGGGCTGCGACCAGTCCATCCGGTAGTGGCTGTCCTGGGTGTAGAGGTCGGCGTCGCTGCCGGGATCGAGGTCGCCCACATCCACGAATTCGAGCCCCATCAGTTGCCAGTTCCGCTTGCCCGAGGGCGCGTACGACTCGAGCACCATCCCCAGCCCGTTGCCGTTGCAGCAGACGTAGACGTTGCCCTTCGCATCCGCGCCCACGCCGCGGATATCGTTGAACCGCAGCGGCCCGACCTGCCCTCGCCCGCCCGCAAGGATCCCGCCCCTCACGCCCAGCGTGGCCACCTGCTTCGGCGTGCCCTCGACGCTGAAAGTCTTCACCTGCTGATCGGGACCATCGTCCGCCACCATCAGGCGCCCCTGCGGATCGAGAGCAAGGGCCGTTGGGTTCACGACGCTGCTGATGACCTCTGGGAGTACCTCGCCCTTCGCCGACAGGTGGATCACACGATCGCCCTGGATCACCCAGAGGCTGCCATCCCTCGCCAGGACTAGCTGCCCCGGATGCGCCACCGTCCACGTCTGGCTCACGGTCATCGTCGCGATGTCCACTACCTGTATCCGATCCCGTGGCCCGCTCGCGACATAGAGGTGAGTTGCATCGGCGGCCAGGCCGGTGATGCGCCCCGCGTCGGCCGTGTCAGTCTCATCCAGTTGCAGGTACGTACCCTTCAGCGTGTCGCCCGACCCTCCCTTTCCGCCAGCGAACGGCGCGGGTTTGCCATCCCTCATCCGCCGCGACACGCCGTTCCACACCTTCCCCTTCACCGGCCAGGTGTCCGCCGCTTTCAGCCCGCCGCCCTCGTTGTCGACGACCTGCCCGATGAAGAGGTACTGTTCGTTTGCGGTCACGGCGTAGCCGCCGTCGTACCCCCAGCCATGCGTGTGCCCGGCGATGCCCACGACGTCGCCGTCGCGGTACATGCCGACCTCGCGCCCCGCCTCGTCCCAGAAGCAGTTGAGATAGCAGGTCCCGTCGGGTGCGACGAACATCGTCTCCGCTGCCATCTGCACCCACTTATCCGCCGCGCCGAAGCTGTTGCCGTACCAGCTCACGGTGTAGTTCAGCGGCTTCTCATCTTGCGCGAAGGCCTGCGCCCCGGCGAGGATCGTGGCGCCAATCATGAGCAGTATCGGGAGGGTTCTCATGGTCGACGTTAAGTATAGCCCCGCCCGCGTCGTGCAGGACATACGCCTCTTAGATGGAAGCCTACGCCTGCAGGGGGATCAAAGACGTGGAATAGACCAGGGCCATACATACTTCACTACAGAGGCGCCCTTTGCTAGGGGCGATCCCAGGATGCTCAAATGATCGCGTACATCTTGCCAGCAGTTGTTGGCCTAGTCTTTCTGATCGCCGCGCCGGCCATGTCGGCGGACGCGGCCGATTGGCGTGCCTGCGAGGATACGGCCGGGTGGGAGTGCGCCGCCGAGTTCAACCATGCGGAGCTGTCGCGTGAGTCGGTCCTCCACCACGAGGGTGAGGCGTCGCTTCGGGTCCGCTTCCACGCCGATGCCCGGTGGTGGCATTGCGGCGGCGTGCAGCGCCGCTTCGCGCCGCCGTTGGACCTGAGCGGCTCCGGCGGCTTCGCTGTATGGGTCTACAACCCTGACGCCACCCGGAAGCGGATCTTCAGCTTCTACACCTCCGGCGGGGCGCAGTACTGGGTCCGCCACTCTCAGGAGCCGCGGTGGCTAGCCTACGGGGCCAACAACCAGTGCCTGCTTCCCGCGGGACCCGGTTGGAAGCAGATCGATTTTCTTTTCGACGAGATCCACGGCCAAGACCGAGTAACGCCGGTCGAGAGCCGCGCCTCTCTGCACGCGGTGGACCGCCTGGTGATTGTGGTGCAGGAGATGGGCGAGGAGGACCGCGACAGCGAGTTCCTTTTGGACGATATCAGTCTCCTGCCCAGGGGACCAGAGGCCCCCCTCGGGGCCGAGGGTGACCGCTATCCCGCCGTCTACCCCGCGGGTGACGCTCGCGCCGCCAAATCGGCGGCCCTCCTGTCAGAGGCGCGGCGCCTGCTTGCGGACGGCAAGCTCGACGCTGCGGCAACGGTCCTGGACGAAGCCCTGGCGCTCTCCCCCGGACATGAAGAGACACGCCGCGAGGTGATGGCTGTTTACCTCAAGATGGCGCCGGCCGCCCGCGATGCCTGGAAGGCGCGCCTGCGGGCGCGCTACGACGCCGTGGTCCACGACGACTTGCCGCTGGCCCAGGGCTACTCGGCGCTCCACCAGGACCTCGTCGATGCGTGGTCGCGCGAGACGCCGATCGCCGGTTTCCGGCTCAGCGTGCAAACGATCGGGCCCGGATACCAGTTCACCACCAAGACGAAGCTCGTGGAAACAGCGGAGATAATCCGCGACCTCGGCGCCGACACCATCAAGCTCTGCCTGGCGACGAGCGCCTACGGCCTCCCGAAGGGCGACTACCGCAGCCTCGCCGACCTGGCCGCGTGCGAGCCGTCGTTTCAGGCGGTCCTGCAAATGCCTTTCCGGCATGTCCTCCTCTGGGTTTACCCGATGTCCGCAGGGAGCTGGTGGCTCGACGGCACCGGGACGCCGGAGCAGCGGCGGGCCGAATACCGCGAGATCTACGATCTTACGGCGTATCTGCTCAAGACCTTCGCAGGCACCGGCAAGCGCTTCTACCTCGGCAACTGGGAGGGAGATTGGCATCTTCTCGGCCTCGGGGCGAGCCAGGCGGAGCCGAGTGAAGGGCGCATCGCCGGCATGACCGAGTGGTTCAACGTGCGCCAGCAAGCGGTGGACGATGCCAAACGGGACACCCCGCACGCCGGCGTAGAGGTCTACCACTACCTCGAGGTCAATGACGTGCCGACCGCGATGCGCGGTGCGCCTCGTCTCAGCAACCGCGTGTTGCCCTACACGCACGTCGACTACGTTTCGTACTCCAGCTACAGCACCACCGGGACGGGACTGTGCCGCACCGGGAAGATGCCCGAAGCGCTCCCGGCGGCCCTGGACTTCATCGAGAGGAACCTTCCTCCGAAAGACCTTCCCGGCAAGCGAGTGTGGATTGGCGAGTTTGGGTTTCCCGTGAACGAGGGGCTCACGCCCGAACTGCAGGATCGCTACGCCGCCGAGGTGGCGCGCGCCGCCCTGAAGTGGGGCTGCCCCTTCATCCTCTACTGGGAGCTCTACTGCAATGAGTACAGCCAGGACCGGCACCAGTTCAACGGCTTCTGGCTGATCGACGATAAGAACCGCCCTCAGCCGGTCTACTACCGAATGAAGCGCTTCCTGCAACAGGCCCGGGAGTACCATGCCCGGACCGGCGATGCAGGTCTGGCACTGGATAAGTACGGCCCCGCGGCCATCCGATGGCTCGAAGAATAGAACAGCGTTGCCTTTGGAACGCCGCCAGCTGTCGACTAGCCGCTGCTCGACCAGGGCGCCGTCGACCCAGACGCGCTTGGTGAGCTTCCCCTTCGCCCCGAGGTCCCAGGTTACCGCCGCGTGGCGCCAGGCGCCCACCCAGAGCCGCGTCAGACCAGCCCAACGCGAGGATGTTCGCGACACAACAGAGCGTCTCATGTCTTAGCGGCTCCAAGGAATCGGCGATCCCGAGTCCCCTTTGCCGTTTCCGCCTCGAGGCCCCCAGGCCTCCTCGATGCATCATCGACCGGCCACGGCGCACCGAGGAGGGGCGAGACGCCTGAGGCGGAAGTGGGAGGGTGTCGGCGCGGCCGCTGCTGCGCGCCGGAGGTGCTGTGTCATGCTCCGCCTGCCGATCGTGATCGCTGTGGCGGGACTGCTCGGTGTCGCGGTTGGCGCTGCGGCCGATGACGCCGCGAAGGCGGGCGCATGGTACAAACCGGGGCACTTCGACGGTAGCACCTTCTACCTCATGGCCTCCTCCCACAACGACATCGCCTACCTCGACGACCCCCAGGGCACGGCCGACTATCGCTCCGAGAACCTGATCCTCCCGGCGCTGGAGTTGATGAGAACCGACCCCACCTTCTGCCTTGATGTCGAGGCGACCCTCTTCCTAAAGGAGTTCCTGGACCGTCATCCCGAGCGCCTCGAGGAAGTCCGCCAGCGCGTCCAGGAGCATCGCCTGAGCTTCGGCGGGCGGTACACGCAATACTACGAGGCCCTCTACGGCGGCGAGGCACTGGCGCGGCAGATGTACTTCGGGCGCAAGTGGTTGCGGAAGACTCTCGGGCCGGGCTGCGACACCCACATCGTCTGGGACACCGACGTGCCCCAGCGCACCCTCCAGAGCCCCCAGGTCTTCGCCAAGGCGGGGATCAAGTACCTGATGATCGGGCGCTTCCCCACGCCCGGCATCCATCTCTGGCAGTCGCCCGATGGGTCGAACGTCCTTTTCGACACGTACCTCTACAGCGCGGGTTGGGGCACCCTTCCGGGGCAGGCAGGGCCGGCTCCGGGTACGCCGACGGAGAAGTACGTCGCCGACCTCCTCGAGAGCCAGCGGCCCTTCTTCGAGCAGCACCATATCCCCAACTTCGGCACGGTCACGATGAGCGATTACTCCTGCCCGGGGCACGAACTCATCGACATGGTGAACGACTATAACGCCAAGGCGGCGGACCTCCAGCAGAGGACCGGCCTCGCCCCGCCCCGAATGAAGCTCGCGACCGCGGAGACCTTCCTCTCGACGTGCGAGGCGGCGAGGCCTTTCCTGCCCGTGTACAAGCAGGACCGGCCCAACCCCTGGAGCTACCACCATCAGCCGTCCCACGAGCACATGGTCACGGCGGCGCGGGAGGGCTACAACCTGCTGGTGAACGCCGAGCGGTTCGCCCTCATCGCCAGCCTGCTCGGCCCGGAGGATCGGCCCTACCCACGCCAGACGCTCACCGACGGCTGGGAGGGGCTGATCTATCCCGACCACGGCTGGTGCGGCGAGAAAGCCCTCGAGACCATGCGGGTGTTCGAGGCACGGCTTCAGCGCGCCCACGACGCGGGGCAGTCGGTGTATGAGGCGTCGCTGCGGTATATCGCCGGGAGGGTGCGGCGAAGCAAGACTGCCGGCCCGGCCGTGGTGGTGTTCAACCCGCTGTCGTGGAAGCGGACGAGCCCGGTCACGGTGACCGTGGAGTTCGGGAGGGGAGAGGTGAGACCGGGAGCCCTCGGCCTCATCGACAAGCTGGGCAGTCCCGTCCCGTGCCAGTGGACCGTGGAGGGCAACCACCCCGACGGCTCGATCCGAGAAGCGACGGCGTGCTTCGTGGCAGAGGACGTGCCGTCGATCGGCTACAGGACCTTCTATCTCGCTAAGACACCCGCGCCGCCCTCGATCCGAGGCCCCATCGCCCTCCACGGCAGAGTCCTCGAGAATCGCTTCTACCGGCTAGAGCTTGGCGACCGCGGCATCCACAGCCTCATCGACAAGGATACCAGCCGCGAGGTCTTCGATACCCGCAAGTTCGAGGCGGGCGAGCTGTTCATGCTCGGCGTCGGCACCGTTCCCTTTTGGCCCTTCGAGTACACCTTCTACCCCGACAACCGGCGCACGGAGACGCTGGAGAACCTGGGCCGCCTCGGCGGGAAGATGAAGGTCGAGGTCGTCGAGGCCGGCGATGTGAAGACGACGATCGCGATGACCGGCGAGTCCGCCCACGTGAAGCTGCGGCAGGAGATCACGCTCTGGCGCACGATCAAGCGCGTCGACCTGGCCACGGAGATCGAGTGGGACGGGAGCCGGAAGCGCGAGCTGAGGCTTGCGTTCCCCGTGCGGCAGCCGGACGATGCGCAGGTCAGCTACGACGTCCCCTACGGCGTGGTCGAAGTCGGGAAGAACGAGATGGGCAGCCCGAGCCCGCGCGAGGTACAGAACTGGGTGGACGTCTCGAGCGGAGGAGCGGGCGTGACTCTCGGCGTCGGGGCGACGGTCGATCACGACCTGCGCGACATCACGACCAACCCCACCTCCGGGCCGATGATCCAGCCGGTGCTCCTGAGCACGCTCTTTGACCTCGAATGCCCGGGCCAGTCCGAGCATCCGTGGTGGACGCAGGCCGGCCGCCACGACTACCGCTTCGCCCTGACCACGCATCCCGGAACGTGGCGCGACAACTGGCGCTTCGGGTGGGAGTTCAGTAACCCCCTGACGCCGGTGCTCGTGCGCAACGATGAGGATGCCGATGCGGCGATGGACCAGTACGTCGACGGCGATCCGCCCGAGAAGCACCGGTCGGTCCAGCGGACGCACACCTACGGCAGCCTGCCCGAGGACTACAGCTTCTGCTCGATCGCGCCGGACAACCTCGTCGTCAGCACCATCAAGCGGTGCGAGGACGACGACTCGGTGGTCGTCCGGTACTTCGACATGGAGGGGAAGGCGGCGCAGGGCGAGCTGAGCTTCTTCGCACCGATCGCTTCGGTTCAGCCTACGAATCTCATCGAGGAAGAACCGGCGCTCCTCCCCGGCCATGGGACAACGGTGGGGGTGCCTTGCGGGCCGTATTCCATCGAGACGATCAAGCTCTCGGTGCCGTCGCGTCAGGCGGCGGAGGCGACGACGCTGCCCATCCTCGACACCTTCGCGTATGACGATCAGACCGAGGCGGATGCCGTGTGGAAAAAGCAGTCCGGCTACCGGGGGATGACCCTCAGCGCCGAGCGCAACCATACGCCGGGCGGCGGGAAAAGCCTGGCGAGCGAGGGCGGTGGACCCTTCGCCTACATGCGGCTGCCGGTCGACACGAACATTGCGATCGAGACGTGGATGTATGACACCGGCGACCCCGAGGCCTTCGGCGGAGTCATCGCCTGCCCGGGCGCCCCGACCGACCCGACCGGTGGCCTGGAGTTCGCCGTCTTCCCGTCGAGCAAGTTCGGCGGCCATGGCGGAGGATCGCAGTTCTATACCTACTACACCGGCACAGGCGACTGGGCGCGGCAAAGCTCGGGCATACCTCGCGCGGCGGGCTGGCACAAGATCACCTTCCGCATCACGCCCACCGGCGGCTCGATAGAGTTCGACGGGCGGCTAGTTGCAAAGGCCCCGGCGGCGATCCATGTCCGCAGGCTCTATCTGGGCAACCCTTGGTTTGGGAACAAGCCTCTCTACTTCGACGACGTATCGGTGACGAGCCTCAACGGAGGATGATGTCTGCGCTCGCGGCACCGATCGCCCTAGAGCGCAACTGCGTACCTGAATCCGTTTCAAGGACAGGCTCCTCATCGGTCGCAGGCTACTTCGGCACCACGTACAGCCATCGCTCGGACGCGCCTGCGCCGATGTCGACGACGAGCGCCTTGACCTCACGTCGCGAGGAGACGACCTCCCCCCGGCTTCCCGCGGTCGATCCCTCCGCCACAACCTCCACCGACTCCGGCAGGCCCTTTGCCGGGAAGCGCACCGTGCCCGTTCCGTGCACGCGCAGCAGCATGACCCCGCCATGCGCAACACCGCGCTGCGCCGGGATGGGCGCCCACATCACCAGCGGCATGTTCTGGTCAGCGTATACCGTCGTCTTGCCGTCCAACGTGATCTGCCTGGAGTCCATCCCGCAGAAGGCCGTGAGCCCCCCATCGGCGGCCTCCCGGAAGGCCAGCGCCTGCGTCCCGTCGAAGGTCACCGTGTGCCCGTTCACCTTGTAGTCGGCTAGGTGCAGGTCCATGCTCGGCGGCGGGCAGCGTTTGATGTATGCGGCATCCTCGGCGGCGTTGCGCCCGAAGCCACCACTCCAGTCCTCCTCGACGCTCTTGAGGTGGTTGCAGATCGTGACCGCTCCGTTCGGGAACCGGCACGCCAGAAGCCCCGTCGTCCGCGAAAGAGCCTCGGTGTTGTCGTTGGCGCCCGCGAACTTGCCCGTCGCCGGGTACGCCCCCAGGGCAGCCAAGACCTCGAACCAGCTGCGCGTCTCATACCCGAGGCTGGCCGACTGATCGTCCCGCGGACGGTATCCCAGGAACGCGGCAGTCCCGCCCCCGGGCAGCTTCCTCAGCGTGCCGACGACCTGCCCCTTGACCCGCGCCACCGCCTCCACGCCCGCCCGCGGTCGCACGTGGTACACCCGGTCGACCAGGAAGTCGGTCAGGATCGTCTGCGCGTTGACGCCCGCCAGCGAACCCTCGAAAGTCACCGTCTGACCCGGCGCGCGAGTGCCCATGTCTTGCCCCGGCGCATAGTCCACACCGAACAGCTCCTCCCACGCGGCAAGGGTCTTCTCCCCGGCGTCGTTGAGCACGGGAGGCGGGCCGGACCACACCACCTTCCCGCCCTCCTCGGTCAGCTGCCGCATCATCCCCAGCAGCTTCGCCGATGGGAAGGGCTCAAAGGTCGCCACGAGTGTCGTGAACCGCCGCCCCGCCATCTCTATGCCGCCGTTCACGACCTTGCCCAGCTCGACCAGCTTTTGCGGCGTGATGAGGTTGGCGTACGCGTACTGGTTCATCCAACTGCCGAAGCGCTCCTCGACGGCCACCAGGTCGAGCGGGTAGAGCATCAGCACGTCGACGTCGCGATGCTGATTGTCTTGCACGGCCCCGAGGATCCCGCCCGTGGTCCCGAAGGTGGCCTCCACCAGCCATCGACGCGTGGCGATCGCGTCCGGCATGCCCCAGTGGGCGGCGTATGAGTACGGCACCTCGTTGATGATGCCGGTCGAGCACGCCAAGGTCGGGCCCGTGTAGTCCCGATCCAGCCAGCCGCCCTCGGCATGATCGTTGCCGTTGCCAGTGAGGAAGTCGCCCCACTGAAAGTAGTCCGAGCACGCCGCCGCCGACTGGTGCACGGTGTTCGACCACTGGAAGTCCGGGGTGTACTCATACTTGTGGCGGTTCGAGTTGTCCTGTCCCACGTCCCACGCGTCGCAGGTCGGGCTCTCGGCCCAGGTCGCGTGGGCCCGCGACTCCAGCTTGTGCCCCATCCGCTCCTCGGCGTGGTGCTTCGCTTTGGTGAACAGGTCCACCACTTCGTTCTGCAGGAACTGGTAGTAGTGAGCCCGGAAGAGTGCCGTCGCCTGGATCGCCTCGGGGCTCGCGCCGAAGACGTGCATCGCGCCGTCCCTGGCGCTCAGGTCGTTTATGAAGTCCTCCTGCCCATAGGCGAAGTAGACCATGTACTTCGCGAAGTCCTTGTACTCGGCGCCGTAGCGGTCGGCGAACTTCCTGGCCAGGCCATCACTCACGTACCGCAGCGCGAACTCGCCGTTGTCGTGGTGGGAGTAGTACCCCCAGTCCTGCTGGATGTGCATCTCGTCGGCATAGAGGCCGTTGAGCTTCACGCCGGCGTCCGCGTACTTGTCCACCAGCGCGGTCAGGAACGGCAGGGCCTTGTCGCTGAAGTAATCCATCTCCGGCGTGCGGTACATCTGCACGACCAAGACGCGGTCGAGATTGCCAAGGTCGGCGCGGCCCGTCCCATGCACCTCGACGCGGCGGGCGATGTAGTCGCCCAGGTGCAGCACCGACCCCTCCCACGGAGTCACCGTCGCCGTGTCCGTGATCTCCACGATCGCCTTCGGGTCCACTACACGGTAGGGAGTGCCGCCGATGCGGTCCTCGTGAAAGGCGAAGACGCGCACTCCCGCATCCGCGATCGTCACCGGCCCCTTGTTATTGCACCACTGCTGCTGCTGCCAGAGCTGCACGCTGAACCTGCCGGTCTTGGGATCGCGCAGACCCTCGCGGTAGTGCATCCACGTCCCCGACTCGCCCGTCGCCGCCCGGAAGGCCGGACCGATCTCGAGCGGGCTGAGCAAGCTCAGCTCCAGACCCAGCCCATACCCCGCCGCGAACTTGCTGATGGCCGCCATCTTCCGCACGTACTCATCCATGTCGGGCGTCAGCCGCCGTGGCGCATCCTGGCCCGGACGGTACTGCTTGAAGAAATGGTCGAAGGCCACGATCAGAGTCCGCTGGCCGGCGGCCTTGGCGCGTTCGCACACCTGGCGCAGGCTGCCCTCCTGCTTGTCGAAGGTCATGCTCAGGTTGAGGACCTTGTCTGGGTCGGACAGCATGTCCAGCTCCTGGTCGCTGACCAGGATGATGGCGGCGCGGCCGATCTCGAAGGCCCACGGCCCGGGGTAAGAAACCAGTTGTCCCTGGTACAGGTTCTCCGGCACTTGCGGGGTCATCTTGCCCTCCTGTGCGAGGCAAAGGTTCAGTAGGCCCAGAGCGAGGATGCACGTCAGGCCCGCCAGCAGATTCCGACAAGTCCCTTCTCCGTGGCGCACGTGACAGCCCTCCAGTTCGCTTCGGCGATGCTCACGTGGTTTCGCACCCCCGCTGCCGTAACCTGCGTCTCAGTTGGTTGGCGCAAGAGGCGGCCTTCCCGGACCAGGCCTGCCCAAGGACTTCCCCTGTAACGCTCGTGCGGCCCGGGGCCACTAGTCCCCAATCACAAAGACCTCAGATGGACCAGCTTCCGGAGTTCAGACCACCTTCGGTGTGCCCCCTGTAGCGCGACGGCCCGGCGGTCGCCCTACTTCAGTCCAGGACGCGCCACGGCCTCCCTGATCCATGCCCGCACGGTCTTCCCCGCGAGCAGGTATCCCCGGCCCGACGGGGCAACTACCCGCATCCGTCGCAGGGAGGCGCACACATGTACAGGATGATACCTCTGTTCCTCGCGCTGGCTTGGGCCGCCACGGCCACGGCCGCCACGGCCACGGCCGCCATCACGGTCCGGGTGCAGAACACTCCCGGCGGGCCGCAGATACAGCTCAACGGCAAGGCGATCCCGCCGCGCTTCTTCTTCGGCTCGATGAACAGCGGCACAATGAGGGCCAAGCCCGAGTGGCAGGATGTCTCCTTCGACTTCCGTCCGGGCCTCGCTGTGGATAAGACCGGCACGTTGCACTTCCGCTTCTCGCAGATACCGGGCGAGGTATGGCTGGCGGATGTGCGCATACGGGATGCCCAGACGGGCGAGGACGTCCTGCCAGTTGGCAGCTTCGCCACCCCCGAGGGCCTCACCCAGAACTGGAGCACCTGGCCCATCGCCGAGGCGAACACCGTGGGCAAGTGGGAGGTGGCCGACGGGATGCTGCATGTGGTGCTCACCGACCCGCCCGGCGGGGGCAACTGGCCCGACTTCCACTTCCACACCATCGCCCCCCTGAGCTTCGCCGCCGACCATACCTACCGCTGCACCTTCCGCGTCCGGGCCACGCCCGAGCAGGACCTGCGACCTGCCGTGTACAACGTCACGGGCGGCGCTTGGAGCCACATCGGCGGGCCGCCGGGGTCGTTCCTATCGCAGATCGCCCTGGCCCGCGACGCCGGCGTGAATCTGGTCTCCTTTGGTGCGCCGGCCTGCTGGAACCCGTCCGATCAGCCGCAGAACTGGGAGGCCTTGGACGACCTCTGCCGCCAGATCATCGAGGTCAACCCGAAGGTACTGCTCGTGCCGCGAGTCGGCGCCGATGCGCCAGACTGGTGGCTGAAGCAGCACCCGGAAGCCACCATGGTGTTCGACGGCGACAAGGTCGGCGACCATGCCTCGGTGTCGGATCGCACCTACCGCGCCGACACCTGTGCCCACCTCCAGAAGCTCTGTCAGCACCTCACCGAGACCTTCCCCGACAACTTCGCGGGCGTTCATCCCTCCGGCCAGCATACCGGCGAGTGGTTCTACGAGCGTTCGTGGACCAGCCAGTTGAGCGGGTATGACCCGGCGACGCTGGCGGCCTTCCGTGCATGGCTCAAGGCCAAGGGTGATCCGCAGGCCGACACCGCTACCGTGCCCACCGCCGACGAGCGTCGCGCGCATCCCAACGGCTTCCTGCGGGATCCCGCCAGGGAAGGGCGTCTCATCGATTTCGTGCGCTTCCAGCAGCAGGAGATGGCGACCTTCGTGACCGAGATGGCGGCGGCGTGCCGCAAGGGTTCCGGCGGGAGCAAGCTGGTCGTCTTCTTCTATGGCTACCTGTTCGAGTTCCCGCCGCTGCAGACCGGCGCGCCGACCAGCGGCCACTACGCGCTGTCCACGGTGCTCAAGAGCAAGGACATCGACATCCTGTGTTCGCCGATCTCCTACTATGACCGCGAGTGGCTTGGGACCGCGCCCTGCATGACTGCGGCCGAGAGCGTGAAGCAGGCAGGCATCCTGTGGCTCAGTGAGGACGACTCACGCACCTTCCTCGACCCGCGCAAGCAGGAGCATGTGCAGGAGGGCGGACTGGTGGACCTGCTGCAGACGCAGCAGGTGATGCTGCGGAACACTGCCCAGGAAGCCTTGAGGGGCTTCGGGTGCTGGTGGATGGACCTGCCTGCCCAGGGCTGGTTCAACGATGCCCGCATCTGGGAGGAGATGGTGCGCCTGCATCCGGTGGACGAGGCGATGGCCAAGCGCACCAGACCCTTCACGCCCGACGTCGCGGCGATTGTCGACGAGGACAGCATGTGCCACCTGCCGGGCGGTTCGGCCGCGTTTGCCCAGCCGCTGATCTACGAGGCGAGGGCGTCGCTCGGACGGTCGGGGGCGCCCTACGGGCAGTACCTGCTGGACGACGTCGTGGCCCGGAAGGTCCCTGCGAAGCTGCAGTTCTATCTGGCCGCCTGGGCACTGACGCCGGAAGAGCGCGCCCAGCTCAAGGCGAGCCGCACCCCGCACACGACGCGGGTGTGGTGTTACGCGCCAGGCTACGTGTACCCCGACCGTCTCGCCGCCTCCGGCATAAGAGAGGTCACGGGGTTCCAGGCAAAGCCGGTTTTGCTGCCCACCGCCGCGGTCACGCCGACCAGGGTCGGAGCCGCGGCGGGTCTGACCTCTAACAGCTGGGGGCCGTCGGAGCCGATCCAGCCGCTCTTCACGGTGACCGCCACGCCGCAGGAAACCTGGGCGACCTACGAGGACGGCTCACCTGCGGTGGTGGTGCGGCGGACCGGAGATGCCACGGATGTCTTCCTCGGCGTGCCGGCGCTGACGCCTGAGTTGGTCCGGGCGCTGGCGAAGGTCGCCGGCGTGCACGTCTTCACTGAGGACAACTCGGCGGTATGGGCCACGGACAGCTATGTCGCCATCCAGGCCCACAAAGCGGGGCCGGTGCTCATCAACATCGGCAAGCCAGACGTGGTCACGGATGCACTGTCCGGCAAGCCGCTGGGCCACGGGCCCAGGCTGAGCCTGGACTTCGCCCAGGGCGAGACCAAGGTGCTCAAGTACTGAGGCCAACGATAGCTCGGTACCACTACTGGGAGCAGGCCAGTTTCGAAGGGCGGCCGACGCGAGCCTCAGTACTGCACGAAGAGCACCTTGCCGCATTTCTGCTGGGCCATGAGGTCGTAGCCCTTCTGCGCCTCCTCGAGGGGGAAGCGATGGGTGACGACCTTCCGAGGCTTGAGGCCGCGGTTGCACAGCTCCACCATGCCGGCGAACTCGCTCAGGCGGAAGTACCAGGCGCCGTAGACGTTGAGTTCCTTGTGGATCAGGTCGCGGCTGGGGTTGAAGGAAGCCTGGTCCTGCTCGCCCACGATACCCACCTTACCGCCTTTGCGCGCCGCCTCGAACGCTGCCGCAACGGCCGCCGGTTTCCCGGTGCACTCCAGGCAGGTGTCGGGCCCTGCCCCGCCGGTGAGCTTGCGCAGCCTGTCGATGGTTGTCTTTTTGCCCGCCTCGACAGTCTTCCAGGCGCCCAGCTTTTCGGCGAGAGCGAGGCGGTAGGGGCTCATGTCCACGCCGATGACGCGTGCGCCCAGGAAGCTCCACAACGCCACCACCCCCAGGCCCACGGGCCCGCAGCCGAAGACCGCCACGGTGTCGTGAGCCTGCACGCCCACGCGCTGAGTGAGGTGATAGGCCACGCCCATCGCATCGCCGGCAACCAGCACGCCGGTGTCCCAGTCCATGCCGTCGGGGATCCTGAGGCAGTAGCGGGCCGACAGCGCGATGCGCTCGGCATGCGCGGCCCCGCTGGGCAGGAAATCCGGGCAGAAGATCTCGTTGCCGGCCTCGCACTGGACACACCTGCCACAGCCCACGATCACGTGCGCCCCAACGCGGTCGCCCACCTGGAACTCGGGGTGGCCGTTGGGGTCCACGACCTCCCCGGCGAACTCGTGCCCGGGGTTGCCCGGCAGGCCGTTGGGGCTGTAGAAGGCCCCCATCTCACTACCGCATAGCGCCGAGACCTTGATGTTGATGACCACCTGATCTTGCGTAGGCTTTGGCTCCGGCACGTCGATGACTTCGATCTTCGAGTTGCCCACAAATCGCAGCGACTTCACAAGCGGCCTCCCTCTTGCGCAGAACTTCCCAGGCGCTTGTAGGTTAGCCTCACAGCCAAGCAGTCCTCCCCGGCGAGCAGGACGGTCGTGCTGCACGGGGAAGATGGCTACCCGGCCGCGAACCCTTGCGGAGAGAGGAAGCCACGGAATGAGCAAACTGGGTCTGCAGTTGCTTGCCTACGGACAGCGACAGCGTGAGGATCTCCCCGGCGTCCTGGCGGAGGTGAAGGAGGTCGGCTTCGACGGGGCGGAGGCCGGGGGCGACGGGCACGGTCTGCTGCCGGCGGAGGTCCTTCTTCCGGCCTTTCGTGACGCAGGCTTGGCTCTCACGGGCGTCCACGTCGGCTATGCAGACTGCGCCGACGAGGCACGACTCACGGATCACATCGCCTTCCTCAGGCAGGCCGGCTCGCGCTTCCTGATCTGCTCGGGGGTAGGCGACAGCGGCTCCCTCGCCGGGTACGAGGCCGCGGCCGAGACCTTCAACACCGTCGGCCAAAGGTGCCTCGACGCCGGGCTGACCTTCTGCTACCACAACCACGCCTGGGAGTTCCAGCCGCTCGAGGGCGGCAGGCAGGGCATCCAAACGCTCCTCGAGCGGACTTGCCCGACGGTCGTCAAGCTCGCCATCGACGTCTTCTGGCTACACATCAGTGGCGTCAACCCGGCCGAGTTCCTTGCCAGGTACGCCGACCGCGCCGGCTACTACCACTTCAAGGACGGCGCCAAGACGCCCGACGGCCAGAGCTTCATCGAGTTGGGTCAAGGCGAGGTTGACCTTATCGGAGCCAGGGACGAGGCCCTCCGGCACCTGCTGGACTGGATCATCTGCGAACAGGACCACAGCGAACTGGAGCCGAAGGCCTCGATCGGGCAGAGCTTCGAATACCTGAAGCAGATCGGTCTCTAGGAAGTTGTGCGCCGGGCCGGGCCTTCGATCTTCCCCCTTCCACCCGCGTCGTCAGAGGGGCAGACAGACGCCCGCGTCCAGCGCCACGGCTCGCTGATAGACCAGGTGCGCGGTCACCACGTCCTGGACCGGGAGGCCCCCCATCATCGTCAAGGCTCGTTCCTCGGGGCGTTCGCGGCCGGGGCGCTCGCCCAGGATGATCTCGCCCAGTTCGGCATAGGGCTTCGGGATGTCCTTCAGTCGCTCGCTGGACCGGAAGGCGTCGTACTTGCCGTAGTCATCCACCACCAGCTTATCCACCTTCGCCGCCAGGTCCGCTTCCCAGGCCCCCCACAGGTCAACCGGGGTAGCAAGGGCGCCCTCTTTGAGCCATTCGGCCTTCAGGAAGGGTGTGGCCCCGGTCGAGGTCGCTGTGACCACGACGTCCGCATCTACAACTGCCGTCCGGGCTTCGGAGGTGGGCGTTACGGTCACCCCATACTGCTCCTGGGCCTCGCGTGCGAACATCACGGCGGCCTCGGCGACAACGTCGTAGCAGCGCACCTCGGCCAGGCCCGGGTAGCAGGTGAGCATCGACTGCAGGTTGCTGCGTCCCTCCACGCCACAGCCAACGATGGCCCCCGTCGTCGCCCGTGCGGGCCCCAAGTACTTCATCGCCACCCCGTTCGCACCCGCGGTGCGCATCGCCGTGACCAGGGCCGCGTCCATGATGCATATGGGAAGGGTCGTCTCAGGGTCGTTGAGGATGACCAGGCCAGTGTGTAGGGGCTGGCCGGGCTGCCGTTCCGCCGTCCGTGTGCCGAGCCACTTGATGCCGACCGCGTCCACGCCCCCCACGTAAGCCGACAAAGACATCAGGCCGGCCTCGCCGGGGCGCGGGTTGACGAAGGCCTTCGCGGTCATCTGTGTCTGCCCCATGGCCTTGCGCCTGAACCCCTCTTCCACAGCCTCCATGACCTCGGCCATGCTGATCTGGAGTGCCTCCATGTCCTTCCTGCTCAGATATCGCAACTGCATACAGCGTCATCTCCCTACTGCGCGGTGTTCCCCAGATGGAGTGCGCGTGAGAATCAGCGGAGCTTCGCCAAGTTGACCTTTGCCCCGGAAACAGATCCAAGCCGAAGGTCAGTATAGACCCGATCTGGTCCCAACCCAAAGGGGGTATGAAGCATGGCCAAGAGGGCTCGTCTGCCGGCATGGATCCTTGAGGCCGCTTCACGCCTAGGTCTGACTGCGCCGAGGCACTATGGCACCAAACCGGGGTTCAGACCAAGGCGGTGGGACAGAAGGCCGACCGAGAAGCAACTCCCCGCGACGAAGCGAGTACCTCTCGAGTGTGCCTTGGGGAACTGGGGCGAGTCCCCAGTTCCGTCTGGTTCTTGCAGTTGGCCTCTATTGGCTCCCCAATCGGGGCAACTGTAAGAACTCCCCCGAGGTCGTCACCTTCTCCCTGTTCAGGCCCACGGCCCCCAGAGCAGAAGAGCATCTGCGCCTTTGTCCCCCAAAGGAATCCGCCCTACGAGTAGCCCTGGAATTCCGGCAGATGCTCGACGATGGGACGGTGCGAAACCACGCCGACATCGCCCGCCTCCGAGGCGTATCCCGTGCCCGGGTGACCCAACTGGTGAACATCACCAGGGCACACCGGGCCAGTGACCAGCGTGGCGTTCAGCCCGGCTGGCAATACCCTGGCGTCGGCGACCCTCCCTGGCTCCTCGGTTTCGACTAGGCCGGGGATGCCATGCTTAACGGCGCAGAATCCGCAGTCGCGGGTGCAGGTATCGCCGAGGATCATGAAGGTGGCGGTTTGGGAGCCGAAGCACTCGCCGACATTGGGGCAGCGGGCTTCCTGGCAGACGGTGTGAACGCCGCGGCAGGCCAGCAGGTCGCGCGTGGAGGCAACCTGATGGGCTTTACCTACTTTGACGCGTAGCCATGGGGGCAGACGATGATGCTCGGTCACTATTCCCGAATCTCCTCCACTAGGCCCCATTCTACCGCCCGCACCAAGCCGGGTCAAAGGTATGCGCCAACGAGAGGCGAAGCCCGTATCGTCCCACAGGCCGGGGGCGAAAGCGGCCGGCCGATTGCGACTATGGCGTTCAGGAGGGGCCTAGCGCATGGACCCGAGCCCGCCAACCGAGAAGCCCAGTCTCATCGAAAGGATCAGGCAGTGGCTCCGCCCCGTCTTTCCCATCACCCAATGGATCCCCGGCACCACGGCTTTCCACTGGCGGCTCCTGCAGGACGTCGTCGCCAGGGGCAACCTCATTATGGACCAGACGCGCCAACTGCGCTCTGTGGACCCCGCTGCGAGGGAGTCGCTAGCGCGGGCGATCTTCGGCCGCAGCGGGCGCGCGGTAGCCGTAGGAGTCCTGGGTGTCCGCGCCATGCACACCGTATTCCTCAGTGCGTACCTCGCGCTGGCCCTACCTCTATTCCTCACACTCGTGAGCGGCATGCTGCCATGGCTGATGTGGCCTTTCCATGCCCCGCCTTGGTTGCCCAGGCCCTTTCTCCCGCCAGCCGGACCCGACGTACTGACACTTCCGTCCCAGATCGTCGCAGGGCTCCTCGCGATGGTGCTCATGCTGGCTATCCTCCGCTGCCAGTCGCTCTGGTTCCTCCCGCTGACCGCGGGTGTGGACGCCATACCCACGGGCCCCATCACGGGCTTCGATGCCACCGTCGAGATATTCGTCGATGCGCACGCAACAGCAGAAGCGCCCCGGCCGGCACCAAGAAGGGGCGAGGGATACTGGGCCCAGCGGATCAGCCGCCTCTCCCGAGGACTCCTGCCGTCGGTGGCCGTATCGGCCGCACTATTCTACCTTTGGGACCATAGCTCTGCGACCCCCGTTAGGGTCTACACCTTCCCTGCCGCGATCGCGCTGGCCATGAACGCGTCCTTCATGCTCAGCGTCGTGGTCGCCTATAACCTGGGCGGGTGCGCATCGTACGCCTTCGGGCGTTGGCAGCGCGCCTCCTTCCCCGACGCATATGCATGCTTGCGCCTGCATGACGCGCTGATCCAGACAGAGGATCCGGCTAACTGGTGGGAAGGCCTGCCCTTCCGGCGCGGCCTGCTTGCTGATCTCGAGTCCGCCGCTCGCTGCATCGAGCATGACCTGCCGCGGGCCCTCCGCAGTGGAGATGCCACCACTGACGAGTGGTTCAGGACGACTATGAGCCGCGCGTCCGCAGCCCTTCGGGCGAAGAAGAAATGGCTCCTCTCCCCGCGGCCCGACACGCGCGACCACTTCGCCAGCGCGATTGCCCAGACGCTCCTTCACCTGGCTGAGGGAGACTGGGACGCCCTGGAGCAAACGGACCCTGAACGCCTCCCACGCCTGGAGGCAGTGGGCAACTGGGCGGCCACATGGCCAAAGGCCCTTCTGTTCGCGGCACTGCCCGCCTTGGGCATCTGGGCCCTGCGCTCCCACTTTCCGACTTACCTCCCGGAGGAGTACGTTAAGTGGGCAGTCCCGCTCGCGGCCGTGTGGGCGTGGATCTCTCTTACCGCGGCGCTCGACCCGCACCTCGATACCAAGCTCGACATGGCAGGCAAAGGGATGGGCCTCTTCTTCCCATGGCTCCGCGGCAAATAGCCGTCGACCATGCCGAGCCCACGCAAGTCGCCAGCCCAGATTCTCCTGCGGGGGCTTCTCCACCCCCAGGTGTGGTTTGCCGCTGCCATCGCGATCCTGATCGCCTCCCAGGCCCTCGTGGGCCACGGGCGTGTTGGCGACTTCGTGGCGCAGGCCACGGCCCTGTCTTTCCCCTACTTCGTGCTGCTGGCAGGATTCATGGTAGGGCTGCAGTCGCACCGGCTGAGCGGCGGGGGCGTCGCGTTGGGGCATCTGCCGCTGGGACTAAGGGGATCGCCGGCGACGCGGTGCTGTGCTCGCCGGACGGGGATCAGGCGGCGGTGAAGGTGAAGGAGTCGGTGCGGGGGTAGGTGGTCGAGGTGGAGTTGCCGGGGCTGACGGTGTGGGGTATTCTCACATTGACCGTCGAGTAGGCGCTCTGCTCGCGCATCATCGCGAGGCGATTCGCGTTCCACAACTAACAGCACGTAACTCCTACGATAGCCCACACACACCCGAAAGGAAGTGCCCCCTTTGAGCAAGCTACGAGTTGGTGTCATCGGCTGTGGACGCAAGACCGCCCCTAAGGGCCGCCTGGGTTTCGCCATGGCCTACGAGCACGGCAACGGCTACACGGCCCTCGCCGATACGTGCGAGATGGTCGCCTGCGCGGACATCGTTGAGGAGAATGCCCGCGAGTACGCCGAGACCTTTGGCATCGGCAAGACGTACCTGGACTACAACGACATGCTGGCGCAGGAGAACCTCGACGTCGTCAGCGTCTGCACCTGGATGCACCTGCACGAGCCGATGGTGCTGGCCGCCGTGGCCGCCGGGGTGAGGGCCATCCACTGCGAGAAGCCGATGGCCGACACCTGGGGCGGCTCGAAGCGCATGGCGGCGGCAGCGAAGGAGGGCGGCGTCCAGCTCACCTTCAACCACCAGCGCCGCTACGGGGCGCCGTATGTCCTGGCGAAGAAGATGCTTGACGAGGGCGCCCTTGGGGACCTCGTGCGCCAGGAGTGCGAGTGCGGGAACATCTACGATTCCGGCACCCACTTCATCGACATGTTCAGCTTCTTCCAGGGCGAGGTCCCGGCGAAGTGGGTCATCGCGCAGATTGACTACCGCACCGAGAACTTGGTCTTCGGCGGACACTGCGAGAACCAGCAAGTGCTGCTCACTGAGTTCGCTCCGCGAACTCCGTACGACAACGGCGTATTCGGGCTGGTCATGACCGGCGCGGGCGAGGCTAAGCCCGTCGGCGCGATCAACCGCCTCCTGGGCACCGACGGGGTCATCGAGGTCGGTCTAGCGGACGGGAGGCCGATCCGCTACCGCCTCCAGGGCGAAAAGGACTGGACCTACCCCGACACCAATGGCGAGAGCATCCACGGGCCGCACTTCATCGAGCGCGCCATCGCCGACGTGGTCGCCTGCCTCCTCGAGGGCCGCAAGTGCCAGCTCGATGCGAGCAACGCGCTTATCGCCACCGAGATCATCTTCGGGGCGTATGAGTCGAGCCGCCGCCGCGGGCGCGTGGACTTCCCGCTGGACATCGAGGACAACCCGCTGAAGGCGATGGTTGACAGCGGCGATCTGAAGCTGACGAAGGCGGAGTAGCCGGACGGAGGGACATACGGAGGGGCCGGACTACGAGCGACCAGACCCGACTAAGAGCCTTCCGGGCGCCCTTCATGTCCGCCTTCTTCCCGAGGGCCACCGCGTCCAGCGCGTCATCGAGAGCGGCCTGAGCATCGTTCGCCGCGGTCTTGGTCTCCACAACGCGAGCGCGTCCGGCGTCCAGATCGCGCCTTACTGCCTCAATTCCCCTTCAGTCCTCAGTTCGGTCGGCCCCGGCTCCGCCCTCACCCTCTCCGCCCCGCTCTTCCGCGCACCGCCTTAGCGCCTTGGCCCATCGCCGTCGCGTCCGCCGCCGTTGCCGCCACAGCCCGCTTCCCCCCGGCCAGGGCCCACCATCCGTCCGACTGGCCCCGGCACTAGCCCGGATTATGCATGAGG
>PMZA01000513.1:0-5919 GCA_003170595.1 Armatimonadota bacterium
TGTCTGGGTGGAGCCAGTGGCGTTGAAGGAGGCCGAGCCGTGCGGTACCGGCGCGTTCCAAAAGCTGTACGGGAACGGCGTCGCGACGGCCATCGCCGCCGACATGAACAACGCGGTCAGGTAGCTGAACAGTGATTTCATGGCTTAGAAATTCTGCACGACGTTGCCGTAGTAGGTTCCGGAAAAATCCACTATGGTCCAAACGTCAGTATGAGCTCCGACCGTCTGCGTCGGCTGCGATCCGGCCACCCACTTGATCGAGTTGCCCCAAGTGACGGTGTAATTCGAGGCTGTGTTCGTGATAGCCACGACGAGCGTCTGTCCATCCAGGGCGTTGCTAAACGTTACTGTGTTCAGATTCCCGTTCAGCGTGATCGAGTGGTTGTTTCCGGACGCCCAGTTGATCGTGACGGCGTTACCCGACTCCGTGTCGGCCGTCGTTACGGGCATCAGGTTCTGATTGGTTGTGCCCCTATTGGCGTTCGAGCTGACCGAGATTGTCGTGAAAGCCCCGGTGCTGGGAGCTGTGCCTCCAATTGCAGGAGGCGAAGCAAGATATGTTGAGAACCCTGTCCCCGATACCGTACTGGAAGCCGAGAGCGTCGTGAAGGCCCCCGTGCTTGCTGTCGTGCTGCCGATGGCGGGAGGCGACGCGAAAAGAGAGGTGATTCCCGCACCGCTGACCGTACTGGAGAAAGTGCCCGTGGTCGCCGATACCGCCGCAAGCGTCGAGGTGCCGGTCACCGTCAGTCCCGCGAAGGTCGGGCTGCTGCCCGTGCCGATGGCCTGCGGGGTGGAAAGCGTGACGGCGCCGAGCAGAGTACCAAACCGGCAATCCAAGGTCTGCCCGGCCGGCAGGATGTAGTAGGTGATGCCCGGCGTGTTGAAGGTGCCGGTGCCCGTGCCATCGGGCAGCACGGTAACGGCCTGTTGCGCGTTCCCTGTGGTATCCCATAGCGCGGAACCCGCGAGGGCAAGGAGTGAAAGGAGCAGGAGCTTTTTCATGGGATTAAAGGCCGCGGGCCCAGATGAGGGCGCCGGGGTTGGTGACGGGCACGACGAAGGCCCCCGTCACGCTGACAGACGGGTCGCCCAGCGCCATCGCCCGCAGGTTCCAGATTTCGCCGTGGCCAAGGATGGTGACAAGGATGGACAGCGGCAGGAGGTAGGTGGGGATGGCCGTGACGTTGAGCGAGTCGATGGTGAGGCGCGTGCCGCCCGTCTCGCCCGTGATCCAGCCCACCGTCAGCAGGACCGGCGCACCGTTGACCGGCGGGAAGGGGTTGTACACCCACCCCGAAAGCTCCTGAATCAAGGTCGTGAGCTTGTCGTCGTCCTGCTCGATCATCAGCGGGGTGAGGATGCCGGTCGAGGCAAAGGTTGTGGTCTGCACCGGGCTGATGCCACGCGAGATGGTGATGACATCGGACACCTGCACGGCGCTGGAGCCGGTGCCGACCACGGTGACGGAGCCGCCCTGCAACTGATTCAGGGCGTTGTAGCCGCCCCCCGTGACCGTGTAGTCGCTATTGAGGACGAGGACGGTGGCGCCATCCGTGACCAAGAGGTCCGCCGCCACGTTGAAGGGGAAGGTGACGGCCAGCGTTTGCGGCAGGCCGGTGATGGTGAACTGCAACCGCGAGACGGTGGATGCGACTGACATGGGTGCCTCCTATGCTTTTTTGCTGCGTTTGTCTAGGTTATTGCCACCGCCGGGTCGGGTAGCGGCTGGTCTGAAAACTTGATCCCCTTGGCCTGCGCCTCCTCGATTTCCTGAATGAGGTCGGCAAAGCCCCCAAGTTCAATGGCTACCGGTTCGTTCTTCATGACTTCGAAATTCTCCTTCAGGTGGTCGATGGCCTCCTCGACGGTGTTGCCGTTGCCAAGGACAACCCCCACCTCATCGCTCTGACGGGGCGGGAAATGAATCAGCCCGTCGTCCTCGGCATAGTGATAGAACTTGAACCAGCGGCGCGAGTCCTCGGGTACGCGCAGCACCTTCCAATCGTCGGCCTTGGTGGTGTAGTGCATGGTCGCCTCCGCTGCAAACTTGGCGGCAAACTGAGGCTGCACCAGCCGACCCTCCGCCCCCTCAACAATGATTTCAGGGAGATTGGTGCAAGTCTCCAGATAGTGCTCCTGCGTCTGCCCCGCCATGCGGAAGGTCGGATCGGTGAAGAACTTCCCGCGAATCTCGGTCGCCGTGAAATTGCGGTAGCCAATCTCCTCCAGCAGCGGAGTGATGGCCTCGTTGACGACCCTCACCTGTTTCGGCAACTGCGTATCGTGCAGCCAGGCCCCCAGGTAAAGCTCGTTCTTCTTTTCAAAGCCAAAGAAACTCTTGTTGGGAAACTGCCCGTCCACCGAATAGCCGTCGTACCCAACTTCCTCGACGTCCTTGATCGGCTCCTGCACGACAAAGACCACGTTCTCAGCCAAGCCCCCGAAGTTAGTGGCAAGCCGCGTGAACTCCGCAAGGCTGTGCGCTTCATCTAGGTGGTGGAATGTCTCCATATCACGGCGGAAACGGTTCACCTTCACCCAAAGGTCAGTCTTGTCCTTCAAGTATTCGCGCAGCGCCGTGAGACCCGTGATGACCTTGGACGGAGGCACCGGCAGGCCCACCTCCGCCAGCATCTTCAGGAAGCGCGTGCGGAATAGCTCGTAGTCGCTTGCTCCCATCGCCCCCCAGACCGGCTTGCCGATGGAGCGCAGGTATTGCTGGAAGCCGCCCCAGCCTACATCGGGAAACACCCAATGAGTGACTTCATCAATGATCTCGGGCGACATCAGGTCGTCCAGCCGCTCGACGTTCTTCATGCCGGTGCCGATGGCGCATGTCTTCAGCGTCCGGTATTCCTCCTCGAACGGGGTGTAGTAGTAGCACTTGCCCACCCTCTCGGCAAGCTTGGTGGACAAGCTCTGGAACGTACCGTAATCGACTACGGCGCAAACTATGTCGCTTATTTCTGGCATGGCTTGAGGGCCTTCGGCCCCGGATAGGTTTCAGCGAGTTCGCGGTCATAGTCCTCCCAGTTCACCCGCAGCTCGGCGCAGAGGATGCGCTCGATGGCCGTGGCGAGGCAGTGCTCGTGCTCGTAGGGCGCCTCGGGGTCGTCGCCCGCATCGCAGTCGTCCGCATGGGCGAGGTAGTAATCCTGGTCGAACTTGTCCACGGCGGTCTGTGGGACGCGGTTGAACTTGCACATGATGGCCTCGACCGCCTCATGGATGCCGAGCAGGGCCTCGCGCCGCCAGTCGCTCATGGGCGAGACGCGCACCTGAAGGTCGCCGCGGGCGTCGAAGAACCAGTCGGCACCGCTGACCTCCTTGCGCTGCTGGGCCTCGGGGATGGTCTGGATGGAGATGTTCATCGGTCGTAGGGGGACTTGTTGGGGAAGGTGAGGGTGCGGCCTGTGGTGGCTGCGGGCTTGCTCGTATCGGGGCTGACGCGCACGCCGCTTGTGCCCATAATGGCCGCGTCGGTCAACGCCCAAAGCCAGTGATCGATCTGGGTTTCGTTCATGCCCTGCTGCCGCCAGACCTCGCGCACCGCCTCGGAAACCGGGATGGGGGTCAGCTTCTCGGACATGTACTCGCCGTAGGTGTACGGCCCCACACCCTCACGGCGCAGCCGGGCGGGCACCTTGTCCTCGGAGAAGGGGAGTGGGCGCTGCTGGAAGTCCGCCTGCGTCAGCAGGTCCGCCATGAGTCCCGTGAAGGGGCTCAACTTGGTGCGGCCATACTCATAGGCATCACGGGCCATTTCCTCGCCCCGTCCGCCCTCGGCTTTCTCGAACTGCGTGCGCGTGCCCAGCGAGGCGTGGAGCAGGTTAGCGAAGAGGCGCACCATGCCGATCATGGGGCTGATGACGCCGACCTTGTGCCCGGCAACCTTGAAGGCCAGAAAGTCCGCCTTCTTGGGGTCGGTGAAGTTGATGGACTGCTCCGCCCCCACGGCGGAGAGGAGCCCCTGATTCATGGCGAGGAGCCCCAAGTAGGTGCCGGTGATGGCCGCCTTGTGCTTGAGTTCGCGCAGGGCAAAGTGCTGCTCGGCGGGGGTGGCGCTGCCCCAGTCCCACTGGCCGTCCTTCAGCCGCAGCTTGGAAAAGGTCTTGGCGGCCTTGGCGGGGTCGGCAAACATCCACGCCCAGCGCGAACCCTCGAGCCGCGGGGCAAAGAACGTCCATTGCGACCATTCTCGGAACCGCTGCCGGATGACCCCCGTGGCGTGGTTGGCCCCGTCCGCCAGCAGCTTGGCCTCGTCGGGCGTGCGCTCGCTCTCGGGCAGCGCGTTCCATTCCTTGTTGAACCAGCCCTGCCGCGTCAGCTTGATGGCGTCGTAGCCCCGGTTGCCGAGGAGCCCCAGCTTCTTGAACCATGTCTGGCTCCACGCGCTCTGGTAGTCCTCGGTGTAGCGGCGCGGGTCGTTCTGCAAGCCTGCCCGGCGCGCCGGCGTCCAGTTCGGGTCGCGCACCATGTCCTGCATCGTCCGCTCATGGTACGCCCCGTCATCGGTGAGTCCCATCATCCGGAAGGCCCGGAAGAAGTTTGTCCACCACGTCCCCGCCACCATCGGGTCAAAGACGTTGATGGCCCCGTGCGTGATGGAAATCACCGTGCCGTGCCCGAGGGTGGCCAGCCGGAAGAAGAAGCCGGGGACGGAGCGCGCAAACTTGATCCATTCGGGGTTGGCCTCGTTGCGCAGCCACGTCTTGGCATCCTGCACCACGTCGCGCCGCTTGGAGAGCTTCTTGTACATCTCGTCCGTCATGCGGCGGAGGCTCTTGGGCTCGGCCAGATTCTTCGTCACCTCGTCCACCGACAGCCCCAAGTCCTGCGCGATCTTGTGGCGCATGTCGTCGAAGTTCGACTCACCCTCGTCGGCATACTTCTTGGCGAGGTTCCACACCGCCTTGACCTGCGCGGGCAGGTCTTTGAAGTCGGGGGGCATCTCCTTCAGGAAATCAAAGACCAGCTGCGAGGCCGACTCCGCCTCGTTCGTGGCCGTGCGCACCTTGCCCGCAATCTCCTTTGCCGCCTTGGCCTGCTCCAAATTGAAGTCCTCGCCCGTGGCCTGCTGGTAGCTACGGCGCAGGCCGTGGAAGCTGCCGGTGTCGATTTCCGCCTCGCCCTGCTGCGCCTCGCCGATGCGGTGCCACTCAGTCTGCATCGGCTTGATGGCCTGAATCCAGTCTGAATCAGCCTTTGCGGCGGCGGTGTACTCGGGCGAGTCGAGCCCGTGCTGGTCGGCGGCAAGATTTGCGGCCTTGGCCAGCTGCTCGCCGTGCGCCCGCACGAGGGCCATGTCCTCGCTGGACAGCTTGCCCGTCTCGGTGAAGGCTTGCAGGGTGGCGAAGGGGTTCTTGCCCGACTTCAAAAGCTCCCTCCCCTCGGCCACCGACTCCTCCCACGACATGCCCTCGCCGGGAATGACCGGCTCGATCTTGCCCTGCTTGGCGCGCATTTCGCTGACGCGGGCGGCAATGCCGTAGTCGCTCGGCGGGTTGGGCTTGGACGCCTTCCACTCGTCGATTTCCGCCTGCTGCTGCTCCAGCATGACCTTCTCCTTGGCGGTGGGCTTGCCCGTGCCGGTGGAAACCGACTCGTCGCGCTTTCCGATGTCAACAGGTTCGGCCTCCTCCGCCTTGGCGTCACCCGGCTTCAGGACGGCGGTGTCCCCCGGTGGCACGACATGCTCGGAATGAAGCTCGCCGCCGGGCGTGTCCGGGTCAACCTGACCAGCCGCCTTGGCGATGGCCATGCCCTGCTTGCGGTCAACAAACCTGCCTGCGGTCGTGGTGAATCCCTCCTTGCCCTCGGCAGCCACGTCGCGGTGGTGCAGTCCCTCGTGGACCTGCCCCGCGTCGTCCTTGATGGCGGCTGACTTGATGGCCTCGATGCCCGACATGCCCGCCA
>PMZA01000513.1:5934-14392 GCA_003170595.1 Armatimonadota bacterium
CTTCCCGCGCAGTGCCCCGATGAAATCCTCGCCCGCCTGCTTGGCGGCGTCCCAGGTCTTGGCGGCAAAGAAAGGCACCGCATAGGCCATGGTGCCGGGCACCGTCAGCATGGACACGCCGCCCGACGAGGTGGCGGAGCTCACAAGCCCGCCCGCCACATTGGCGAGCTTGGCCCCGACTTCGCCCGCCTCCTGCAAGCCGACCGGCAGGCCCTTGGGCATCGAAACCTGGGGAATCCTGACGGCAGGCTCGTCGAACGACTGCTCAACGCTCTGCTCGTACCGCTTCCACGGGGACGAGAAATACCGACCGTAGACGCGCAGGGCCTCCTGCCAGCTCCCGTCCTTCACCGCCTGCTGCCACTGCTGCTGGTAGCTGGGCTCGGCCTCCACCGACTGCTTCTGGATTTCCTGCTGCCGGAACTGGTAGAGCTTTTCGTCGGTGATGTCGTCGCCCACGTAGCCGTACTTGGCCTTGGCGATGGCGAGGCGGGCGGCGGGCCAGTTGGTGGCCGGGATGCCCTGCGTGCCCCAATAGCCTTGGTTGATGGCGCGCGCGCGCGCCTCCTTGGGCTTGTCGGAAATCCGGTCAAGGGCGTCCCACTCCGGCCCCTTCAGGCGGTCCACGCCCTGGAACAGCCGCTCAAATTCCTGCGGGGGTTCCGCCTTGGGCGCAGCGGGACCGCTCACCTCGTCCCATGACGGCTTGCCCGCCGGAGGCTGCGGCGCGGCAGCCAAGGTCGAAACCGCATCCCAGTCTGTGGCGGTGGCAGGCATTACTTGGCATACCTGATGTTGCCCTGCGGGTCGAGGAACGGCATCCCCGAGGGCAGGTTCTTCACCTCATCGGGCGAGGTGATCTGCACGGGGGCGCGGCGCTGCAAGGTCTGCTTCACCGCCTCCTCGACAAAGGGGCGTTCAATCGTGTGCAGGTGATCCACGGCCTTGTCCAAGTCCGCCTTCTGCCCCTCCTCGGTCTTGAACCACTGCGACATCTGGCTGTGGATTTCGGCGGCGTGGACCTGGGCGGCCTGGGTGGCCTTCTCCATGCTGACGCCCGGCAGCGGCCAGTCCTTGTCGGTTTCCAGCTTCTTTTCCAAGGCAGTCAAGCCGCCCACCGCCATGTTCATCACGGTTTTCGGAGGTGTCGCCGCGCCCCAATGGAACAAGCCGCGCTGCTTCGCCGGAATGTCCTCCAGCGCCACCGGAATCATCGCCCCCTGAGAGCGCAGGTCGTCGTTAATAAGTTGGTGAATCTGCTGCTCCACCGGCTTCTCCTCCGTCTGCCCCGTCTTCTTCACCGCCGCCAGCTGCTTGTTGATCCGGTCGGCGGTATCCTTGCGGGTGGTGTCATCGCGGATGAGGGGCAAGTCCTTGGCGAGATCGTTCGCGTAGTTGTCGGGATTGTCCGCGCCCTTCCACGCCACGCTGTCATGCACCCCCGCCATGATGCGGTTCGCCACGTCCCGGTCGGCCCGGCTGGACTCCAGCTTTTGCGTCTTCTTGAGGAGTTCGCCCTGCTGCAGGTCAATGGTCCCGCCCGCGATGGCGTCGTCAATGGTCTGGTCGTCCACCTGCCTGGTGAGCGGGTTGGTGGGGAGCAGGTTCAGGTTGGCCCGTTCCTGCGTGGTGGCCTGCGTGGTCAAATGATTCCTCAGGTTCTCGGGGATTTCCTTCCAGTCGCCCGCCGCGAGCTTTTCCTTCACCCGCTGCGGCTTCGTCTCGATCAGGTTGGAAGCCTGCCCCACGGCAAACTTGGTCTGGAACTGCCGCAGCTTGTCCTCCCCCTGCTCTGGCGTGAGGTCGCCCGTCTTGACCGACATGCCGATGGCCTGTTTCACCGCGGGCACCACAGACTCGTCTCCCGTCGTGGCCCCCTTGTCCATGAGCGCGTTCAGGTTGCCGTTGCGAGTGGTGATGCCAAGGTGGTCGGACGTGACCTGAAAGTCGCTGGTCGTGCTGGCCTGCCACACCGCCGCCTTCTGCCCCCACAGCCGCTTAGCGGCGGGAGACATGGCCTGGTACTGGTCGGAATCGCGAAGGGAGTCCATCGTGCCCTGCGCCGCATGCGACCAGTTCTCGGGAATCTTCTCGTAGGGCTGCTGCCGCAGGGTCTTGGTGAACTCGGTCTGCGCGTTGATCTGGTGAAGGGTGGTCTGGTTGAAGAACGCCGCCTCCTTGGCCCGGCGCTTGCGCTCCTCGTAGTCCTCGACCACGCCCACCATGCCTTGGATGGACTGGTCGGCGGCTTGGATGGCCCCGCGGGCGGCGGAGAGCGGACCCTCCTCGACGGAAAGATTGCGCTTGACGCCGCGCTGGACGGACTGGACCTGCTCGCTGTTCGGGATGGTTGGGATCGCAGCCATGTTAGCCATTTAATTTAGCGGCGGTTCCACCCACGATGTTGGCCATGCTGCCGATGCCCCTGAAGATGTCCGCCGCGCCCTCCAAGTGGTACATGCTGGCCTCCTCCTGCCCCTCGTAAATGCCCATCTTTGCCGCGGCGTACTCCGTGTCCTCCCTCTCCTGCACGGTCGTCCAGTACTGCTGGATGTTCTGCTCCATGCGCCCGGCGGTCGTGGCCTCCAGCGAGAGCGGCGAGCCGGTGTTTTCGAGGACGCCCGAGGCGGCAAGGGCCGCCCGCTGGCTGGACATGTAGGTGGCGTCGGACTGCCTCTGCTTGGCGATGTTGGCGTTGGCGTCCATCGCCTGCTGGTTCGCGTTGGCGATGTCCACCTTGGCATTGTAATCGGCAACCTGCGTGGCCGTGGAAGCCTGCCGACTGGCGGCCTTGGCGCTCATCACCGTGGCGGCAGCAGTGGCCCCCACGGCAACAGTCGTGACCGCCCCGACCGCCGCGGCGCTGCCGGCGCTGGCCCCAAGGGCGGTTCCGATGGCTGCAAAGACAGGAATTACGGGCATGGCTTAAAGTCTCTTTCCGTACATTTTGTGGGCGGTCCCCTCGGAGGTTTCGTAGCCGAGCCGGCCCATGATGCGCTCCTCGCTGCTGCCGGGTGCCACCATGGAGATGATGGCCGAGCACCCCTGCTCCTTGGCCAGCTTCTCAATGTGCTCCAACAGCAGATGCCACGCCTTCACCGTCCGCTTGGTGAAGGAAAAGGCCGGGTTGGTGGTGAGGTATTCCACCATCGCCATCTTGCCCGAGGCATCGAGGTAGAGGAAGCCGGCGGCGATTTCATCGGCGCCATCAACGGCCATGAAGCCCCACGGCAGGAACGCCTCGGGCACGGGGATGGCCCCGTGCTTCAGCCACCACTCCTTGAGGGTGGGAAAATCCTGCTCGGGAATGAGGCGGCGGATGTTCATGGCGGGGTTATATCATACTTGACCGTGATCCCCAAGAGGCAAAACGGCAGCGGGTCATTGCCTTGGAGGGCAAACTGCGGGTCGAGCGAGTACCCGAAAAGCCCGCCTGTGTCCACCGGAATGTCCACCGGCAGGTTGGGATACCATGGCGGCGGCGAGCCGGGGATGGCGGTGATGTCGTAGGTGGGCAGCGGCGTCACGGTGCTCAAGGTGCCCAAGACCGGCGGGGCGCCCTGCGTGGACCAGTTGCCCCCAAGGGAGTTCAGGACGCGCAGGTAGAGGCGGGCGATGGACTTCGTGAGGCCCGCAATCGGCCCCGCCTTGGGGTCGAGATCGAGGCGCATGGGCTGCACCGCCCAGTTGACGGGGAAACCCACCACCAGCACGTCGCCAAGGGCGGGAACGTAGTTGGCAAGGGTGATGTTGCCGTTGATGTCGATGGCGCCGGGATAGTCCAAATTGTTCCACGCGGTGCGGCCATTGAGGGAAACACAGCGGACGCCGTACTGCCAGTAGACCGACGTCGCTGCGATGACGTTGGTGGCGGGGCTGGTGATGATGGCGGCGCTGTCGGCATAGACCGCCTGCGTCAGGTCCGGCTGCCCCACATTCGCGGTCTGCCAGTCCACCGGCCACAACCGCTCGATGTAGCATTGTCCGAGGCCGTTGCGCAGCACGCTCACCCACACCTCGTCATCCTGCCCGTTTGCCCCGTAGATGACTTGCACGGACAGGAAAAGGTCGGTCGTGTTCACCCCGCTGACGACGCCGTGCGTCTCGTGCTTTGCCCAGCCGAACACCTCCTGCTCCATCGCGTAGGTCATCGAAATCAGCGACCCGTCGCCGCACACCGCCCAGAGGAGCGAGTGGTTCTCGAACTCCTGCTGGAAGTCGAACTGCTCCACCCGCGCCGCCGTGAGGTGCTGGGACAAGACCTGCATGTCCTGCGACATGTACTTGTTGGTGAAGACCGAGAAAAGCATCTGCTGGAAGCGGGTGCCCTTGCGCGTGACATAGAAGGCGGCGTTGCTGACGATGAGGCCTGGCAGGTTGGGCGCGGAGCCGTTCGCGCTGTGCTCCACCGCCAGCACGGCGGAGGGGGTGATGGCGGCGCTGCCGCCCTGCCCGCTGTTCATGATCCACTCGGCGCCCGCCAGCCCGATCATCAGGTCGGTCTGCGCGGTGAGCCACTGGATGGGGCCGCGCCCCGGCGCGTTCAGGTCGAAGGCGAGCCCGTAGGTGGCCTGCGACTGGTCGAGCAGGGAGAAGTTCTCGATGTCGTCCGTCTGCGTGCCCCAGATGCGCTGCGGCTGGTAGGTGCTGCCCCCATACCAGACCCGCTCCTGAAAGACCGCCACCGCCTGCGGGTAGCCGCGGTAGTCCGACCATGCGCCCTCCGACCAGTAGATGGTGGCCCCCGTGGAATAGAGCGGGGTGATGACCTGAGCCGTCTGGATGTAGGGGCTGCCCAGCATCCAGTGCGTGGGATCGCTGGGCGGGATCGTGGTGCCCGAGGTATTGACGATGCAGGTGTAGCTGTGCGTGCCGTAGTTGACGACATTGCCCACCACGTAGGCATTGCCCGACACCCACGCCGCCCACAGCTCGGTGAGCTGCAGGAGCCCGTACACAAACTGGTTGTCCGCCGTCAGGCTTAGGCGCGGCACCGAGGCCGAGGCCGAGGCGACGGGGTTCGTCACGACGAGGCGGTAGAGCCCGCCCACGATGTCCTGACCGGAGATGTTGAAGTTGGCGTCCGACCGGCTGGAGACCGTGGTGATGACCTGCCACGTCACCCCGTTGTCGTAGCTCGCCTGCACCGACACGTCGGCCTGCCATGTGCCATAGGTGATGAACTCCCACGTGCCGATGATGAAAAGGGTCGAAACCGAATTGTACCACGCGCCGCCCGAGAAGGTGTAGTTGGGCCCGGACACGGCGGCGTCGTATTCGATGAACGAGGTGGGACGGTTGTAGGCCAGCTGCCAGTAGGAGTTCTTGTGCCCCTCCTGAAAGACCGTCACCAAGGTCCACAGGCCGTGCGCCAGGTCGGTCGAGAACAGGGCGTTGCTGACGTGGACCGCCGTGCAGGAATAGATCAGGCCGCCCGAGGTTACGGAATTTCCCGGCGTGTAGTACGTACCCGTGACCCACGCGGGAGCCGAGGCCGTGAGGGTGATCGCCCCCGTGAGCGCCGAGGCGGTGAGGCTCGTGTCCGTGGCGTTCTGGTCGAGCATGGCCGGCGTCATGAACTGCACCTGCTGCATGACCCAGTTGGTGTTCGAGTAGCGGGTCAGCTTGTAGACCGGATAGGAGGCGTGGACGAGGTAGACGACATCGTTGATCTGGATGCACTGGACCTTGAACACGTCCGCATCCCAGTAATTCGGCGGGGTGAAGTTGGTGGCGGAATAGGGCGCCGGCACCTCGTAGGTGTTCTGGTAGGCCCAGTGCGCGCTGTCGGTGCCCGGCGAACTCGTGGAGTTGATGAGCGGGCCGTTGTAGAGGTAGTAGATGACGCCCGACTGGCTCACGAAGGCACCCGCCGGGTAGGAGGTGCCCGTGACCCACGCCGGCGCGGTGGCAACCGTGACCTGCGCCCCGTTCGAGAAGAACCGGATGCCCTTGTCACAGAACTCCAGCATGAAGGTCGTGCCGGGCGCGTACTGGAATTTCTGGAGGCGCGAGACGGACTTGACCAGCGGGAAGCCCTCCTTGCCGAGGCCGATGAACTGCGTGCCCGGACGGCGCAGGGCGCCCCCCTGCTTGAGGGGAATCATGTTGCGCAGCTGGCGGCAGCCCTTGCGATAGGCGGGCAGGTCGAGGCGGGCGTCAAGGGATGGCGACAGCTCGCCCGAATTGAAGCAGACGAGGGGTTGCAGGGAGTGGGACATCAGCCGTTGGTGGAATTATAGCGCGAGCGCACGAAGCGGCTCTCGGATACGGGATTGTAACGCCGCAGCTTGATTTCCGCTCCATCCTTCATGCGGGCGTCGGAGAGGTATTCCTTGTATTCCTGCCGCAGGCCCATCGACAACCGGGCGTCGTCCTTGCGCAGGTGCGTGGCGATGATGCAGGCGAGGTTGAGGACCAGCGCCCCCGTGAACAGCGGGTCATAGTTGGTCGTGTCCGGCTCCCACCGGCTGTACTTGATGTTGGCGTAGGCTGCGTTGGTGTAGAGCGCCTTCTGGAAGATTTCGCAGGTGCGCCCGTTGTGGCTGCCCCACGCGCAGGTGCCGTTGAGTTCCACGAGCAGCACGAAGTCCCCTGGCAGCTCGTAGCCGAAGGTCCACTCGTACAAAAGCCCGGCGTTGCCCTGCGGCGGCCCGAGGTAGTTGGGCGAGTAGGTGTCAGTTTGGAACCAGCACCCCCGCGTCAGGTCGTAGGCGAAGCTCGTGCTGGCCGTGTTGGCGATGAGGCACTGGTAAAGGTAGCCCGCGTAGATGACGTAGGCGTTGACCGCGTAGGCCACCCCCGGCGTCCATGTCGTGGCGGTGGAGGGCACGGGCGGCCACACGGGGGGCGACGGGTTCTGCCCCGGCGTCAGCTGCCCAAGGAAGGCGCGCTTCTTCAGGCAGCTCCACGGCTGCGCCCGCGAGACCTCGCCCAAAGCCTGCCCCCAAGCCACGTTGCAGGCAATCGCGTTGGGATCGCTCTGGTTGGTGAGGGACGAGATGGTCTGCTGACCAATCCGCATCAGGGCCAAGTTGGCGATGTCGGTCGATGAAGTAAGCTGCATAAAATGAAAGGCCCGCCCACCCTAGTGACAGAATGAGCGGGCCATATCTAAGTCCCCCTAACCCCTGTGGGGAATGGTTGGTGGTTAATGCTTGATGACCTTGAGCCGGAACACGAGCACTGCGCCCGCGGTCGGCGTGGCGACCTTGTTGAGGTACGCCTGCACCCACGCGCCGGCCACGCCGGTCAGCGGGTTGCCGCCCTGCGGTTCGTAGGCCGTCGCCCCAATCTGGTAGGGATTGATCTGGGCCGAGCCTCCCGCGAAGCTGACCGGGTTGGTCTTGCCCGTGGAGATGTCGACGGGAGCCGAGTAGCGGACGGCGGAAGCCCCGTCCGTGAAAGTGGAGACCTGCGTCGGGTTCGACACCAGACCGGAGCCGGTGACATCATCGTCACCGACCGACAGGAGCAGGGAGGCGGCCACGCCGCTCACCGTGGGATTGCCCCCGGTAGCGCCGCTGCCACAAACCGTGCCCACGACCGACACCATCGTGCCCGGCTGCGCCAGGTAGAGGTTGATGATGTCCGAGGAAGCCTCGTTGCCGTACATCTGGTAGATGGCCGTGACCTCACGGACATTGCCGATCTCGATACCCGGATCATTGAAGCCCACATTCCCGAACGGCGTGCTGCCCTGTGAAATCGGGCCGCCGCCGGGAAAGTTGGCGAAGGGAATCTGCTCAAACGCGATTTGCGCGTAACGTGTGATGGGTGTTGCCATGGTAGTGTTCTCCTTGCGTTACTGCGTTTCGTCGCAGGCCATCTGCACGACACCGGCCTCTTCCAGCCGGGTGCCCCCGGCGAAATAGGTCGTCCGCACCTGAATCGCGTGACTCTGCATGGGCAGGATGTCCATGCGGGTCGTCATGTCCTTGGTGGTGCCCAAGAGCAGGAATTTCTTCTGGTAGACGATGCAGCTCCGAATCGACGGGGTGCCCACGGTCGGGAGCAACTGGGTCCGAATCCAATGGAAGCCAAGGAATTCGGTCAGCCGCCCCTGCATGAGGGCGCGCACGTCGGCGTAGAGCACGTTGTCCACCTGATCCACGTTGAGCAGCAGGTCGTAGAGCTGCTTGGCCGCGTAGACCATGACGCGATCCGTCTCCGGCACGTCGTTGGAGTCGAGCAGGAACAGCGCCTCGATCATCTTGGCAAGCGTCATCCCGGTGTTGGTGGAGCCGGGAAACTGCACGCCAATCTGCTGCGCTGCGGGGAGCGGCGTGGGGTTCAGGCTGCCCTGCGCCCCGGTCTGGTTCGTGCCCAGCGCCGCGTTGATGAGTAACTGGTCCTTGAGCCGGTTGACCGCGATGGCGTGATTCATCGCAATCGGGCTCTGCGGATCAGGCAATGAACCGAGGAGGATGGGGTCATGCTCGTCGATCCATGAGGCTTT
>PMZA01000513.1:14527-26689 GCA_003170595.1 Armatimonadota bacterium
AAAATCTCCTGACAAAGGTGGCTGTCAGCCTGCCCCCGGAGTGTCGGGGAAATCCCGGTCCGGTTCTCGGCATCTCAAGTCCGAGGCGCCTCCGGTCCGGACTATGTCCGGGTCTCCCTCAGTTGTCCTCTACGCACACCGACAAAGGGTTTGTCGGCAGATGTCAAGCCCCAATTTTCACGCCCCGCTCAGTACTTCGCAAAGAGCGTGTGCTCCGGCTTCCACAGCTGGTCCCAGACCCGCTCCCATTCCCACGGTCCCGCCGAGACGGGCGGGCCGGGATGGCGATCCCCGTAGAAGGTGGCCCCCGGCACGACCGGGCGGGCCAGCAGGATTTCCTGACACTTCTCGTAGAAAGCCTTGCTGCGCGTAAGTAGCGCCTTGCGGGAGGCGACGAAGAACGGGTGAGGCGAAAAGTACATGACCGGCGGCGCCGGACAGGTGAACAGCTGCACGAAGATTTCCCACACCGCCCGGTCCCAGACGTGCCCGTAGCAAAGCCCCTCGACGCGGTGGGGTTCGCACGACGCCCAGAAGTAAATCCCCGTCGCGGGGGTGAGGCACGCCCAGATCGCGGAGGACGGGAAGTGGTTGATGACCTCGACGGCGTTCTGGCACCCGTCGAACGGGTTGGCCTGCGCAAAGAAGGTCCATTCCGCGAGTGAGTCGTAGCGGTCGATGATGTGGTGCAGGAAGGTGTGGTCCTCCAGCCCCACGTTGGGCAGCGGAATCTCGCCCGGAACCTCCAGCCCGCCCTTGTTGTAAATCGTGATCTTGATATCCGGGCGCAAGGTGTTCATCCACGCCAGCTGCATGGGGTCTTCCTTGTAACGGGCAATGACGAGTTCGATCATGGGTTAAATCCTCGCTTGGTCTTTGTATTGACTGAGCCAAAGTGATCCCAGCAGTCGTTCGCACTCCCACGGACCCATCTCGCGGGCCTGAACGAGTGCCAGCAACCGCTCATAAAAGGCCCGGCTGCGCGTGCGCAACAGTTCACGGGTAGCGGCGAAGTGGAAGCCGGGCGAGAAGATCATTTCGGTCGGCGGCTCGCAGGCGTAGAGTTCCCGCCAGACCTGCTCCACCCGCTCCCTGACCGTCAGGGCAATCAGTTCGCGGCTCACGGCCCGGCCCCGCCCATCGCCCAGCGCCCAGCAGCTTCGCTCCACGTTCATCGGCTCGGTGGGGCACAGGAAGCACAGCCCCGGCTCGGGCAGGTGCGTCAGCTGCCCCATCGAGAAGGGCCAGCCATTCATGATGGGCACGATGCGCGGCTCGTGGTCGAAGGGGTCGGCCTGGATGAAGAACGTCCAGTCGGCCAGCGAATCATAGCGGTTGACGATGTGGCTGAAATGCACGCCGGGGTCGAGTCCGTTGTCCGTCGTGGGATAGACCGTGACCTTGATGAAGGGGCGCAGGAACCGAGTCCATCCAATGCGCTCGGTGGAGCGGGCGATGCAAACCTCGATGCTCATGTTTCCTTCAGGCGAAGCTCGGTGCAGAACCAGTATCCCCTCGCCATCGGCGTGTGGTTGCCCTCGATGAAGGGCACCTTCTGCGGGGTCCGCAGGAGGCCCTTGGCGCCGGCGTCCGCGTCCACCCCCGAGAGGTCGGGGCAGAACACGCGCTCGTGGGTGCCCAGTTCCGCGCCCCACCATGAGAAGGTCGAGTTGGGCCGCAGCAGCACCTTGGCGCGCAGGAGCACCGCCCAGTCGGGCAGCCAGTCGAGGCGGCACTTGTCGCCCTCCAGCTTCCCCTTCTCGTGGTCATTCAATTCGTTCCACGGCAACCCCACCGGGATGGCCGGGATGCGGTAGTGCGTTTCGCCGTCCAGCCAGTAGAGCTTGCTCTTGTCCAGTCCGTACTGGTCGCAGCAGTCCGTGAAGGAATTGCGGTCAATCAGCACCAGCGGGTTGCAGGAATAGGTGTAATCCCCCTCCCGCACGTTGGCGACCAGTTCCATCGCGGGCACGTCCTTGACCAGCTCGGCGTACTCCGGGCGAAGCGTAAACCACTCCCGCGCCTTGGCGCGGCTGTAATAGTCGAGGTTCTTCTGCATCTGCCCCATGCCGATGATGGTGACGCCGCTCTCGCCGTCCCACTTCTCGCACTCGGTGTTGGGCCGCTCGGGCAAATCCTGGTCCGCCGGGGCGTTGGGCGGGATGACGAAAAACTTGTGCAGGATGCCGGTCAGGCACCGCAGCTCGAAGCCGTGCTTTTCGGCATAGGCGCGGGCGAAGGCGTACTCGAACATCTGGTTGCCGAGGCCGCCGGCCAGTCGTACTTGAACGAAGCTCATGGGTAGAGAAAATCCCGAATGACGAGGAGTACGTCATCGAACCGGTTGTGAATGTCCCGAAGGTCAATGAGTTCGACTCGACGGGTAGGATCAAGCTGCAAATAAACGTCGCGGTTCTCCCGCTGGCCGATGCGAGGCTCGGTTGCCAGATCAGCCACGTCCTCGATGACGTAGATGCCGTCCTTGGCGAGGTGTGGGGAAAGGTTGCGGTAGATGGCGATCTGGTCCCAGATGCGGTGGCTGGCATCGTCAATGATGATGTCGAACCTCATGCCGCCCAACTTGGTTTCCACCTCAAACGAGCTGGTCGCGTCCAGAATCTTCACCCGGTCGTCCTGGTAGGCGGTCGGGTCGTTGTCCACGCCGTAGACCTTGCCGTTCGGGAAGTAGGCGTCCCACATCCTGAGCGAGTCACCGGAGCACACCCCGATTTCCAGCAGGGTGATGGGCTTGAGGCGCAACCGTTCAAACAGCCGCTCATAGACCTCAAGGTAGGAGTGGATGGTCCCCTTGTCGGTCAGGGGAAACCGCGCTGCAATCTGGGCGAGGGTTTCCATCAGGGCACCACCTGATCCAAGAGCGGGAAGATGTAGTTGCGCTTCTCCTCAACGTGGACCATGCCCTTCTTCAGGTTGCCCCAGCCCTTCTCCCGGTTCTCCGCGCACATGCGCTCGATGTTGCCCTCATAGCGGGCGGCGATGGCCTCAGCGGGGCCGATCTGATGGTAGTGCAACAGGTAGGCGGAGGGCGTGGCGAAGGGCCAGTCATGGCCGACGCGCAGCTTGCGCCCGTCATGCAGCACCGGATCGGCCTCGTGCTGCCCGATGCCAAGGGCGCTGTCCCTGACCAGCTTCGGGTTGAAAAGGCATGGCTTCGCGTACCACTTGTCGTCGGGCGCGCCGAACTTGATCTCGTCGTAAATCTGGCCAGGACCGGTCGGCAGCCGCCCCGAGAACATCTCGAAGCCGTGCGTCTTGATGACCGCGGCTCCCTTAGCCATGTACGCCGCCAGCGTCTTCGCCGCACCCTCGGGGAACCAGATGAACTCGTCGGCGTCCACCACGATCACCCAGTCAGCGGTCGTGGCCTTCCAGCAGGAATTGCACAATTCCATGTACCGCGTGTTGCTCACCTCGGGGCAGTCCCACGGGATGATGACCACGCCCTTGGGCAATCGCAGTTTCAGCGGTTGCCCTGCGTTGTGGATGACCAGCTTCGATGCGAACGTCCGGTAGTGCCGGATGATGTACGGCAGCAGCCAGGTCTCGTAGTAGAACAGAACGTGAACCTCGACCTTGATTTTCATTAGACACCCGCCAGTTTCCGCAAATCCTCGTCTGACTTGAAAAACGGTGCATACGCCGCCGCGTCCTTGCCGATCAGCTTGCGCAGCTGCTTCAGGTCCGGGTCGGGGTTGGCATGGTTGGGCAGCATGGAGACATGCTCCCCGGAATATCCTATCGTTCCCGGCAGGGACTTCATGCCGATCACCCGCCGCTCCCCGTCGCCGGGCAGGCGCAGGTGGCGGTTGCGCTCCAGCCTCCAGAGGCGCGTGTCGAACCACTGGTTGTCAAAGGCAGTGATGATGGAGCAGAAGGTCGGGATCAGGTCGGAACTGAGCGCGGTCTGACAGAGCGAGGCATGCCGGGCGTTCTCGCAGTTCGACCACCAGCGCCAGCGCACGTTGTAGTAGATGGCCTGCCCCTCGCCCACGATTTCATAACCCTTGGCCAGCCACTCCTCGCACCATTCCAGCCACGTCGGGGCGTACCAGTCGTCGTCCTCCCAGATGACCAGACCGTCGCCCTTGACCCTGCCGCCCTCGAACGCCTTGAGCAGCTTGAAGCCCATTTTCTCCGGGCCGTCCAGCACGAGCCACTGGTCGGGCGGGCGCGTCTGCCGCTCGATGTACTTCCGGCAGAGCTTCATCGCCTCGGGGCGCTTCCACGTGGCGGTGATGACGGTCAGTTTCATGGCTTGCCGTTGCGGTACGCCCGCATCCCGTTCTGGTGGTGGTCGAGCGGATACTTTTCCATGAACAGGAACCACGGCTCCCACGGGAAGCCGATGAGTTCCAGCGCCTCGTTGACGCAGATGCCGAACTCGGGAATCTCCGGGCCGGTGTACTCGTAGCCCGTGCGCTGCGACTTCGGGTTGGTGTCGTGGTACAGCATGAAGCCGCCCCTCACCACCTTGCTAAAGAAATTGAAGGTGTCCAGAATGACGCCGTTGCGCGAGTGGTTGCCGTCCACAAACACGAGGTCGAGCCCGCCGGGCACGAGGTAGAACCCCTCCTCGGACTTGGTGCGGATCATCACGGCGCCGGGAAACGGGTCGGGACATTCATCGTGCAGGAGGAGGCTGGGTTCCACCCCCCAGTAGCGGATGGTTGAGCCGCGGTCCTCCAGAAACTTCTTCATGCCCCGCGCCGTGGCGCCATTGTAGGTGCCGATCTCGCAGACGCGCACCTCCGCCTTCTTGCAAAGCTCCGAGAGCGCGGCGTCCATCACGTCGCAGTCCTCCTCGAACATCATGCCATACCGCTCAAATAATGTGTGCTTCATGGTTACTTCCTTGGTTTCTTGAGGTGGATCACCTTGTCCTCCGTGGGCTCCTGCCCCGGTATCGGCGGCCATTCGCCCGCAGGGTAGAGCGTGCCGTCCCCGTCGCGGTGCTTCAGCTTGACCGCCGTGTCCACCCAGACCGAGATGCGGCACATGCGGCAGAGATAGTCGCAGAAATAGTCCTCCGGCAGCAGGTCGCCCGCCTTCTGGAGGTCGTGGTAGACGACGAGGTTTTGGAAGAAGCCGTTCACCACGCTGCCGGTGTCCCGGTCGGTGTAGGAAATCTGCGGGTAAATCTTGGCAAGGTTTTCAAACAGCTGGCGATGGTAGAGCTTGAGGCCCGCCCCGCACTCCATGACCTGAAGCACGGTCTCCTTCTGCTTCTCCGCCTCAAACAGGAAGGTCGCCACCCAGTGCGGCCTGACCCCCTTGGTCGTGTAGAGCGCGCCAATGACCGGCAGCTTCTTGGACAGCAGTTGCAGGACGTGCGCGGCGTTTGATTCCACGTCATAGTCGCGGAAAAGGAGCCACTTGCACTTGCTCTTGAGAAAGTTTTCCACCAGCCGGTTGCGGGCGGGGATGAGCCCCTGGTCGCAAAAGGCCAGCACGAACTCGTAGGGGCAGTCCGGGTCGCGGGAGAGCAGGGTCAGGTCGTCCAGTTGCGCGGCGAACTGCGGGTTGAGCTGCTTGAGCGTCCGCAAATCCTTCAGCGGAGTCGCCACCATGACCTGAATCTTCTTTGGGCGTTTATGTTTCATGGGCCAGTCCAACTAGGTCTTGTTCTCGGAGCAGGGTGAAGGTGCGGTTGTCCCAGTGGTAGTGGTCGCCCGCATAGTCCTTCAGGGCCACGCGGTCGCCCACCTTGCACGCCGTCACGCGGGCGCCGACGCCCACCACCGTCGCCAGCACGGTCGGGGCGTAGCGGGTCGTTTTCTCAAGGCACTCGGGCACGAGGATGGCCCCCACCTTGAGCGGCTTGGCCGGGTCTTTCTCGACCAGCACGCGGTTGCCAATGGGCTGGATCATCTGTGAAAATCCTCCGGTGTCTTGCGAACCGCCTTGACCGGCTTCACCTTTTCGGGCTTGCGGGCAAGGTGCTGGAACTTGTCGGGATTTTCCACGATTTCCTTCACTACATCAGCCTCGCTCGGACCGATGTGCGCAAAGCTATCAGTGGGATCAACGATCTCGCTCTCGGGCAATTCCTCAATCTTGTCCTGCCCGGTGATCTTGAGCCACCAGTTTCTCCACCGATTATCGGTCGTAGGCAATCCCGCGGCGATCCGGCGTCGAGCCTCCAGAACCGGCTTGATTTCCAGCTCGTACCGTTGCTCGGCGGTGAGTTCCGGCTTTGCAGTTGGCGGACGCCACGCTATCTGGATGTTCATGATTTTGGTTTCCTCTTGCGCCACGTGGTCATCATATTCACGGCGCAAGGCTTCATTGGATGGCATGGCTCAGGTTCCCGATTGCCCCCGCTGCGGGCGGTTTGCGTGCGCCAGCCGGCGCAGGCTGTTGACCTTCTCCACCGCCGCCTCGTGCGCCTCCGCCGAAATGTTCCCCTGGTTCCAGTAGGCCGCCCAGTCGGGGTTGTTCTTGTTCGATTGGATGTCCACCGCCGCCGCCTCCGCCGTGGCCGGCGTAAGGTTGCCCGCCAAGGCGATGTTGCCCATGTCTCCCGTCACGAGCTTGGACTCGCTCATCAAGCCGCCCAGCCGCGCCAGCATCATGAAGATCGTGGCGTCCTTCATGTACATGCTCTTGGCGTCCACGCCCCAGCGGCGCCCGGCGCGGGCCGCCAAGTCCTGCGCCTTCTCGTAGCTGACGCCGAGTTCCTTCTGGATGTGCTCGCGGATCAGCTGGTCCTGCCGGGTGAGAAATTCCTGCTCGGCCTGCTGCTGCGCCGCCCCCGCCTTCTTGGCCATGTCGATCTGGAGCTTGGCCAAGCCCTGCAATGCCTGCGGGGAAAGGCCGTTTTCAAAAGCGAGCTTGGCCGCTTGGTCGGCAAACTCCTGATTCCACTGCGCCTCGGGGATGTCATCGGGGCGCTTGAGACCGTAGCCCTCCGGCTTCTCGGGCGCGCCGTTCACCTTGCGCAGCAGCGCCTGCCGCTCCGCCACCATCTCGGGCGTGGCGTTGGGCGGCAGCGGCTCCACGATGCCCTTCTTCGAGGCGAAGCTGGCCTTTTCCTTGAAGCTCTTGATGAAGTCGCCGGGCGTCTTGTAGACGGACAATTCCTTGGCCAGCGCCTTGATGTCGTCGGGAGCCTTGTCGAGGCGGGTGTGGTCGAAGGTGCCGTCGTTCTTGACCCAGCCCTGCTCCCAGTGTTCGGTCGAGGCGGGTGCGCCGCCGCCGGCCTGCGCATTAGGGTCCAGGCTTTGGGCCGGCTGGGTGTTGGGGTCGGATGACTGGCTGGTGGGGTCTGGCATGAGGGGGAATGATTGGGGGTTTGGGAGCGAAGTTTTCCACGGTCAGGCGGCCATCCGCAAAGCGCGTGGTCTTGGAGAAGATTTGGAAGCGCGGCTTGTCCTTGGTCATGTCGTGACGAAGCCGCCGTTGTTTACGAGCAGCGTGCCGCCGCCGTTGATGCGGTTGGTCGAGCCGCAGCTGCCGTTGGAGCAGGAGGCGTCGACGTAGACGCCGGTCTGGTTGGTGTCGGCCCAGAAGACGTTGCCGAGGATCGACACGCAGACGCAGCGATAGAGCTTGACGCAGCTGACGGTGTAGTTGCCGGCATCCTTGGGGGAGAAGTCGCTGCCACTGATGACGAGGTTGTCCACCCAGGCGCCGTAGGCCGAGGGGGAGAAGTCGATGTACTGGCAGTTGCCGCCGGGTTCGAACTCGCAGTCGGCGATGATGACCCGCGTGAGACGGCCTGAAGTTGCCGGCCCGTTAAACTCGCACGCCCCGCTTGCGAAGTCCTCGAATTGACAGCCGGTGAACCAGAGATCGGCGGAAACCTGACCGTTCGTATGTTGCCATGTAAATCCCCACCCACCGCCCTGAAATAGGCAGTGATCGAACTTGAGGCCGTCCACGTAGGCTAAAACCCCGGTGGTCGAGCCGTCAAAGGTGCAATTGACGAAAGTGCCTCCGCCTTTATCCAGACTGACCACGTTGGTGATATTGACGCCGTTGGTGCCCTGCGTGAAGATGCTCTTGGACACCATGATGCCAGCCACGTTGAGGTTAATGGAGTTGGTGCCACCGATGAACGAGCAGGCGTCGATGATGCTTCCGCCGTTGTAGTAAGGGGGCACAGAGGAGGCGGTGATGGTGCAGGAGCTAGTGCCGCCCGTGGTCTGCAGGGCGATGCCCCGCAAGGTGACGCTGTAGACCGTGTCGATCTTGAGGGCCTCGGAGGCGTTGCTCTGCTGGACCTTGGTGCAGTCCCGCCCGTCGCCCAGGACCGTGCACGGGACGGTGATCGAGCTGATGGCGGCGTTGACGTAGTAGATCCCAACCCCGCCGCCGGGGAAGTAGAGCGTGCCACCGCCGTTCGCATTCAGCGCAGCGATGGCGGCGTTGATGGCGTTGGCGTTGGCCGTCTGGACGGTGCTGGTCTGGCCGGACCCGTTGACGGCGCCATAACTCTGAACATTGAAAAAAATGGAACTACTGCCCGGACCAACTACATCGCCGGCTCCACCCGTGGCTGTCACTTTCACAATGCCCGTGCCCGGCTTGGGATCAACCGTGATGCCCGTTCCCGCAAGAATCTGCGAGACCCCCGGCGCCGCCGTGCTGGGCTGGACTACGGCAGAGGACCGGGCCTGCGCGCTCAGTCCCGATGAAAAGACCTTGCGGGCCATGGGACTTAGAAGTTTGCGCCCGCGCTTCCCGCCGCGTGCTTGCCGCGGTACACCACCTCAATCTCGCCCCGCTTCTCCATCAGCGCCAGCTTCTCCGGTCTGTACGGGTCCTCGTAGGGGATGACCTGATCGGTCGCCTTGTCGCCCTTGAAGATTTCCTTCTTGGTGAAGGTGATGTGGGTGGCGCGCCGGGCGATGACCTGATCCTTCATCTTGAAGCGCGTCGAGCGGTACTCGCCACCGTGCGTGCCCTCGACCGCCCGCGAGTCGGTGCGGATGACATCGGCGCGCAGCCAGCGGTCCCGCGGGTCCTTGGACTCGGGTTCACCCTGCGCCGGCGGCACCAGGTACACGCCGTAGGTGTTTTGGAACTTGATCGGCTCGTACTTGAGCAAATCCTCGACATAGGCGGGCGTGCAGTCGCCCTGCATGAAGTGAATGATTGGCCGGGATGGCGCATTTTTGGGACGCACGTCCGGCGTCTGACCCTCCATCAGCACGGTGTCGGCGGTGACTTTCTCGGCTTCCAAGAAGCCCTCGACCGACTTGTGGAACTTCTCCCATGTGTCGGCGTCCTTCCACCAGATGATCTTTAGCTCCCGGTCGAGCCGGGCCAGCGGCTCGGCGCGGTTGCGGCGGACGTGGACGATCTCGTCCTTTTCGTTGATGTCCAAAACGACGTTGCGGCGGTCTTCCATGATGGGTCAGGGGTTGGGGGTTGGCTTGCGTCTGCGGGAAATCTTGAGTGGCACCGGGTCGGGGGCCAGCGCGGCGAGCAGTTGACCGCGTGCGCGAAGCCATACCGCACGTCGCCCCTCGTTGTAAAGGAGATTATTTTCGGGGTACTCGCCGGAACGCAGCGCCTCGGCGCAAGGCCGGTAAGCGTGGCAGAAACTTTCGAGGTCGCGCCACACGAGCTGCTGGTCGCTCGTGCGCGTCAATTCCGGGCCAAAGACGGCGAGGTACGCCTGTTGCAGCCGCCGGGTTTCGGTGGCCGCGGGGACGGGGTTGGGGGGGGGCATAAGTTAGATTCCGGCGTAGCCGGCGGCAGACCACACAATGCCGGAGGAAGTGGTCACGCACTTGATGTTCATCGCGGTGTTCTGGGAACCGGCGATGGGCGTGGAAAGGTTGATGGCCATGGGGCCAGAAGAGGCGGCGACATTGAAGGAGGCGATGACCGTGGTGCCGTCGAGTATAGACACGATAGTGGCGGTGGCCGAGCTGTTGGACAGGATGAGGTCGGTGAGGTAGATTCTCAGGTTGCGGGTCGTGGTGGGCCCGACCGCCGTCTGGGCGGTAAAGACGGCGTACGAGCCGGTGTCGCTGATGGCGGTCACGCCGCTCGTCGCGTTGAGGGGAAATCTGGGGGATGCTGCCATGGGAGGAATGATTTTGGGTTACTGGTTGCCTGCCTTGGGAAATTGCTCCATCACGGCGTCCTGCATCCCCTGCGGGGCGCGCCCGATGTCCTTGCCTGCCTTGGCGGCCATCTGGGCCATTTCGAGGGCACGCTGCTCGGCAATCTGCTTGGCCCGCTGCTGGCGGATGGCGTCCCGCGACTTCGTGGACCGGAAATACTTTTCCCTCAGTCCAAAGTCGCGCCCGGTGCCCCGCGACAGCTCATCCGTTTCAAAATTGTCCAGCACATCCCGCGGGGTGTTGGCGGTCAGCTTGGCCAGCGGTTGCAGGACCGAGAGCGTCTTCTCGACCGCCGCGTTCTTGATCTCGTTCATGGCAAGCGTCACGCGGCTCTTGATGAGAATCTTGGGCACAGCCAGCTCGGGCGCGGCCTGCGGATCGTTGCCGGGGCGAACCATCAGCGACAGCGGGGCCTTGGGCAACCGCCCGGCGCGCAGCATGATGCCGAGGCAGCGGGGGATCAGCAGGTTGATGACCTCGGTGCGGTACTGGTCGAAGGTGCCGGTGAACTGGTCCAGCTTTTCCCCGACCCGCTGCGCGACCTCCGTGGCCGTCATGTCCTTTTCCAGCAGCATCCCGAGCGCCTTGAACACGTCCACGAAAAAGGCGTCGTTGATGGCCTGCTCCTTGCGCTTGATGATCTCGACAATCTCCAGCGTCTCGCCCTTGGTGCCCCATTCCTGCGGCAGGCGGTTGTGTTCCATGTCCTCGCCCTTGACGACGGTGACGGAGCCGGGGGCGTACTCCACCTCGCCCGTCTGGGAGTCGGGCACGAAGAGGCGCGGGAACGCCTTTTGCTCCACGAGCGCGTCGTAGGACTCGACGACGTAGTTGAGCTGGCGGGCGTCGGTCAGGGTCTCGAAGGCCGGCGAATAACCGTAGGGCTGGTCGTCGCTTCCCCATGAGTCCCAGCGCAGGCAGAAATAGGGCATCTCCTCATAGCCTCCCAGCGCGACGATCTCCTTCGTGTCGTCGTCCTGATAGACCGAGGCGAAGGCCATGCGCGAGGCGCCCACCCCGCCGTCGTCGGGCATGGTGCCGCCCAGCTCCTTGAAGTCCTCCATCGGCAGGACGTGGTGGACGTAGGTGGCCTTCTGGTCATACTTCTCGGCAGCGATCAAATCCTGCTGCTTCGAGGGCAGGTTCTTCTTTCCCCACCGCTGCGCGGCCTGCCGCAGTGAGAGCTTGAACCAGCGGTCCACCGTGTCCACGATCTTCTGGTCGTTCTCCGCGATGGTGAAGGTGCCGACCTTGAACTGCTCGAAATGGAACGTGCTCGTCTTGCCCTCGCCGCAGTACATGAGCGCGGTGCCGAAGATGCAGGCCCCCTTGTTGAAGGGCTGCACGACGGAATAGAAACGGCTGGCCTGCAACTCCTCCGTCAACTGCTCGGCCACCTCGGCACACCAGCGCGTGGCGTCGTCCATGCCGTCCGCGTCCACCGGGTTCCCCTGCGGCTCGGCGAGGCGGGCAAGGCGCGGGTTGCGGGCAGCCGGGCTCGAGGCCATGAGGTTGGGCGGCGGGGCCAGTCCCAGCCAATTTTCGGTCGCGGGCGTGACCCAGTTGCGCACGCCAATCGCGCAAGTCGAGGCGGCGCGGATCGGCTGCGTGTCGTAAATCTGCTGCGTCCAGTCGAGCGAGCCCTCGGTGCGCTGCGTGTTGATGTCGGAGGACTGCGGGAAGAAGTACTGAGAAATCGTCTGCCACTGCGCGTCGAATTTTGCCTGCCGGTCGGACTGGCGCGCCGCGGCGATCTTGTGCAGCTTCTTGCCGATGTCCTCGAAACCGGTCATGGCGTGACCCAACTTTGCGCCAGCGCCTTGGCGCGGGCCTTGATGATGCGTACGCAGAAGACGGCCACCAGCTCGTCAAGCGAGTGGACCTGCTCGATCTGGTACTTGCGCAGGTGCTTGTGGTTCATCGCCTGCACCTTGAGCAGCATTTCCTCCAGCACCTTGAACTCGTGGGGGTCGAGCGGTCGGCCCAGCGCACGAGTGCATTCGTCTAGGTGCTGCTGCGTCACGATGGGCGACATAGCCGTCTCGGGCGGGAGGGGCTGGTCGGG
>PMZA01000518.1 GCA_003170595.1 Armatimonadota bacterium
CGTCGGGAGCTGGGCTGTCGCCGGGGGTCAGTACTGCCGAGAGGCCACCGAGAGCCCACAGGGCAGACAGCGCCTCCAGGGCGAATTCGTCGCCTAGGGCATCGATTGCACTGCGAAACTCGGCCTCTGTTAACGGGTGCAGCCAGCAGAGAAGCTGCAGGCAGACCGGCACATCATCCTGCCTAAGGCACGGAAGGTCTACGCGGACGATCTCTGGCCCAACCGCCACCTCCGCTGGCCACCGTGCAAGCCGTACCGTCTGGCCGCCGCTGAAGCATGCTACCGTCTTGTTTCCGAGGATGCCCGCGTCTGCGAGGGCACCAGCACAGATCTGGAACTGCTGTGCCGAGTGGTACAGCAGAAAGACGGATGGGCCGCTCACGTTGTCGGCGTCCCATGGCACTATGCTGATGTCACAGGATCGCGACACTTGCTTCAATGCTGGGATTATTGGGCTTTCTTCCCGGTCGAGCACCATCACTATGTCTGCTTTGCCTGCCGAGTCCATGTCACGTCTCCGACTGCGTGCTGAGACTCAGGGGGACCAGCAACGGCGCACCGGCCTGCTTTTGCCAAGTGCCGATCGTGCCGTCGCTCATCGGGAAGGGCAGGTCGAGCACGAAGGCGAAGAACCTACTGGGCGCGCCGGCGTCCCCACACCACCAGAGGGCGTCGAGCGCGGCGGGGACACGCTCCGGCGGCGGCAACACCTGGGGCTCTGCCTCATTGGGGCCGTCGGGTACTCTGAAGACCACCGAGAACCGCGCGTACCCCTCCAAGTCTTGGAGGACTTCCTGCAGTGTACCTTCAGCGTGGTAGACGTCCTCGCTGCGAATCTGACTTCTTGGTGTGGTAGGATCAATGAAGCACAGACGCAGGTCGATCTCGAGGCCGTCTTCCCGCAGGAACAGGGCGCAGTGGACAGCCTGTTGCGTGGGATCTCCTCCCTCAGGTTCGGAATGCTCTGTGAGGTTGGCTTTGAGCCGCCCTATAGCGCCTGCCACTGCCGTGAAGTCCAAGCCGTAGTCGGTTCTGAGAAACTGCAGAGCCCAAGCGCACGTATCTGGATCCTCAACCGTCAGCCCCATCAGGCCCAGCAGGTGCCTAGGGGGCCCTTTCACCCAGGGACCTTGCCCTCTCGCATCAGCCCTTAGAGAGTCCGCGCGTTCGCTCCAATCCGGCGATTCCTCCCTGGCGGCCTGCAGCAGCAACTCCAAGTCCAACCCAAGCCCTGCGTTCTTAACAGCCGGCCGAGCCAACGCCATATGTCGCTCACAAGCCTCTACGAAGTCATCCCAATGCCCGTGGGCAACAGCGCGTCGTGCCTCCTGCACATGCAGAAGGTATCCACAATGAGTCTTCAGCTGACGCTCTCTGAATACCTCGGGCGCCGCCGGCTCGGTGGGTTCGCCTACAGAGCTTGCCTCGGCGTGCCGCCGGAAGGCGGGGCCCACAAAGCACTTGGTCATATCTCGAACGTGTGTAGGCTGCACGAGATCGTCTTCGCCNNGATGCTCATCGGCGTTTCCTTCCAGGGCCTTTGCGAACCGACCTAGCCATAGCCGCTCGCGCTCCACGTCAGCTTCGCGCCACGTCGGGCCCTGCACCTCCAGAAGACGCTCCCGATTACGGACATCAAAATCGAACATATGGTAGTCGCGGCCGTGGGCCATGGGTGGCAGAAGGCGGCAGTCCTGCCTGTTAGGGTCATCAACCACATCTCTTCCGAGCCCCTGTCGCTGGGTCTCCTCCCACGTGCGCCGGATGAACGCCAGTGACAGGAGAACCACAGGCCTGCGGACGAGTTGATGCCGGTTGCCGTCTTCGACGAAGTCGACGCGCGTCTCCCCGTCAATGATGATGTGTCCCGCCGGCAGTTCGAAGCGGCCTATCCTGATGCACTCGATGCCGAATTCGAGAGGGTTGACGGCGAGGAAGACATCCTTGCAGGTCTCGCGCCCTATCCGCCCGTCTTCGTCATATAGCACTCTAACCTCGCTTGTACCCTTCACGCTGTGGACCTCTATGCTCGCTTCGGCCGCCGGATCCAGGCTGATATCGAGGTGGTCCTCATCGCAGCGCAAACTGAAATGCTTCCCCATCAAGTCCCGAGCGTCCGCTTCCGCTTGCTCCTGTGCATTGGAGCCCTCGTCGACGAGTTGGAGTCGCCTCGCTCGGTTAGAGCGCGGGTCGAGTACGACGAACTCCTCGATGAACTCGCGCTCGATCAGATGGTCAATATCCTTATATTCCTCCTTAGACTCAGAGGCACCATTGGCCACGTTCAGCCCGAACGGCTTGATATCGCGCGCAAAGAGGGCAAACCACCACCGCCCGTCGTGCCTAACCAGCGGAAGGAAGCCGCCTGATGCCCAGCGCAAAGGCGTGTTGCCCATACGGCACTGGAGAGGCCCATCAGTCCTGGTAGGATCCAGAAGAAAAGCGTGCAGCTTGTCCGCCAGTCTCTTGGCTTCATCCCGCTCGTGTTCGGCCTGCATGTAGCGCAAGCTCAGGTACTTCTTCCCCCGGTTGTTGTAGATGCCCCACGACTGATCCCTGAGATCCACCTCCAGCAGAGCTCCGCCAGCGTCACTTGCACTGAGCAACACGTCGTTGAATAGCAGCACGATGGCGAAGTCCCAACCAGGCAGATCCCTCTCAGTTATGTCGTGACCGGTAGCCCCACCGCGCGCCACGACCAAGGGAAAGTGCTCGTACCCTTCCTGCGTTCGTGCCCATCGCAGCGAATCGACCGGCAGGACGTTCGCCCCCGAGGCGTCCCTCGCTGACGCGATCCTCGATAAATGCTCATCGGAGTAGTACAACTCCAGCTTCCGCCATGTGGCATCGTAGTGTCCGGGCATGGTCGCCTCCATATCAATAAACTGGCTGATTGTATTTTACATGGCGGCGCTCGCGTCAATGTGGCAGGCGTCGCCGACCCCTTTCGCCGCGCCCCCGCACCGTGGCATACTGCCGATGCTGGGCTGAGCTGGGACGGTGTGAACTGGCCCTGCGCTGACTGGATGTGGCGCAGCAGGTACGGACCGCTTTCCAGTAGCCCCTGAGTCGTCCTCTTGCTTGGTGGGCGCCACCGTTGGAGCCCGTGCCGCTGAAGTCCGCGCTGCCCTGGCGAGCTCCGAGCAATCGGCGCAGGCCCGTAGCATGTCATCCAAACACCATGGCCAGCCGCGAAGGTGTGGCGGTCCAGAATCCGGAACCGCTGGTCGTCCAAGGCATCGCTCGCAGGCGAAGGCTCATCCAATGCCTCCAGGCGATATCACAGACCTCGCGGCACTACTGGAGGCGACCGATAGGGTCAGCGGCCTTACCGTGTGTGGAAGCGCTTCGCCAACTTCATGCGGGGGCTCGACGGTCCCTGCGGCCCAACGGCTCTTTCGGCTGGGATTCCGGGTCTTCTGCGAAGTCGGGCCACCTTGTCCCCAAGCTGACCGTGCGAGAAGACCTCCTGTAGTGACCCCATTTCCCTGCGTCTTGCCGACAAGCCAGCGCTCGAGATTGCGGAGTCAGGGGACAGCGGTCTTCTCGCAGCCTTGCCGACGGCCGCCCTCAGCAAGTGATAGATCAGGGGCCCTCCATGCAAGCCGACGTCGTATGTGTTCAGGGCGATGACCTCCAGACCCCCGAGCCCGGTCAGGGTGATGACGTTGGACACTGGCAGCAGCCTTGCCGAGGCGGAGCCCCTTCGAACGCCAAGTACCTGCCCGCACAGAGCAGGGCCTTCGTCCAATACCGAGTCTGCACCTCGTCGGTATTCCGTTCGGACCATTCAGTGCGGCGTGTCTCTGGGTAGACGTTTCCGGCATTCAACCTTGACTTCCGGCCATACCCGCGGGCCAGGGCATCACCCTTCCGAGTTGAGCTGTCCGACGCGGGGGCACCGACTCAGTGAGAGAATGGCGCCGACCCGCAGTTCGGCCTCGACCTATGGTCGAGCACACAGTGGGTGCCCTTGACTGCTCGCGGCTACGGGCGACAGGGACGCCGGCGTACCGTAAGAGATATCCCCAGCAGCCATCTCGGCGGGACACTTGGCTGCATTGCATGCGACGTCTGATCTCGCGTCACGTCATGCCCGGACAGCAAGTGACCTGCCCGCGCACGGTACCAGTCGCTATGTCAGACTCAGCACCGGTTCGGCCCCGGCGCCATCGCCTCCTACGCCGGCGGTCTGTAGCCCAACGAGCTGTGCAGCCTCACCGTGTTGTAATGCCTTCGCCACTCCTCCACCCGCCCCCGGGCGTCCGCCAGCGACAGGAACCAGTGCTCGTTCAGGCACTCACACCTCCATCCAACTCAGGGCTGATGTGCAGCTACCCGAGCACCTCGGCAACGGACCATGCATGGACCTTTGCCAATTCGCCCGGCTCCAGCTTGCGCAGGCCCCCGCCGTAGACCCGGCTCTCGGCCAGCATGTCCTCCTCGCCGATGGACTGCAGGGCCAGCCACACCCGCCGGGCCAGGGCCGGGTCGGCCGATAGCGCCCGATCGAGGGGCGGCTTGGGGTAGAGCATGATGTATGAGTTGGTCGCCGTCGCCTGCGAGTGGTTGAGCACGAAGCGGAACGGGCGGCCGTGACCCGACCCATGCCGGGCCATGTAGGTGCACAGGAACGGTGTCGGTGGGCGGCGCTCCATGGCGTACCACGGCGATCGGTCCCTGCAGAGGTAGCGCTCGCCGACGGTCGGCTTCCCCTCCATGAGATAGCGCCAGAGGGCCGGGCAAGCCGCCTCGACCTCTTCCTCCGGCAGGCGGCAGTCGATGAGGAACAGCCGCTGGGACAGCAGCGGGTTGCCCAACTCGTCCGCCATGATCTCGTCGGCGTCCAGGTTCCTGGGCGGCGGCAGGATCGGCCGGAAGAGGTCCATCGGGATCTGCAGGAAGTTGATCTGGTCGGCCGTCAGGATGAAGAAGCGGTTGTCCCCGGTTGCCAGGCCACGCTTGGTCTGGAAGAAGTCCCCAAGGGTCGGGTC
>PMZA01000433.1 GCA_003170595.1 Armatimonadota bacterium
CCCGGCGACTGGGCCAAGCCGGTCGAGGCGATCGATCAGGCCCAGCCCGGCGACGTCCTCGTCATCGATGTTCGCGGCGAGACGCCTGCCGTGTGGGGCGAAGAGGCGACCAAGAGTTGCATCACCCGCAAGCTCGCCGGCGTCGTCATCTACGGCGCCTCGCGCGACACGCGCGAGATCCGCGACCTTGGCTTCCCCCTCTTCTCAACCCTTGTCTGCCCGAATGCCGGCGACCCCAAGGGCATGGGCATGATCGGCGTCACGCTCAAGATCGGCGAGACCACCGTGCGTTCGGGCGACTGGGTCATCGCCGATGACGACGGCGTGGTCGTCGTCCCGCGCGAGCGCGCAGTCGAGATCGCTAACCGCGCCGCCGTCGTAGTCGAGCGTGAGAGTCGTGAGAAAGCCGACATCGACGCGGGCAGTACTCTAGCCCAGGTTGCCGAGCTCGAGCGCTGGGAGCAGCACCGCGGCGATGCAGGCGGGAAATCGGAGTCGCCCGGGAGCGAGTGATCGTGCCTGACATCCTCATTGTCGGTCCGGGAGCGATGGGCCGCCTGCATGCGGCTATGCTCGCGCGAGCAGGCACCGATGTTGCTCTCCTAGATCATCGGCCCGACCGCGCGGCTCGCCTTGCAGCCGAGGGCATCGTTCTTCGCACCGACTCCGGCGACGAGCGCATCACCGTCCCATGCTCAGCCAGCCCCGAGGACTTCGCGCCCGCCCGCTTCATCGCCTTCTTCACGAAAGCCTACGCGACAGAGCAGGCGGCCCGCTTTGTCCTCGCGGCCACGGGCGCCGACAGTGTCTGGGTCACGCTGCAGAACGGCCTCGGCAGTGTTGACGCCCTGCGCCGCGTATCTGGCGACGTGCCCATCCTCGCCGGTGTGACAGCCAGCGGCGCGCATGTTCTGCCCGACGATGCGGTGCGAGTGGTGGCCGTCTTGCCCGCCACCTTCGGCCCGCTCCCGCCCGCGACCGATGCCCTGGCTCGCGCCTTCGCCGAAGTCCTCATCCCCGCGGGGCTTCCCTGCGAAGTGGTAGCCGATCCCTGGCCGGCGATCTGGCGCAAGCTCATCATCAACGCTGCCATCAACCCCATCGCGGCCCTGACCGGCCGACCCAATGGCGACTTGATCGAGGTCCCCTGGCTGAGGCGTCTTTCCGCGGCCGTCGCTCGTGAGGTCCATGCCGTCGCCCTTGCGCGGGGCATCGACCTCGCCGGCGATGACCCGGTCGCGCTCGTTGAGTGGGCCTGCACCGTCACCGCCACCAACCACTGCTCGATGCTGCAGGACTTCGAGGCCGGGCGGCCAACTGAGATCGATCAGCTCAACGGCGCGGTCGTGGCCCTCGCTCCACCAAGCACGCCGGCGCCCCTGTGTGCAGCGCTGGCGACTCTGGTAAAATGTGCCGCGCAGTAAGCCTGGCACCTCGGGAGGTCTTCCACTGTGATCGTAATAGGTGAACTCATCAATGGTACCCGCAAGCCGATCGCCGCGGCCATCGCCTCGCGCGACGTCGAGTACATCACGTCCCTCGCCTGCCAGCAGGAGGCCGCCGGCGCATCCTACGTTGACGTCAACGCCGGCACGGGTGGCGACAAGGAGATCGACGATCTCGAGTGGCTCGTCTCGATCGTGCAGGAAGTCATCTCCGTTCCCCTCAGCCTCGACAGCCCCAACCCGCGGGCTCTCCAGCGCGCCCTCGACATCTACAAGGGGCCGACGCCGATCATCAACTCGATCACCGCGGAGCCCGATCGCATCGAGGCCCTCCTTCCGCTCGTGGTCAGCTCGGGCTCGAGTGTCATCGCCCTCTGCCTCAGCGAGAAGGGCATGCCCTCCGACGCCGAGGATCGCATCAACGTCGGCAGCGGCCTCGTCGGCCAGCTCATCGGCGCGGGCATCGCGGCTGACCGCATCTTCATCGACCCCGTCGTCGTCCCCCTCGGCACCGATCATCGCGCGGGCGGCTGGGTTCTCGACGCGATCGCCGGTATCCATGCGGCCTTCCCGGAATGCCACCTTACCGGAGGCCTCAGCAACGTCTCCTACGGTCTGCCGCAGCGGGCCCTGCTGAACCGCATCTTCGTCGCAATGGCCATCGCCCACGGGCTCGACTCGGCGATCATCGATCCGATGGACAAAGCGATGATGGCGACGGCCGTCGCCGCCGAGGCGCTGGCCGGCCGGGACGAGTGGTGCATGAACTACCTGCAGGCTCATCGCGACGGACGACTGGAGATCTAGCGCCGGCCGCGCGTGTAGGCGAGGAAGCCTTCTTCAAGGATCTGCGCCTGCCGTTCCCAGGTGAACTCACGCGCACGCTTCGCCGCTTCGGCGCCCATCGCCCGCAGCTTTACTGGGTCGGCCGCAAGCTCGTCCAGCGCCCCGGCGAACTGCGCGGGCTCACGCTCAAGCACATACCCGGTGGCCTCGTCGATGAGGTCGCCGGGATGCCCCTCGCGGCTGATGAGCACGGGCAGGCCGCAGGCCGCCGCCTCCAGGCTCACCAGCGGGAAGCCCTCGAACCGGCTCNNAATCCGCCGAGCCGTAGTAGTCCTGTGGTTGCGGCGTGCGCCCGACGAACTGCACGCGCTCGGCGATGTGCAGGTCGCGCGCCATCGCCTCGAAGCTCGCAGCGTCATCATCCTGCCCGACCACCACGAGTCGCCACGGAGCCTTCGCCTGCGCCGACGCACGCAGCGCCACGTGCAGCCCCTTCTCCCACCAGATCCCGCCCACGAACAGCGCCACCAGTTCGTCCTCACCGATGCCCAGGTCGTCCCGCACCCGCTGCCGAGCCGCCTGCGCCGCCGGACTGAAGGTCGCGAGGTCCACACCATTCGGCGCGACGAACACGTCCTTCGGCGCGAGGCCGTGCATGCGCACGAGGTCGTCACGCAGCCTCGACGACACCGCGTACGCCCGCCCGCGGCACAGCTCGAGCATCCGCCGCTCCATGGGGATGAAGAACCTGCGCCGCACTGCGACGTTGATCTGCTCCTTCGTGCTCAGCCGCCGCCCACGCTCAGCCGCGACCTTGAGCATCGTCTCCAGCCGTAGCGGATGGCAGGTGTGGATCAGCGAGAAGTTGGCCGCCAGGCAGTTGCCGCCCTGCGACAGGATGACGTCGTGACCCTTGCCGATCCTTCGCGCCGACAGGCTGGGGAACATGATCGCGCCCAGCATCTTGCTCCGGCTCTTGGGGCGCACCTCGGCGATCTCGATGTCATCGCCCAGCACATCCCGAGCCGCCTCATAGCAGTACACCGTGACGCGATGCCGCTGCGACCACGCGCGCATCAACTCGATGGCGACGCGTTCCTGACCGCCGCGCCGGTTGGCGTGCTCGATGACGACGGCGATGTCCAGGCGCTCTTCGCTCACGATCGGCTCCTCTCGCGGCAGAGCGTTCTCATGCCCGCGGCCTTGCCGCGCCACGAATGCCACAGCCTCCGCGTCGCATCGCGCGCACCGGCCCTCGGCGCAGCGGCCATCGCCCGCAGCAGTCCATACGCCCTCGCGTGGCCGACGAGGAAGCCGTACAGCACGACGGCCGGCGCCTGCCAGGCCTTCGCATGCTTGAGCGTCGCATACATCCAGTTGTGCCCCTCAGCGAAGAGCATGTGCGGCTCATCATACTTCCGCGTCGAGTCCCCGAACCGCTCAGCCGGATAGTGGTCGACCACGGCTCGCGGATCGTATACGAGTCGATACCTCATCTTCCGTACGCGCAGCGACGCCTCGAGATCATTGCACTGCGCCGACCCTAGCTGGAGCGCCTCATCGAGCCCATCGCCCAGCAGTGCCCGCCGGAACGACATGTTCGCGCCCTTGAGGATGTCGACGTCTACGGGTTCCGGCGGCACAAGCTCGAGGTGATGATTGCCCAGCGGTCGCCCGTACCACGCATATCGGCCAACGGCGCGCACCTTGCCCTCAACCGTGTCGTCGCCATGGTGGATATGATCGCGCCCGCCCACTCCGCCCACACGCTCGTCGCGATAGTGCTCCATCATCCGCCGCAGCCAATCCGTCCGCGGCACGCAGTCGTCATCAGTGAACGCGACAACGTCCCCGGTCGCCGCCGCCAGTCCGACGTTCATCGCAACGATCTGTCCGGGGCGACTCACCTCGACGATGACGAGACCCACGCCCTGCTCGGCGCTCCACCGCTCCACCGCCGCCCGCGTCTCGTCGTCATCATCGCGCACGACGACCACGATCTCATCGGCCGGCCGCTCCTGTGCACGCAAGCCTTCGAGGCACGCAAGGATGCGGTCGGGCCGCCGGTAGGTCGGCACGACGACGCTCGCGGTCAGCCTCTCGGCCTTAGGTTGCCTTCCGTCGCCGCTTGGGCTTGGCATCGATCTCCAACACCTGACGCAGGTATTCCGCCGTATGCGAACCCTCGGCAACAGCGACCTGCTCCGGCGTCCCCTGCGCCACTATCTGCCCGCCACCGTCGCCGCCCTCCGGCCCGAGGTCGACGATGAAATCCGCCGTCTTCAGCACATCGAGGTTGTGCTCGATGACGATCACCGTGTTGCCCGCATCGACCAGCCGGTGCAGGACCTCCAGCAGCTTCTCGATGTCCGCGAAGTGCAGCCCCGTCGTCGGCTCGTCAAGGATGTAGAGCGTGTGCCCGGTCGAGGGCTTGCCCAGTTCTCGCGCAAGCTTGACCCGCTGGGCCTCGCCACCGGATAGCGTCGTCGCCGGTTGCCCGAGCGCCACATACCCCAGCCCGACCTCCGCCAGTACCGCCAGCATCTCCGCCATCTTCGGCACGTTCGCGAAGTGCACCCGCGCCTCGTCCACGGTCATCTCGAGGACCTCGGCGATGCTCTTCGCCTTGTACCGGATTGCCAGCGTCTCGTGGTTGAACCGGTCGCCGTGGCACTCGCTGCACGTCACCCACACGTCCGGCAGGAACTCCAACTCGACGCGCACGCGACCTTCGCCGCGGCACACTTCGCACCGTCCGCCCGGCACGTTGAAGCTGAACCGCCCGGGCTTGTACCCGCGGATCTTCGCCTCGGGCGTCTCAGCGAACAGCCGCCTCACCTCATCGAAGAGGCCGACGTACGTCCCCGGATTCGACCGCGGTGTCCGCCCGATGGGCGACTGGTCGATGCTGATGACCTTGTCGAGTTGCTCGTAGCCGACGATGCGATCGTGCGCGCCCGGCTTGTCCGTCGACCGGTGCAGGTACCGCCGCAGGCCGCGATAGAGGATGTCCATGATCAGCGAGCTCTTGCCCGACCCGGACACGCCCGTCACGCAGTTGAAGACGCCGACCGGCATCTCGACGGTCACGTTCTTGAGGTTGTGCTCCCTCGCCCCGCGGACGATGAGCTTCTGCGGCAGGCCCTTCCGCCGCTTGCGAACATGCCCGGCGGCGCGGTCGCCGAAGAGGTACGGCCGAGTGATCGACGTGTCCGAATCTGCCATGCCCGCTGGCGTGCCCACGTAAGTCACGAGGCCGCCCGCCGGACCCGCCCCGGGCCCAAGCTCGACTATCCAGTCCGAGCCGAGGATCGTCGCCGGGTCATGCTCGACGATGAGCACCGTGTTGCCCAGATCGCGAAGCTGCCGCAGGAGTTCGAGCAGCCTCGCCAGGTCGCGCGGGTGCATGCCCACGCTCGGCTCATCGAGGATGTATATGATGCCCGCGAGGCCCGAGCCGAGCTGCGTCGCCAACCGTATGCGCTGCGACTCACCGCCCGACAGGCTCGGCGATGTTCGGTTAAGCGTGAGGTAGCCCACGCCCACCCGGCTCATGAACTCCAGCCGCGCCTCGATCTCGCGGAGGACCTCTCGCGCCACCAGTGCCTCGACCTCGGGCAGTTCGAGCCCGTGCGACCAGACGAGCGCGCCCTCGACCGTCATCTCCGCAACGTCCGCGATCGACAGCTCCGCGACCTTCACCGCCAGCGCCTCGGGCCGCAGCCTCGTGCCGTGACAGTCCGGGCACTCCATCTCACCGTAGAACCGCTCGAGCAGTTGCGACTCAGTTTTCGCCGCCGCACCGCGCCGTGTCTCAGGATGCGACGGCACGACGCCGGGGAAGGGCCGCTTGTACTTGAACATCTGCCCGTCGCGCGACTCGTACTCGAACTGAATGGCCTCATCGCCCGAGCCGTACAGGATGATCTGCTTGATCTCCGGCGCGAGTTCGCGCCACGGCCTTGCGAGGTCGAAGCTGTAGTGCCGCGCCACGCCCTCAAGCTGATGCTTCAGCACCGGGCTCTTCACGACGCCATACGGGGCCAGCGCTCCGGCCATCACGGACTTGTTCGGATCGGCAATGAGCAGCTCAGGATCGAGGTCGCGCACGACGCCCAGGCCCTCGCACCTCGGGCACATCCCCTCGGGATTGTTGAAGGAGAATAGGCCGAGCGTTATCTCAGGGAACGTCGCGCCGCACACCGCGCAGGCGAACCGCGTCGAGTAACGCGTGTCGCCCTTGTCCAGATCCTGCACGAGAACGATGCCGTCGCCCTCTGCGATGGCCGTCTCCACAGACTCGGCGATGCGCCCGCGCTCAACGCGCCCGGCCACCAGCCGGTCCACGACCACGTCCACCTCGAAGGGTCCCTTGTCCTCGAGACCGACACCGTCGGCCAGATCGTAGACCTCGCCGTTGATGCGCACCCGCGCGTAGCCCTTCCGCCGCACGGCGCGGATCATCTGCCGCAGCGTCTGCCCGTCCGCCGAGAGGGGAGCGAGCACGAGGTACTTCGTGCCCTCGGCCAGCGCCTCAAGCTCGTCGGTGATCTGCTGCACCGTATACGATCGCACCGGCGCCCCGCATACATAGCACACCGGCTTTCCGCAGCGGGCGAAGAGGACGCGCATGAAGTCCCAGATATCGGTCATCGTCGCGAGCGTCGATCGCGGCGAGCCCGCAGCCGACCGCTGGTCGATGGCGATGGCGGGGGAGAGGCCGTCGATGTGCTCAACCTCGGGGCGTTCCAGGCCGCCGAGGATCTGCCGCGCGTGAGTGCTTAGCGACTCGACGTACCGTCGCCGTCCCTCGGCGTAGATCGTGTCGAAGGCGAGCGACGACTTGCCCGATCCACTCACGCCGCAGAAGCAGACGAGTTTGTTGCGGGGAAGCTCCAGGTAGGGAACGTCGAGATTATGCTCTCGCGCCCCGAAGACCCGGATAAGGCGATCATCCTCGTGCGTCCGGTCAGTCTCGGCCATAACAGTCTATTGTCGCCGCCCCGGCACCCCGCGGTCAAGCCGCCGCCCTCTTTTCCCTCCTCGGCGGCAGGCGGCAGGTTTCCCCTCTCGGCCGCGGAATCTGTCTTACGGTACTACCCTCGCCTTGAGCAGGAGGGACTATGCATGTATAGAATCGGTCTGGCTGGCGCGGGCGGTCTCGCCACCGTCCACGCCAACAACTTCGCATCCATACCGGATTGCCAGGTCGCGGCAATCTATGACCCGGTGCGCCCCAAAGCCGTCGCTCTGGCGGCTCAGGTCGGCGCCGAGGTGGCTGACAACCCCGACCGCCTTCTGGCCGCCGATGACATCGACGTCCTGGTCATCGCCACGCCCACCGACGTCCACTCCGACTGGTGCGTCCGGGCGGCGAACGTCGGCAAGCCCTTCTTCTGCGAGAAGCCCATGGCTCGCACGCTCAAGCAGGGGGAGGCCGTCGTCGAGGCCGTGCACAACGCCGGCGTCGTCGCCATGGTCGGCCACGTCCTCCGCTGGTTCCCCCAGTACGAGAACGCTCGCCGTCTGATCCACGAGGGCGCTATCGGCACCGTGGGCATGGTGCGCATGTCGCGGATCAACTCCTGCCCGCGCGGTGAGGGCGGATGGTTCGCCGACTACGACCGCTCGGGCGGCGTGATGCTCGACATGTCCATCCACGATCTCGACTGGCTCCTGTGGACCTTCGGCCCGGTCGATCGCGTCTATGCCCACGGCCTCAAGGATCACTTCCCGGTGCTCGACTATGGCCTCATGTCGATCCGCTTTCGCGCCGGAGCCATCGCCCACGTCGAGGGCTCCTGGGCCGACATGGGCAACTTCCGCACGAGCTTCGACATCGCCGGCAGCGGCGGCCTGCTGCAACACGACAGCACCGCCAACGTCACTCTCAACTTCCAGGCCCGAGCGCAGGCCGAAGGTCTGCCGCCGGTTCAGGTGCCTATGGCTCCCGCGCACAAGTCGCCCTATCTCATCGAGGACGAGCACTTCATCGAGTGCCTCCGCACCGCCAGCGAGCCGATGGTCACCATCGACGACGCCTTCGACGCGATGCGCCTCGGCCTCGCCTGCAACGAAAGCGCCGAGACCGGCCGGATCGTTCGCATGATCTAAGGAAGGGGAAAAGCGATGGCAACGAAGATAGGAGTTATCAGCTTCGCCCACATGCACGCCTTCAGCTACGCCCACTGCCTCAAGGAGCTGGCGGACGTCGACTTCGTCGGGATCGCCGATGACGATGAGGCTCGCGCGGCCTCGGTGTCGGCGCAGTTCGGAGTACCGGCCCTCGCCGAGGTTGACCTCCTCGCGCAGGTCGATGGCGTCATCATCACGACCGAGAACTCGCGCCATCTCGAGAAGACGAAGAAGGCCGCGGCCGCCGGAGTCCACATCCTCTGCGAGAAGCCGCTCGCCTCGACTCTCGCCGACGGTCGCGAGATGATCGAGGTCTGCAAGCAGGCGGGGGTTCAGCTCATGCAGGCCTTCCCCTGCCGCTACGGTCCGGCCTTCCTTGAGGCCAGGCGCATGGCCTCGGCCGGCGAGCTTGGTGACCTCCTCGCCCTCAAGGGCACCAACCGCGGGCGCAACCCGGGCGGCTGGTTTGTCGAGCCCGAGCTTTCCGGCGGCGGCGCCACCATCGACCACACGGTCCACGTGGCCGACCTTATCCGCGCCCTTACTGGCGACGAGTTCGCGACGGTCTACTGCGAGCAAGACCGCTTCTTCAACCCCGACCTCCGCTGCGACGACGCGGGCCTCATCACCATGACGCTAAAGAGCGGCGCCTTCGCGACGCTCGACTGCTCGTGGTCGCGCCCGCCGCATTATCCGGTCTGGGGCGACGCCACGCTCTACGTCGTCGGCACAGGCGGCAACGCCGACATCGACCTCTTCGTCGAGCACGTGGACGTCTACCGCAACGCGGACCATTCATATACCTGGGACGCCTACGGTCACGCGCCGGACCTCGGCCTGGTGGCTGATTTCGTGCGGTGTGTGGCGACGGGAGAGCCCGTGCCGGTGACGGGCGAGGACGGTCTGCGCGCGCTGGAGGTTGCCCTGGCGGCCTACCAGTCCGCCGCGACCGGCGAAGTCGTGTCGCTGCCACTCATCTAGAACCGGTGCGGCGTCGGCACGTCGGGGGTTGACGGCATGTCCGACGAAGATCGCGACTGGTGCCACCTTGCCGCCGTGGCTCGCCCCGTTTCCGGTTTGCAGCGCGCTTTGCCCGCGAGGCCATGCCCATGCCGTTCGACGCTTCGATCCTCAAGCTCCTTGACCATTCGGTCCTCAGCCCGGCCGCGACTCGCGCCGACGTTGAGGCCGCCTGCGACCTCGGCCTCCGCTTCGGCGTGGCAGCGGTATGCATCCAGCCTTGCTGGGCTGAAGTCGCCGCCGAGCGCCTGCGCGACACGGAGGTCACGGCCGCCTCGGTCGTCAGCTTTCCTCACGGCACGGCCCTCACCGAGATCAAGCTCATGGAGGCCGTCGTCTTGCTGCGCGCGGGCATCCGCGAGATCGATATGGTCGCCAATATCGGCCTCATCAGGTCCGGCCTCCTGCAGGAAGCTGCCGATGAGATCGCCGCGGTCCATGTCTTGCTCGTCACCGTTGGCGTCAAGCTGAAAGTCATCCTCGAGACCGGCTATCTCACGGACGAGGAGAAGGTCTCCGCCGCTCGTGCCGTCGCTGAAGCCGGCGCCGAGTTCGTGAAGACCTCTACCGGCTTCGGCCCATCCGGAGCAACCGTCGAGGACGTTCGTATTCTGCGCGCATCCGTGCCGCCCGAGGTAGGGGTCAAGGCCGCCGGCGGCATCCGCACACTCGCCCAGGCCGCCGACCTCGTCGCCGCCGGCGCGAATCGTATCGGCACCTCGGCCACGGCTGCCATCGCCGCCGAGCTTGGGCTGGGGGAGTGAAGTGGCCACCTATAGCGCGATGGGCCTCACCCTCCTCGCCCGCAAGTACCGTGGCACCGGCCGGGTCCTGACCTTCTACACGCGCGACCGCGGGCGCATCGAAGCGGTGGCGCAGGGCGTCGGCAAACCCGGCAGCAGCCTCGCCGCATCGGCCGAGCTTTTCACCCTCTCCGACCTTCTTCTCGCCGAGGCACGCGGCCTCGACCGCCTCAGTCAGGCGCGGGTCATCGAAGCCTTCGAGCCTCTCCGTCGCGATCCGATTGCCTTCGGCTATGCGGGCCTCCTCTGCGAGATCGTCGCCCATGCCACTCCGCCCGACGAGCCCATGCCGCACGTCTTCGACGACCTGGTGGATGGGCTCAAGCTCATCGCGCAGGGGGAGGATGCCTTGCAGATCGCGGCCGCCGCGGCCTGGCGCATCCTCGGTGAGCTTGGCGTCGCGCCCGACCTTCGCGCCTGCGCTCGTTGCGGCGCGGACCTTCCGGGAGCGACGGTCTTCCTCGCGGCAGAGGGTGGCGTTGTGTGCGAGAACTGCTTCTCGCCTTTCGACGGCGCGGCCGAGGTATCGGTGCCCATCCCGCCGCCCCTTCGCGCGCTGACGGAGACGCTGGCCTCGCTGCCTCTGGACCGCGTGCCGAGGATCAAGGTCGCGCCTGAGCTGTGGCAGGCCCTTCTTCGTGTCGTGCGTCTGCAGGCCCGCTTCTACCTCGGCCTCGAGCTTCGCGCCGACGACTACCTTCGCCAGATCGAGCGCCGCGCCTAAGCGCCTTGCACCTCTGCTCCGTCGTCACCCATCTTGCGCGGTCCCGCCACGCTGGCTATCCTTGCCACGCCGTAAGCTGATGCACAAAGGGGAGGCGACCCACATGCGGCGGGTCACCAATGGCGAGATCGCCGAAATGCTCGAGCAGATCGTCGGTCTTCTGGAACTGGCAGGAGAGGACACGTTCCGTATCCGCAGCTATCAGCGCGCCGTCGACACCGTCGCGGCCTACCCCGAGGAGTTGGCCAACCTCCACGCCCAGGGCAAGCTCACCTCGGTCCCCGGCATCGGCAAGTCCCTCGCTGAGAAGATCGGCGAGTACCTCGACGACGGCAAGGTGACCTACCTCGACGAACTCCGCGCCCGCTTCCCCGAGGGCGTCGTCGAGATGCTGAACATCCCCGGGTTCGGCCCACGCAGCGCCGACCGCGTCTATCAGGAACTCGGCATCACCAGCGTCGACCAGCTCGAAGCCGCCGCGAAGGAGGGCCGCCTCCGCGACCTCAAAGGCTTCGGCCCCAAGGCCGAGGAGAAGGTCCTCCACAACATCGCCCAGTACCGCCTCGCCGGCGAACGCGCGCTCCTCTCGGAGATCCTCCCCGTCGCCGACGCGATGATCGCGAAGCTCGAGGCCACGCCCCAGGTCCTCCGTTGCGCGATGGCCGGCTCAGCCCGTCGCCATCGCGAGACCGTCGGCGATCTGGATCTCCTCGCCACCTCCGAGGAGCCCGCCAAAGTCTCGGCCGCGGCCAAGCAGTTCGATGAGTTCGTCGATATCATCGGCGCCGGCGACACCAAGGTCTCCGGCCATCTCGCCGGCGGCCGCCAGGTCGACGTCCGTGTCGTCCCACCCGACAGCTACGGCGCCGCGATGGTCTACTTCACCGGCTCGCAGCAGCACAACATCGCCCTCCGTTCGCGCGCCCTGAAGCTCGGCCTCACGATCAACGAGTACGGCGTCTTCCGCCTCGAGAACGGCGAGGCCGGCGAGAAGGTCGCCGGCACCGAGGAGGAGGACATCTACAAAGCCGTCGGCCTGCCGTGGATCCCTCCCGAACTTCGCGAGGCCCAGGGCGAGATCGAGGCCGCGGAGAAGGGCATGCTCCCCGACCTGATCGAGCTTACCGACATCCACGGCGACCTCCAGATGCACACCCGCTCCTCCGACGGCCACCAGTCCGTGGCGCAGATGGCCGACGCCGCCCGCGAGTTGGGCTATTCCTTCATCGGCGTCACCGATCACTCGCCCAGCCTCGCCGTCGCCCACGGCATGTCGGTCGATGAGATCAAGCAGCAGCACGACGAGATCGCCGAGGTCAACACCGCCCTGGAGTCCGGCAAGCACGGCTTCAGCGTCCTCCACGGCATCGAAGCCGACATCCTGACCGACGGTTCTCTCGACGTCCCCGACGAGGTCTACGATCTGTTCGACTACGTGATCGGCTCGTTGCACCAGGGCTTCACCTCCGACGTCAAGCGCATGACCACCCGCGCCGTCACGGCGATCAAGAGCGGGCGCATGGACTTCATGGCCCACCCGACCGGCCGCATCCTCCTCCAGCGCGAGGCTTACGGCCTCGACCTCGACGCCGTCCTTGAGGCCGCGGCGGCCAACGACGTCGCCATGGAGATCAACGCCTTCCCGAATCGCCTCGACCTCTCCGATGTGAACTGCCGTCACGCGCGCGACCTCGGCTGCCTCCTCACCATCAACACCGACAGCCACGACGTCGCCCACCTGACGAACATGCAGTACGGCGTCTTCAGCGCCCGGCGTGGTTGGATCGAGGCAAGGAACGTTATCAACACCTGGGACGTCGAACAGCTTCGGAAGTGGTTTGGGAAACGCCGCAGATGAGAGTGCTCCACGCAGCCGCAATCCTCGCGGTCCTCGTCGCTTGCCCGCTCGTCGTCCTCGCCGATGGGGGAGGAGTTGTCACGCCTCCGGCCGCTCCGATCGTTGCGCCTCCCCTTGTCGTGCCAGGTGCTCAACCCGCAGCTCCTGTCGGCACGAAGCCCGCAGCTCAGCCAGGCAAGACTGGCGCCGCCCAGCTTGCCACGCCCGCTCCGACCATCGTCCGCGTCCCGGGCGAGGTGTACAACGGCGGCTTCGAGCAGTCGCTCGAGGGCTGGACCGTAGATCCCTCAGCCGCTGACTCCTGCATCGCCGACCCGGCGTCAGCCAAAGCCGGCAAGCGCTCCCTCCGCCTCAACTGCGCGCGTAGCGGCGTCATGACGGCCGTCTCTCAGGAGATCCTGCTGACCGGCGCCGTCGGCCGCCTTTCGATCAGCCTCTGGGTCCGGCCCACTCTTGGCGGCGCGTCCCGGCTGGCCGTCCGCCTTGAGTTGCTCGACAAGGCCAAAGCGACGATCGCCCGCCGGTATCTCCAGTCGATCCCTTCCGACGCGCGCAACTGGGAGCAGTTGTCCGGCGCCCTCGAGGTCCCTGCCGAGGCCGTATCTGCTCGCCTCACCCTTCGTCTCGTCGCAACCGGAGCACTCTGGGTCGATGAGGTCAAGTCGAAGTTCGAGCCCGCGAAGCTCCTCATCTCCACCCGCCGTCTGATCTGCGTCGAGTCCTTGGGTCCCAGGAGCGCTCCGGCCAAGCCGAGTGCCCCCGCGACCCAACCCACCGCGACCGTGGACAAGAAAGATGCCCCGGTGACCGCTCAGGGCGATGCCCTCGTGGTCGATGTGCCCGCCCTGACCCATGGCCGCCACACCCTCACCCTCACCTCCGAGGGCGCGACCGACGACCTGGAGGTCTGGGCCATCCCGGCCGCTCACAAGGCCCACCAGATCACCGACAACGGCTGGTGGGTGCTCGCCGGCAGGCCCGCGCTGCCGAGCCTCATCATGCATGCCGTCCTTGGCGACGTCCCGACCGTGACCGCCGATGGCTTCACCATGGCGGAGATTCTCGCCCCATCCTCCGCCGACGTCCTCCAGCGGATGCTCAAGTCGGTCCCCAAGCTTGAGATGCCTCTCCTCGTCAGCTTCGGCGTCCCCTCACCAGAGAAAGTAGAGGATTGGCATACTAACCTTGTGCACACGCTCCGCGCCAATGCCTCCGACAACCGCCTCGCCGGCTGGATCGTGGCCGACGAGCCCGATCTGTCCATCAACAACCTCGACACGCCCTCCCTTTGCCTCGATGCCCGGGCCTCCGACAGCACTCATCCCATGGTCGTGACCCTCACTGCGGCGGACCAAGCCGATTTCTGGCACAACTTTGGGGATGTTATCCTGATAAATCTTGGACTATCGGGTACCGATCCCGTTCGCGTCCACGCCTCCCTACAGGCATTTGCAGGAAAGTTAGACAAAGGACAGGTTCTTGGCGCTATCTTGCCCGCCGGTTGGCAGCCCGGCTCCTTTCAGCCGGACGCCACGCAGGCGCGCCTCCTCGCCTTCTCGGCCATTGCGGGTGGGGCCCGGTGCATTGGCTGGTATTGCCTGCACGCGACCGGCTGGGATCTCCGATCGACCCCGCTGTGGGCCGGGATGAAGGACCTCAACAGGGACCTGTCGATTCTCGCAAGCTCCGTTGCCGGCCACGACGTCGCCCCTGACGTAGCGGTCTCGGGCCCACCAATGCCGTGGATCGCCTGGACCGACGGCGACGCGCGCATCCTGCTGGCCGTGAATGCCGGGTCCGCCCCGGCCGTCCTCAAGGTCGTCGCCGCGCAGCCGCTAAAGTCCGCCTCGAGCCTGGTGTACCAGGCGGCGACGAAGGTAGCCGATGGCGCCGTTCAGGTCACAGTCAAGCCC
>PMZA01000285.1:0-240 GCA_003170595.1 Armatimonadota bacterium
AATAGGCAGGAGGTGGTGACGCCGCTCCTGCTGCCGACGATGGCGGCGGCGGCGGGTGGGGTTGCGGCGCTGGCGATGCAGCTGCGGAAGGCAGAGGCGGCCCGCTCGCGGGCGATGGATGCCTTCCGACGCTTCGTGCCGCCGCAGGTGGCCGAGGGGCTGGCGGAGGCTGACCTCGAGGCGGCGATGCGTGGCGAGCGGCGGGTCGTGACCGTGCTGTTCATGGACATGTCGGGGTGA
>PMZA01000285.1:332-6207 GCA_003170595.1 Armatimonadota bacterium
TGGACAAGTTCATCGGCGACGGGCTGCTGGCCTTCTTCAACGCGCCGGCGACGCAGGAAGATCATGCGCTGCGGGCTGTGCGGACGGGGCTCGACCTGATCGAAATGGTCGAGCGCGAGCAGGCGTTGTGGGAATATCACGGGCTGAAGGGGATGGGGATTCGCGTGGGGATTGCGACGGGCGAGGTGGTCGTCGGATATGTGGGGTCGGAGGATCGGCAGCAATACACTGTCGTCGGGCCGACGGTGAATCTGGCGTCGCGGCTGTTGGATCTGGCGAAGACTGTGGGCGTTAGGCTGCTCGTGAGCGACGGCACCTACTCGGAGTTGGGCGGCGCGGTTGAGGCGAAGTATGTGGGGATGCATCCGCTCGCGGGGTTCGATGTGGAGCAGCGGGCGTATGAGGTGACGGCGGTGAAGGCGAATACGGAAGGGGAGGAGTAGATCATGCGCAGAGTCAAGTTTGAGGAAAGGACTGCGGAAGAAATCGCTGCGGCGAGGGCGGAGCGGTCGCTGGTGTATGTGCCGATCGGATCGCTGGAGTTTCACGGCTGCCATCTGCCGGTGGGGCTCGACACCATGCACGCGCACGCGTTCTGCGTGGCGGTCGCCGAGAAGACTGGCGGGGTCGTGCTGCCGCCGACGTACTGGGGCACGCAGGGGCATGAGGGATGGGAGGGGTCGATGCTGCTGAAGGAAGATGTGGTCGTCGCGCTCATGCGGAACGTGGTCGAGGTGCTGGCGGCGATGGGGTACGAGTGGATCATCATCGTGACCGGGCACCATCCGGACGTGCAGGGCGTGCTGCTGAGGGAGATGGCGGAGGAGTGGATGGCCGAGGCGAAGGCGGAAGGGAAGGCGGAGGGAAAGGCAAAGGCGAAGGTGCTGGTGATGGACCCGTTCGCCGTGCAGCCGATAGAGCCGGTGCTGGATCACGGGGGACTGGTGGAGACGTCGCTGATGCTGCACTTGCGGGGGGATCTGGTGGACATGGCGCGGCTAAGGACGAAGGAGGACGCGTTCAAGGGCGTGGCGGAGAGTTGCGTTGATGCGACGAGGAAGGAAGGGAAGGTGAGGTTTGAGGGGTCGGTGGAGCGTCTGGCGGCGAAGGTGGAAGAAGTGGTGGGGAAAGGGTAAGGTGGGGGGCTTGGATATTTCTGCGGGGGAAACGCGTTACCGAAGACTAGATCCTTCGCTTCGCTAACGCTACGCTCCCTTCGGCGGGCTCAGGGCAGGCAGGATGACAAACAAAGGAAGGCCACAGCGCGGCGGGCATAAATGCCCGCCCTACAGAAAGAACGACCGGTGCGGATAACCATGTGGGAGATCGGGGAGAAGGTTGAGGGGCAGTTCGTCGTCCTCGAACATTACGAGGGCGGCACCGGCGTTGTCCTCGTCCTCCTCGATGAAATCACACGCCATAAGTTCGCCGCCAAAACCCTCAAGCCCGAGTACCTCGAGAACCCCTCCGCCCTCGATCGCTTCCGCCAGGAAGCGCGCGCCTGGCTCGGTATCGGCCGCCATGACCATCTCGTCTACGGCGTCATTTACCGCGAACTCGAGGGCAAGCCGCTCCTCTTCATGGAATACGTCGACGGCATGAACCTCGGCGAACTCCTCCGCCGCGAGCGCAGCCTCGACCTCGGGCAGGCCGTCGACTTCGCCATCCAGATCGCCTCGGCCATGGCCTTCCTCCACTCGATCCCCAACCCCTCCGGCGAAGAGGGCATCATCCATCGCGATCTCAAACCCGCCAACGTGCTCATCGATCGGCGTGCCATAGCCAAGGTCACGGACTTTGGGCTGGCGAAGGTTGTGGGCGGGCTGGCGTCGCTGACCGAAGGCCGCAAGGGCCTCGGGACGCTGCCCTACATGCCGCCCGAGCAGGTCCTCGATGCCCAGTCGGCCGACCGGCGGTCGGATGTCTACAGCTTCGGGGCCACCCTCTACCACATGATCACCGGCAAGCAGCCCGTCGATACGCGCGGGGATAATGCCATCGGGGCGATCCTCCACCGTGTGCCCGTGACGGCGGTGAGCCTCAACCCGATCATATCGCCGGAGCTGGACGCGCTCGTCATGCGCTGCCTCGCCAAGAAGCGTGAGGAGCGGTATCCATCGTTCCACGAAGTCCTCACCGAACTGCGGGAGATCCGGCGCGAGCTGGACAAGAAGATCCATGCCGCCGCGTGGCAGTGCCGGTCGTGCGGGTACAAGAGCGGGCGCAGTCATGCCGACTGCCCCGTCTGCGCGCAGACGGAAGTGGCGACGGATGGTGAGGAATTTGAGGAGGCGGCCGAGGTCGATGAGGCGTCGGTGGGTGAGGCGGTCGTCGAGTCGGCGCAGGATCTGCTGAAGAGGGCGCTGAGCCTGAGGGCGGCGGGACGAGTCGATCACGCGCTGGCCCTGCTGCGGCGGGCGTCGGCCATGTCGCCGGAGGACGATCAGGTCAGCCGCGCGCTTGATGAGACGGCGCTGCTGGCGACGCGGGAGAAGCCGACGGGTGAGGTCAAGCACTACAACTGGCCGGCGGAAGGCTGCAACATGACGCGCACCGGCTACACGCCGGAGGCCGTCGCGCCGCCGCTGCGCCTGCTGTGGAATACGCAGGTGGCCGAGTGGATAACGGCCCCGCCGGTCATCGCCAACGGCATGATCTTCGTGGGCGGACATGCCGCCGAGCCGGGCAACTACGGGCGCTTCGTGGGCCTCAACGCCGCCGATGGGAACATCATCTGGGAGCTGCGCGCGCATAAGGAATTCCTCGCCGCCGGGTGTGTCGTCGGCGGGAAGACCCTGTACGTTACCAGCGGGCCGAAGATCGTGGGCGTCGATGCCATGACCGGCAAGCAGAACTGGAGCGCCGACATGGGCGCGGACATCTACGGCAGCCCCGTCGTCGTCGCCAATCTACTCCTCGTCACCTCGTCGAACGGGCGGGTCGCCGCCTTCAGCACGCAGACCGGCGTGCTCACGTGGGCCTTCGAAGCCGAGGGGCAAATCCTCTGCGGCCCGACCGCGTCGGAGGACACCGTCTGGTTCGGCGGCGCCGACTCGACCGTCTACGCCCTCGAGCTTGCGAGCGGGCAGGAGATGTGGACCTACACGACCGGCGGGGAGATCCAGGCGGCCTGCTCGTACCTGCACGGCAGCCTCCTCGTCGCCTCACTGGACCATCGCCTCCACTGCCTCCACGCCTTCGACGGGCGGCGGCGCTGGGAGTTCGAGTGCAACGGCGAGATCCACTCCTCGCCCGCGGGCTGGGAGAATACCGTCGTCGTCGGCACGCGCGAGCGATGCGTCTACGGCATCTCCGCCGATAGCGGGCAGCGGAAGTGGCGCTTCCCGACCGACGACTGGGTCGACGCCGCGCCGAGCATCTCCGGGCGGACGGTCTACGTGGGCAGCCACGACGAGCACTTGTATGCGCTGGAGCGGGAAAGCGGAATCCTGCTGTGGCGGCAACACCTCGGGTGCGAGCTGTCGTCGGAAGCGGCGATAAGCATGGGGTACGTTGTGGTGGCGGGAAGGGACGGGAAAGTGTACTGCTTCAGGAGCCGGGCGTAGTAGACCGGCCCAGACCATCGCAGTTCGTCAGGGGGCACGTGCCAGTGGACCGCAGACCCGTCTGGTTCAGCCTGGTGGGTTACGCAACCGCGATTCTGATCTCGCTCGGCACCGGGGCATTGCTCTATAGGTGGTACGGCGAACGCCGAGCCCTGGTATGGTCCCCGGGGCAGTTGGAGATCAGCTACAACGATGTGGATCAGCGGCTCGCCCTCCTCTACGACGGTCGTCGCCTCACGCGGATTGTAATAGGGGCGGTCGATATCCGAAGCACGGGCAACAGGCCCGTGCGCTGGGGTGACCTGGACGCGACGGTCGGGCTTCGGTTGGCTCCGCCGAGGGGTGCGGAGATGCTAAGGTGCAGCATGGCCGCGGGGACAGATCCAGCCACGGGCGCGAGAGTCATCCGCAGCGGGCCTTCGGGGGCCTCGCTGGAGTTTCGGTCGCTGCGCCCGGGCGAGACCATGCGGGTTGAGTATGCACATACGGGTGGGAGACTCGATTTCCCGGACCTACGGTGCCGCGACCTCGAATGCAGTGTCACTTTGGAACAGGCCGCGACAGAAATGCTGCATTCGATCTTGGTGATCGTGGCTGCGGTGAGCTTGGTCTTCTGGATGGGGCTCTTCTCCTTGGTTGTGACTCGGAAGGGGGTGCCCCTAGCAATCTACAGCCTCGGGCTGTGCGGACTTGTGGTCTCCCTTCTCTTCACGGCGTGGTTGGTCAAGGCGCAGGGCGGCAGGATGGGCGCCGTTGTCATGCCGGGTCTGCAGCGCCCGCAACTGACTTCGCTTATCGCTACGGTGATTATCGAGCTCGTGGCTCCGCCAGCCTTGTTCCTCGTGCTACGGGTGCTGATACTGCGGTGGCTCCGCACGAGGACGCCCGAGCAACTCCGCGCCTTAGCGGGACGCGCCAACCCGCCTGCCGGCCCTGACAAGCCGGCCTAACGCCGCGATTTCCGGAATGGATACGTCGCCGCCCCGGCGGGAGGGCCGCTAGAGGGCCGCTATAGGGTCGATGACATTGGCGGGAGGAGCCCGAGCTGGCGTAGCAGTCCCAGCGCGTCCCAGATCACCCAGTCCTCCACGATCTTCTCCCCCTCCACCCGCAGGATCTCCGTCCCCTCGATCACGACCGTCCGGCCCGCTGCCCGCACGCCCATGAACTCGCCGCGATGCGTGCCCCGCGCCGTCCACCCGTGACCCCCACGCCGCCTGAGGCGGCTTCCTCCCAGATTATCGCGAGGTTGGCTCTATGGGTCCGGGCCTGGAACATGTCCACGGCCAGCAGGTCGGCAAAGGCGTCGGCGAGGTCCAGGCGACCATCCGCTACGTTCCGCCTGTCGCCCCGGGCGGAAACCGTGCTGACTCTGACATAGCGAGTGGTACCGTTTGTGGGGGCAGGTCACTCCTTGGGCTACAGACCGCCAGCGCCGGAGGCTGTGGAGCCGGGCCCGCCCCGGGCTCCAGGCTTCGCTACGCTCCGCCTGTCGCCCAGGGCGGAAACCGTGCTGACTCTGACATAGCGACTGGTAGCGTCTATGGGGGCAGGTCACACGGTTGCCCCACCCACGGGCGTGTTGCCATTGGACATCAGGATCACCCCCGCTATGTTGGCGGTGCCCGTGGGGTTCTGAGGGGTGAGTAGCTCACACCCGAGATCCACCAATCCCTGACCTACGTTAACAGGAACTGATCTGGTCGAGTAACCGGGCGCGGCCAGCGTAAGTTCCGCTGCACCAGCAGTCATCCCAACTAGAGTGACGCGCCCATCGGAACCGGCGCTGGCAGACTGAGCGTTCATTGTCGCCGTTGCGCTTACAACGGGCAGTAGGCTCTGCCTGTCGAGTACTTGAGCGGTCACGCCCGGGACCTGCGGCGCCGAACCACCACCACCGCACCCTGCGACGACCACCGTCAGTACAACTGCAGCCGTCAGAACGGAATAATTCATCATCTTGCTCATATCGCGCCTCGCTGGTTGAGCCTTGGATGTCGCCGACTCACGTGTGACCATGACATGATCGGGTTTCCTACCTTACCCCTACCGTCACGAGCCGGGTGCTCGCGACCCCATCGTCCGCCTTACAGTCTATTCGTAGCAGGTACTGCCCTGGTGGGACTTTGCTGCCGCTTGCGCTTCTGCCAGGCCAGAAGGCTGTGTGTGTACCGGCCTCGCTGGGCTCTACGGGGATGGTGGCCACTGTGCGGCCAGCCATGTTCAATACCTGCACCTCCACATCCGCTGCCGCAGACAGGGTGTAGGCAATTTGCACTGCGCCCATGACCTGCCCCCATAGACGCTAC
>PMZA01000535.1 GCA_003170595.1 Armatimonadota bacterium
GCCTTGAGAGGCTTGCCCTGCCCCGAGACGCCCTCCGCGGTCACGAAGATGATCTGGCGGCGTGGGCGGCGCTCGGTGGTGTCGGTCTTGACCGTCACCGAGGCGACGGCGCTGGCCCCGGGGGCGAGGGTGAGGGTGGGCGGGTCGACGGCCACGGCGTGCTGGTCATCGCGCATCGCCGTGAGCTTAACGCTCAGAGGGGCATTGCCCTGATTGACCGCGCGCATCTTCGCCACGTACTGCTCGCCGGCGATGACCGTGCCCGGCGACTGGTCGAGGAGGAGGAGGAGGTTGCCGGCGGGCTGGATGGTGATGGCGACGGTCTGGGCGTCCTGGATCGCGTAGTCGCGCTGGCTGCGGACCGAGTAGGCCACCTCGTAGCGGCCGGCGGGCGTCGTTCTGGGCACCGCGACGGCCACTACTCGCGCCGTCATCTCACCCGGGCCCAGCGCGAAGACGCTCAGCGGCACCAGGGCCTGCCAGTTCTTCGGGAGCTGCAGGCTCTCGACGAAAAGCTCCTGGCTGGTGGCGTGGTTCGTCACGCGGAAGCTCAGGTTCACGATCTGTCCCGGCAGGGCGTCGACGAGCATCGGCGTCACGGACAGGACTTCGACGCCCTGACCCTTACCCGCCGGGAAGCCCTGGGCGAGAGCCAGGCCACAGGCCAAGATCGCAGTCAAAGCTATCGTCATGCGGGACCGGACGGTCCTCGTCAGAAGTTGGCTCAGCATGATGGGATCCTCACTTGGCGGGCGCAGGCGCAGGCGCAGGCGTGGGCGCAGGCGTGGGCGTGGGCGTGGGCGTGGGCGTGGGCGTGGGCGTGGGCGTGGAAGCCGGCGTCACTGACGCCCCAACGGGTGTCTGGGCCACGGTATCGGTAAGGTCGAGGGCATAGCGGGCGCCGAAGACGTACTCATCCCCGTTATCGGCGACCACCACGGCGGTGTAGGAGCCCGGATGGGCCGCGGTCAGATCGATCCTGAAGCGGCCCGAGCAGCCCGGGTACAGGCGCTGCCTCTTGCCCTGGAATCGCCCCGCCGAGGCGCCGGTCTTGTCGTAGAGTTCGCACCAGAGGGTAGGGGAGAGGCTGCGCTCGCCGGTGTTCTCGAGGTCGAGCTGGAGAGTGCGGGAGGCCCCGTCCACGACCACCTTGCGGTCGACGAACTTGAGGTCGCGCTTGCCCGTGTCCTGGATGTTCGTGACGATCTGGACGGCGTAGCGCAGGACCGTGCGCAGCGAGACCTGGGGCTTGCCCTTCTCGGCCGCCGGGGGCGGAGGGGAGATGGGTTCGACCATGATCATGCTCCAGTAGCTGCCCACGAGGGCAGGATTGTTGGGTACGGCCACGGTGAAGTAGACCGCCGCCGTCTCACCCGCGGGAACGACAAGCTGGTGCGGGTTGACCGTCACCCACGCCGCATTGGAGCGGGGCACCGAGCCCGGATCGCCGAAGTCGTTGGTCCCGTCGGCTTTGAAGGTGTAGTCCGTCTGGTAGATGCGGACCTCGCCGGGCTTATCGGAGGCGTTGCGGAGGAGGATCTTCCCCTCCGCCTGGCCACCGGCGTCGACGTCGGCCGACCAGGTCAGCTCGCTGATGACGCTGACGCCGCCGGCGTGGGCTGAGATGGCCGCCAGGGGCAGCAGGATGACTGCGACAATCGTCGTGAGGGCTGCAAAGCTTGTGCGCATACTCATTGGGTCTCCACCACCGTAAAGGTCAGAGTTGTGGCATAGGCGCCCGGGAGAATCGCCACGGAAACGCCGGAAAGCTTGATCTGCACGGGGACGCTCGGGCAGTCGAGGAGGCCTGAGAAGAAGGCTGAGGAGGAGGGGCTGACCGTCTGGTAGGAGGCGCCGCCGGCGATCGACCCGAGGCCTGCGCCGTCGCCCGTCCTGCGGACCGATAGGACAAGGCCGCTGGGCCAGAGAGTGTCGACGCGCTGGACATCGACGCGCCAGCCGAGGGAGGGCGAGGCGTTGGTGATGTCCAGCGTGATCTGGTCGGCCGCGCTTTCGTAGCTTGGGGCGAGGTTGGTGCCTGCACCGCCGGTGAGGTTGGAGGCGTCGACGGAGGGCGCCCAGGAGCCGGTGCCGCCGAGGTCGACCGCGTAGGCCGATCCGCACAGCAGGAATAGAGGGACAGCTAACAACGTCCAACAGACGACAAGCCGCCGCTTCTCGCGTCCAGTATTCAACTTGATCCTCCCGTGGGAGCTTCTGCAGGCTCCACTTGTCTAGGGACTTCGGGGAGGATGCTGCAATTGGTGTGCCGGAATCCGGAGGTTGGTTGATGGGGCTATTACAAAGGCTCTTCCGACAAGGAGTACTTGCTGTAGGGCTTGGGATTCGCTCAGCGAACCCACATTCATGCCCGCCCTATAACAACGGGCAGCCGCCGGAATCGAAAACGGGGTGGCGCCCGAAGGCGTCACCCCGCATTCCTGGACGACAAGCCCTGAGGGCTAGACGTCGCCCATCAGCGTGAAGGTGACGGTGCGCGAGCTAAAGCCGTTGTACCCGGCCTCAGCCGGGGCGTGGAGCATGTACGATATGCCCAGGTTGCTGCCGATTCCAGCGTTGAGGCCGAACACGACAATCTCGTCGTAATTGCCGAGGAGAACATAGGGTTCAGGGAAGTCGCCTTCGGGGACAGCCATCCTGACGAGAAGCATGACCCCAGGCGGCATGGGGCTGTCGAGAGAGGCGGAGATGAAGCTGGCTCCGTACACGCAGTTGGTCGTGAAGGAGTAGGTCGTGCTCGAGTCGATGGCGTCATCCGGCTCTGACCCGGCGCTCGCCGAGTTGATCACCAGGGGCTGCGGATCGCCGCTGACGGCGATCGCATGGATGGGGGCGACCTCGAAGGACACCGTCTGGCTAGCAGTGCTGCCGGGGTTCGCCAGGGCGACTCCACTCAGGACAAGCGCGAAAGCGAGTGCGAAGACTAGTGCGAAAGACTTTTTCATGGGCATTTTGCCCTCCCGTTGGAATTATGCGCAGATGCGCTGGCTACCGCATGCAAGGCGCGTGCCAGACGGGGGGCGAGTCTGGGAAAGCTGCGGGGGGAAGAAACGGGGTGGCGCCCGAAGGCGTCACCCCGTTCTTCTTGACGGCAAACCCTGCAGGCTAGCTCACGCCCATCAGCGTGAAGGTGACGGTGCGCGAGCCGTCGCCTTTGAACCCGGCCTCAGCGGGGGCGTGGAGCTTGTACCAGATGCCCAGGTTGCTGGCCGTTCCGGCGTCGAGACCGAACACGAGGATCTGGTCGTCACTGCTGAGGGCAACATAGTCTTCCGAGGAAGCGCCCACGGGGGCGGCCAGTTTGACGCTAAGCGTGACTCCCAACGGCATGGCGCTGTCGAGAGAAGCGAAGATCACGGTGTTTCCGTAGTTGGCCGTGAAGGAGTAGCTCGTGCTCGAGTCGATGGCGTCATCCGGCTCTTGGCCGGCGCTCGCCGAGTTGATCACCAGGGGCTGCGGATCGCCGCTGACGGCTAGCGCCTTGATGGGCGTGACCTCGAAGGACACCTGCTGGCTAACCGTGCCGCCGCCGGGGTTCGCCAGGGCGACTCCACTCAGGACAAGCGCGAAAGCGAGTGCGAAGACTGGTGCGAAAGACTTTTTCATGGGCATGTTGCCCTCCCGTTGGAATTGTACGCAGATGCGCTGGCTACCGACATGCAAGGCGCGTGCCAGACGGGGGGCGAGTCTGGGAAAGCTGCGGGAGAAAGAAACGGGGTGGCGCCCGGAGGCGTCACCCCTTTCTTCTTGACGGCAAGCCCTGCAGGCTAGAGCTCGCCCATCAGCGTGAAGGTGACGGTGCGCGAGTCCGAGCCGTTGTACCCGGCCTCAGCCGGCGCGTGGAGCTTATAGCCGATCGCCAAGCCACTCCAGCACCCGGCGTCGAGAGCGAACACGACGGGCTGGCCGGAACCACTGAGGGGAACATAGCCCTCCGGGACGCCGTAGCCCGTGGGGACGGCCAGCTCGACGCTAAGCGTGACCCCATACGGCATGTCGCTGTCGAGAGAAGCGAGGATCACGCTGCCTCGGTAGTTGGTCGTGAAGGAGTAGGTCGTGCTCGAGTCGATGGCGTCATCCGGCTCAGACCCGGCGCTCGCCGTGTTGATCACCAGGGGCGCCGGGTCGCCGCTGACGGCTATCGCATGGATGGGCGTGACCTCGAAGGACACCGTCTGGCTAGCAGTGCCGCCGCCGGGGTACGCCAGGGCGACTCCACTCAGGACAAGCGCGAAAGCCAGTGCGAAAACTAGTGCGAAGGACTTCTTCATGGGCATTTTGCCCTCCCGTTGGAATTGTGCGCAGATGCGCTGGCTACCGACATGCAAGGCGCGTGCCAGACGGGGGGCGAGTCTGGGAAAGCTGCGGGAGAGAGAATCGGGGTGGCGCCCGAAGGCGTCACCCCGGTATCCTGGACTGCCCTGTGTTGCGCCTATCCCTCCATGCCGCCCATCAGCGTGAAGGTGACGGTGCGCGAGCCTCCGCCGTTGAAGCCGGCCTCAGCGGGGGCGTGGAGCTTGTACCAGATGCCCAGTCCGCTAGCCGTTCCGGCTTCGAGACCGAACACGACAATCTGTTCGTAATTGCTGAGGGGAACATAGTCCTCCGAGAGGGCGCCCACGGGGGCGGCGAGCTTGACCCAAAGCGTGACTCCCAACGGCATGGCGCTGTCGAGAGAGGCGGAGATGAAGCTGGGTCCGTACACGGAGTTGGTCGTGAAGGAGTAGCTCGTGGTCGAGTCGATGGCGTCATCCGGCTCTGACCCGGCGCTCGCCGAGTTGATCACCAGGGGCAGCGGGTCGCCGCTGACGGCGATCGCATGGATGGGGGCGACCTCGAAGGACACCGTCTGGCTAGCCGTGCCGCCGCCGGGGTTCGCCAGGGCGACTCCACTCAGGACAAGCGCGAAAGCGAGTGCGAAGACTAGTGCGAAAGACTTTTTCATGGGCATTTTGCCCTCCCGTTGGAATTGTACGCAGATGCGCTGGCTACCGACATGCAAGGCGCGTGCCAGACGGTGGAATCGCGGGAGAGTAAGGGGAAAAAGAAAGGGGTGAGGCCCGAAGGCCCCACCCCGGTATCCTGGACTGCCCTATGTTGCGCCTATTACGACCCGGCCACCATGGTGAGCGTGACGGTGCGGTCGAACGTGCCGACGGGACCCGCGGTCAAGAGCGCCCCGAGCTCGTACGTGATCCCCAGGTCGCTCGCGGAGAGGGTGGTGATGCCGGTCACAAGGTCCGCGGCGGTGTCGCTCAGGGAGACGGGGCCGGCGCTGCTGCAGCCTTCGAGGGTGGGCGCTGCCAGGGCGATCGTGAGCGTGGTGTCGGTGGGCATGGCCGAGTCGAGCACGCCGGTGATCTTCATGCCGGTCCCGTTCGTCGTGACGGCATACTTGGTCGTGCTGTCGTCGACCGCCGTAAGCCCGGAGCCGGCCGGGGCGCCGACGACGGTCATGGTGACGGTACTGCCGGTGATGGCAAGCTCACTGATGGCGTTGACCTTGAGCACCAGGGCCTGGGTGTCGGAGCTGGAGTCGGCGGCCATAGCGACGCCTGCGAGCATGACTGCGAAGAGGACTGCGAAAACGGGGACGAAAGACTTTCTCATTTTGAATAAATCCTCCCTAACATGATTGGCGCGTCCGCGCGTTTCGGTGTAATGCAATTGCCGTGCCGATGTCCCCTCCTCACGAAACAAACCGGGGTGAGGCACGAAGGCCCCACCCCGATCTTCCTGCGGACCGCAAGCCTGCGCCTAGCTCACGTCGTCCAACAGGGTCAAGGTGACCGTGCGGGACGCTGGGGCGATGACCCCGGCGTCGACCGTCGCGTCGAGCTTGTAGGTGATCGTCTTGCCCGAAGCGGCAAGGTCGGAGATGCCGGTGACGAGAGTGGAGTCGCCCGTGCCGAGGATGACGTCGCCGGCGCTGGTGCCGCCGGACGGGGCCTGGAGGTTGATCTTGAGCGTGACGCCGCTGGGCATGGCCGAGTCGATCCTGCCCGTGATGGTGCGGCCCTCCTCGTTGGTCGTGAGCGAGTAGGTCGTCGAGCTGTCGGAGACCTCGTCGGGCTGGGAGTCGGCCGCGGCGGAGTTGACGTTGAGAGCGGCGGGATTGCCGCTGACGGCAAGCTCATTGATGGGGCTGACCTGGAACGAGACGATCTGGGTGGCGGTATTGCCTCCACCGCGGGCCATCGCCGCGCCACCGAGAACCGCCGCGAAGAGCACTGCCAGGACAGGCACGAAAGGCTTTCTCATTGTAGACAAACCCTCCTTAACTGGATTCACGCGTCCGCGCGTTGTGTCCTGCGGTAAAGCCTTGGCGTAAGACTACCGCTCGCCCAGAAGGGTGAGAGTGACGGTCCTGGAGGTCTGGGCGATGGTGCCGGCCGAGGCGTCGGCGCAGCAGCGGTAGGTGATGCCTTTACCGCTGGCGATGAGACTGCTGATGCCGGTCACGACGTTCTGGTCGCTGGTCGAGAGGGCGACGAAGCCGAGGCTCATGGCGCCGGTGGGTGCGGCCAAGTCGACCATGAGTTCCATGCCCGTGGGCATGGCCGAGTCGAGCTTCGCGGTGATCGCGCAGTCAGCCTCGTTGGTCGTCAGGGTGTAGGTCGTCGAGGAGTCGTCGACGTCCGTCGGGTCCTGACCGGCCGACGCCGTGACGACATGGATCAGGCCGGGGTTGCCGCTGACCGAGAGTTCCTCGATCGGGCTCACCTGGAAGCTCACCGTCTGATGGGCGACGTTGTTGAGGTGGTTGGCCCCGGCCAGGCAAGGCACAAGCAACATCAACACAACAGGCAAGGCAAATTTGAGCATGGGTTGGAAATCCTCCTTGGTCCGCGTTGGAGGCTGGGCCTCCCCCTGATTCGTCGGCGCCGGGTGGGGGCTGTGAAGCGCCTGGAGGTCGCGAAAGGCTTACAATGAGGCAACCATGCGCCGCTTATTCGCTTACCCAGCTAGGCCAAAGATCATCGCGCAGGCTCTGGCGACGGCGGCCCTCCTGGTTTGGCTTTTCCTCCTCCACCGACCCCTCGGCGTGCCAGTACAGTGGGCGTATCGGGTGAACCCGGCGGCGTGGCCGTGGAGGGCGGCGCTGGTGCCGGTGGGGGTCGTGGTGGCGATGGGGCTGGCGGCGTACCTGGTGCGGAAGGTGCGGATACTGGGCGCTGTGGTGGTGTTCGTGGGGCTGCCGGTGGTGTATGTGGGGCTCATGGCGGCCAATCCGGCGTGGCTGCGGACCGCTGTGGCGTACCAGATGAGCGACGTATCGACTGGGTATCTGGCCGAGGCGTACCGGATCGACGACGCGCGGGCGTACGTGAGNNCGCTGCTGTACTACGGCTTGCGGCGGATGGATGAGGCGTGGCCGGGGGTTGGGGATGCGCTGGTGGCCGAGTCGGTGACTGTGGGCTGCGACACGCTGTATGACATCTGGAGGTACGCGCGGAACTTCCCGGGTGCGAAGGGCCTGCCGCCGGGGGCGGTGCGGGTAGCTTTACTCGCTATACTCGCGATATGCATGGCGACGTCCCTGGCCGCGGCGCTGCTCTTCTGGATCGTGTCGGGGGCGAAAGGGACGGCGGTGGGGTTCCTCGCGGCGGCGATGCTGGGCCTCTCACCGGCCTGCGCGCTGTTCTTTCAGTGCCTCGACATGCTCATCGTGCTCGTCGCGGTGCTGGTCGTGGCGGCGATGGGGAAGGGGTGGCCGTCGCCGTGGCGGGTGTTCGGGATGGGGGTGCTGCTGGGGCTGGGCAGCACGATATCGCTCAGTGCACTGGGGCTGGCGGTCGCGGTGGCGTGCGTATCCAGTGGCCCAACGTACGAGCGGTGGCGGATAGCGAAGGGCCTGCTGGCGTTGGTGGGAGGCGTAGCGGCGGTGTGGGTCGTGGGGGCGATCGCCGGGCTGAGGCCCTTCGATGTGCTGGAGAACTCCATGG
>PMZA01000413.1 GCA_003170595.1 Armatimonadota bacterium
GTTAGAGCAAGGAATCACTTAGCGGCGTGGGGCTAGCGGGATAGTGGATCGCGGTGAACACCCTCGTTCGCCTGCCCCAGACGCTGCCGTTATCGCCCCAGACGCCCCGGCTCAAGACGCGGTCCTTGACCGTGACGGCGAGGGCGCCGAAGGCGTCGCACATATCGGCGAACTGGGGATGGTCAGCCTGACCGTCGTAATAGCCGTCGTTGGCGTAGACGTCGATCGACGCAAGGTCCATCGCCTTCCAGCAGGGGGCGGCGTCCTCGAGCACGGCGTGCCAGGCGTCGTCGGGCATGAGCGGCGGGACGGCGAAGCCCATGCCTGCGCAGATGTCGCCGGTGACGAAGTAGTCGTTGGGCGTCGCGGAGGAGTAGTAGTAGTCGACGACGGCGGGAGCCTGCTTTGCAAAGGCGGCGCACATCCCCCAGTTGATCGCGACCTTGCCCCGCGCGGGGTCGAGCCACGCGCCGTGCTGCATGCCATCGCCGGCGGCCTTCTGGGTCGTGCACTCCGAGGCGAGGAAGGCCACGTAGCGGGTGTCCGCGGTCACGGAGGGACGAAGGGGCGTCGGCTGCTGGCGCCACGAGCTGCGGTCGGAGGCGACGCGCGTGTGGAAGCTCCAGTTCTGGGAGGCGTTGGTCATCGAGTTGACGCCGCCATAGCGCGAGAGGGTCATCACGCCAGGGCGCTCAGGCGGCTGAAGGCCGATGACCCAGAAGTACGGGCGGGACTTGTCGGTGCGGTCCTGATAGGCCTGCAGGATGCGCTCGAGAACTTGCTGTTCGGTCAACCCCTCGCCAGCGTCCTGGTCGATGTACTGCAGATTCGTGCAGAGGGCGAAGTGCTGGGCCGCGTAGTCGGCGCCGTCGCCGTCGAGGTTGAAGAAGTAGTCGGGCGAGCAGGCGGGCAGCAGATTCTTGATCGCCCACAACGCCGCCTGGGCCTTGTTCGTGAAGCCATACCGCGCGAGATCGCCGTGGACGGTCACGCCCGTGCGGCGGCCGCGGCAATCCCTCAGCTCGACCTCGTCGGGCGCGGGCAGGCCCCAGCGCTGCGCCAACTCGGCTCGTGCCTTCGAAGGCACCGGGAGCATGCCGGTCAGGGCGCCGACGGAGGTGGCCAGATATTCCTCGATGGGGAAGAACTTGCCGTCGCGCGCCATCTTCGGGCCGGGGGTAGCGTCGAACCCGATCAGGCCGCGGAGGTGAGGCTTGAAGCGCGCGATCAGGGCGTCGAAGTCCGTGACGTCCTCATACGCGAAGCCCCGCTTCGCCTGGTAGTAATCCAGCCACGCCTGGTTGACGGGCGGGTAATAGAAGAAGGGTGCGGCCAGGTAGAGGACCGGGCCGTCGCGGTTGACGATGCCCTGCAAGGTCGCCAAGGTGTGGCGCTGCGTATACCACTCGATGGGTCCGCGGTAGACGACGACCGACTGCGCCGCCGCTGCCCTCTGGACAGTCTGGGCAGAAGGAAGGGCAAGTGCTGTGATCATCGGGATCAGGCCCCATCGACTAGACGACATGCGGACCTCCTCAATCGACACGCCTTCGACGGGCGGTTTCCCGACATCGCCACCGGGGACCTCCGTGGTCAGGCCGTGAAGGGCGAGGGGCTGCCGTGTCGGAGGTCCCGCCGTGGCGCGGAGGAAGATGGACCAAACCTGCTCGACACGGGTGATGCCGGATGAAAGAGACGCACGACCTCGCGGATTTGCAGTGGACCCTCGAGGGGTACACCCCCTACATCTGGCTGCTCGAATGGAAGTACGGCCACGGCTTCGGAGCAACGGAGCGATGCATCGACGTGCGGCCGGTGCCGGCGAAGGTGCCCGGGTCCGTGCAGGGGGCGCTGCGGGCGGCGGGCGTGATCCCCGACTGGAACGTGGGCGTGAACTCGCGCGAGGGCGAGTGGGTGGAGAACCGGCACTGGATGTTCCGGGCGCGAATACCCGACGATTGGATGGACGCGGAGGCGCGGTTTCGGCTGGAGTGTGAGGGGCTCGACTACGCGGGATGGGTGTACGTGAATGGGAAGGAAGTGGGCGAGTTCAAGGGCACGCACGTGCCCCATACCTTCGACCTCACCGAGCATCTCAACGCGGCGGACAACGAGCTGGAGATCATCTTCGACCTCGCCCCGCGCTGGCTGGGGCAGTTCGGCTACACGTCGCGGATGAAGGAGTGGAAGACGCGCTTCAACTATACGTGGGACTGGACGCCGCGGCTGGTGCAGGTGGGAATCTGGGATGATATCGCGCTAGTAGTGTCGAGGGGCAGCGAGTTCGGCACGCTGCGATGCCTGACCGACGCCGACCCAGTCGCGGGTGAGGGGATGCTCGAGCTGTCGGCCGAGATCACGGAGGGGGACGGTCAGATCGTGCGCGTCTCGCTGGAGAAGGATGGCGCGGTGATCCGCAGCGGGGAGTTCTCGGTCGCCGAGTTCGCGCGGGGCATCAATTGGACGGGGCTGCCGGTGGAGCTGTGGTGGCCGAATCTGCAAGGCGAGCAGCCGCTATATGACGTGACCTGCGTGCTGGTGGATGGGGAGCGGGTGGAGCTTGATCGGGTAACGCGGCGGGTCGGGTTCAAGCATGTGGAATGGGAAGCGTGCGAAGGGGCCCCGGCTGAGGCCGATCCGCGGGTGTGCGTGGTGAACGGGCGGCCGGTCTTCCTCCAGGGCGTGAACTTCGCGCCGCTGGGCGCCAACTTCGCCGACCTGACGCGGGAGGACTATGAGCGGCGCCTCCGGCAATATCGGGAGCTGGGGCTCAACCTGTTCCGCATCAACGCCTGCCAGTTCCTGGAGCGAGAGTGGTTCTACGAGATATGCGACGAGCTTGGGCTGATGGTCTGGCAGGAGTTTCCGCTGACCTCGTCGGGCCTGGAGAACTGGCCGCCGGAGGATGAGGAAAGCATCGCGGGGATGGTGCGGATCGCGACGTCGTTCATCGAGCGTCGCCGTCACCATGTGTCGCTGTTGTTCTGGGGCGGCGGGAATGAGCAGCAGGGCGACCTAGAGGGGCATAAGTACGGGATGGGCAAACCGTGCGACCTGTCGCATCCGATGCTCAAGCGGCTGGGGGAAGTGGCGGCGGAGCTGGACCCGACGCGGCGGTACATCCCCACGTCACCGCTTGGCCCGCGGGCCGGCGCCAATCCCGCTGAGTTCGGCCAGGGGAAGCACTGGGCGGTGCATGGCGGGGCGGCGCTGGGGACGCTCGCCGATGCCGAAGTGTACTGGGCGGCGGACGATGCCCTGTTCCGGCCGGAGGTCTACTGCCCGGGGGCAAGCCCGGTCGCGCTGATCGAAAAGTATGCGGGAAACTTCGCCACCTTCCCGGCGACTACGGACAACCCATACTGGACGCGGCTGACGACGTGGTGGATCGACTGGAGCCGGCTGGTGGCGATCCATGGGCGCGAGCCTACCGACCTCGCGGAATACGTCGAGTGGAGCCAGGCGAACCAGGCCGTGATGATCGCCGGCGAGATGAAGGCGTGCAAGAGGCGCTTCCCGAGGTGCGGCGGGGTGCTCATGTGGTCCGGGCACGATACCTTCCCGCTGACCATCAACACCTCACTCATCGACTTCGACGGGAACCTCAAGCCGGCGGCGCTGGCGGTGGCCGAGGTCTGGAAGTCGGAGGCGGGCCAATGACCTCGGGCGAGCGAATGCTCACGGCGATGCGCAACGAGATGGCCGACCGCGTGCCGGTCGCGCCGGACATCTCGACGTACATTCCGATGCGCCACAGCGGATGTACGCCGCAGGACTTCTGGATGGGCACGAAGAGCGGCGTCCCCCACTGGCAGGCGTACCTCGATGCGGCGGACTACTACGGCATCGATGCGTGGACCGCGCCGGCCTTTGGGCTGCCGATGGTTTATGAGGACGCCCCGGTGGAGTGGCAATACGCATCGGAGATCGACCCGCAGCGGGACGCACTGATCAGCAGGGCGACCGTGAGGACTCCCGACGGAGACCTGCACCAGGAGACCGTGTGCTTCCGGGGCGATCAGGCCGCGACGACGGCCAAGTTGATCAAGGATCTCGCGACCGACTTCGCGAAGTTCAAGTACACGCAGCCGATGCCGCGGGACCTGGATCGCGCCGCGCTGGATACGTACAGAGAGGCCTGCCACGCGCGAGGCCACGCCTTCGGAGTGACTATCACCTACCCCGGCTTCCACATGTGGAACGTGTACGTGCAAGGGGGCGTGCAGGCCTTGGCGTACGCGGAGATGGACACGCCGGGGATCCTGCAGGAATGGTTCGAACTGGACATGGAGCGAGGGACGCGGGAGATGCGGCTGGCGCTGGAGGCGGGGCTCGACTACGTCCTCTTCGGCGGATCGGGCACGCTCACCCTGGCCTCGCCGAAACTGGTGGCCAAGTATGCGCTGCCCGCGCTAAAGATGTGGTCGGCCATGGCGAAGGCCGCCGGGCTGCCGACGATGCTGCACAGTTGTGGGAAGAACCGCGTCCTCGCCGACATGCTGGTCGCGGAGACGGACGTGGGCATGCTGAACCCGCTGGAGCCGCCGCCCATGGGCGACATCGATCTGGCGGAGGTGAAGCGGGCACTCGGTGACCGGCTGGCTTTCATGGGGAACCTGCACACCACCGACGTGATGCTGCTGGGGAGCGTGGAGGACGTGCGCCGCGAAAGCCTAAAGGCTATCCGCGCGGCAGGAGAAGGGGGCGGCTTCATCCTATCCACCGGCGACCAGTGCGGGCGGGACACGCCGGACGCGAACATCTTCGAGATGGTGAGCACGGCGAGGGAGTTCGGCGACTACCCGCTGGACTTCGACTGGATCGATGCTGAGATCGGGCGGCAGGAGCGCTAGGAGGCCAGTGGAGGTATGACACCAGTGAACCAAGCAAGACACCGTCTTCGTGGCGCATTTCTGCTTCCGGCTCTGCTCGGGCTCGCGGCTGCGTCCTGGGCTCAGGTGCCAACCGCGCCCAGTCTGCAGGTTAGGCTGCAGAGCGCCATCGCCGACCTGCGTGTTCTGGGGGGCGAGGGCCTCGGCTCCTGGCGCTTCCAGCATCCCGCTCAGCCCGGAGGCGAAAGCCCCGGCCTCGACGACAACTCCTGGCCCGAGGTGCGGCCCGAGCACCAGTGGCAGGGCGACAACACGGCCGCGTGGTACCGCATCAGGATCACTGTGCCTGAGAGGATCGGCGCCGCGCCCGTGCCCGGCGGGCCGCTGGTGTTGAGGATTGTCGTCGACGATGACGGCGAGATCTACGTGGATGGGAAGCTGGCGCAGAAGTTTCACTGGGACCAGGGGAAGGTCACTCTCACCGACGATGCCCGGCCAGGACAGACGTTCATGGTCGCGGTGAAGGTCATCAACCAGGGCGGGCCCGGAGCGCTGACGGCGGCGGCGCTGACCTATGAGAAGCTGGAGCCGGTGCGCCAGCCTGCCCTCGACCAGGCGGGGGAGCTGCAGCTCGCAGGGGCGCTTCTGAGTCAGGAGGCCAAGCCGTCGGCCGCGGCTATCGCTGCGGTCGAGGCATCCCTTTCTGCCCTCAACTCCACCACGATCACCGCCGATGCTGATCAGTGCCGGGCGGCCATCGAGGCGTCGGCGAAGGCCCTCGGACCCCTGGAGCCCCTCGCGAAGCAGTACTCCCTCTACCTCGTCGGCCACGCCCATATCGACATGAACTGGCTGTGGCTCTGGCCCGAGACCGTGCAGGTTTGCCACGACACCTGGTGGCAGGCGATCCGGTTCATGGAGGAGTTTCCGGACTTCCACTTCTCGCAGAGCCAGCCCGGCGCCTATGCCGCGATCAAGGAGAAGTACCCCGACCTCTTCGCCGAGATCCAGAAGTACGTCAAGGAGGGCCGGTGGGAACTCACTACGGCGACGTGGGTCGAGGGCGATACCAACATGGCCTCGGGCGAGGCTCTGGTCCGCCAGATGCTCGCGTCGAGGGGTTTCTGCGAGGCTAACTTCGGCAAGTGGACGCAGACGCTGTGGCTGCCAGACAACTTCGGGCATGCGTGGACCATACCGATGATCTTCAGCGACGGAGGGATCCGCAACTTCTACTTCATGCGCGGGGGGGCAGGCCCGCCGCTCTTCTGGTGGCAGAGCGCGGACGGGTCGAGGCTTGCGTGCTTCAACAACGACAACTACGACTGGACCATCACGCCCGACGTGCTGGGCGTGCCGCTCAGTGTGGCGAGCCAGGTGGGCGTCAAGGATGCCATGATCCCCTATGGGGTGGGCGATCATGGTGGTGGGCCGACGCGGCATGACATCAACACGGCCGTAGCTCTGGCGAAACGTCCACTGGCGCCGCAGATCAAGTTCGCGAGGGCCGACGAGTTCTTCCGGGCGGCGCTGGCGCAGGGCCAGACCTTGCCGACTGTCGGGCGGGAGATGGGGTTCCTGTGCCGCGGATGCTATACGGCTCACTCGGACATCAAGTACCAGAACCGCAAGCTGGAGAACCTGCTACCGACGGCTGAGACGGCGGCGGTGGCGGCGGGAATGCTGGCGGGGCGGCGGTATGACAACACGGCGTTCATGGGCGCGTGGCACAACGTCCTGTTCAACCAGTTCCACGACATCATGTGCGGCACGGCCATCCACGACAGCTACAAGTATTCGCTCGACATCGCCCACGAGTCCGAGGTGACGGCTGACCGCGAGATCAGTGAGAGCCTGGCAGCGCTGGCCGGGAAGGTGAAGACCTCCGGCGAGGGCGACGGGGTGCTTCTGTGGAACCGGCTGGGGTGGGAGCGGAAGGGGGTCGTCGAGGCGGCGGCGCCTGAGGGCGCTGAGGCCGGGGCGACGATGCTCGCCGTCGGCGCTGACGGGAAGGGCCGTGCGGCGCAGATTCTCGATATGCCGTCCGCCAACGGGCCGCGGAAGCTCGTCGCCATCGACGGGGCCGTGCCGGCGTGCGGGTGGGCGGTCTATCACTTGCAGACGGGGAAGGCCGCGGTATCCTCGTCTGAGGCGCCAGCCGTCGTCAGCGAAGACGGGGGCGGGGTAACCATCGATAACGGCCTGCTGCGCATCGTGGTCGATAAGGCCTCGGGGGCGATCAGCTCGGTCCAGGATCTGGCGGCGAGGCGTGAGCTGGTGCCCGCGGGCCAGATGGCGGGGCAGCTTCAGATACTCTGGGAGCATCCCGACGGCTCCGCCTGGGACATCGGCCCGATCCAGTGGACGAAGCCCATCGCGAAGGCGGACAGCGTCGAGATCGCCGCGTGGGGGCCTCTCGCCGGGGGCGTGCTCGTCAAGCAGACGTGGAACAAGTCGAGCTTCACGACCTGGATCGGCCTGAAAGCCGGCGCCCACCAGGTTGACTTCCGCCTCGTGGCGGACTGGCAGGAGATCGGCACGCAGGCCGACGGCGGGCCGATGCTGAAGGTCGCCTTCCCGACGACCCTCAGCGCGCCAGTCTTCACGTGCGACATCCCCTTCGGCAGCGTCGCCCGCGCCGCCGACGGCCAGGACGTGCCGAGCCAGATGTGGATGGACCTGACGGACGTGAAAACGAGCCGGTCGGGAGGGTACCGGCCGGTGACCGTGGACCTGACGCGATACTTCAACCAGGACGGCTTCGCCACCGAGGAGAAGCCGGGGGACGGCGACTTCGACACCCAGGGCGTGAGCTTCCCGGCCGCCATCTTCGCCTCGGCTCGGGGCGGGCTCATGGACTTCCGGGGGCTGCCGTGGAGGGTGCCGCCCACCGGTCCCGGGCAGAACAACTGCGTGCGCTGCGACGGGCAGAGGATTGAGCTGCCGAAGGCGGCGGCAGGAGGAGTGACGGTCTTCGGAGCGTCCGCTCCGAGCGCAGCGTCGGGCATGGCTCGGCTCGTGTTCTCGGACGGGACCGAAAAGGACGTGAACCTGGGCTTCGCCGACTGGTGCTTCCCGCCGGAGGAGGGCGAGGAGATCGCCGCCCGCGCGCCTTATCGCATGGGGCCCGCGGGTCATGCCCCCGCCGAATGCCACATCTTCGCGCGCACGCTGAACATCCCGGCGGGCAAGACGGCGGTGGGGCTGGTGCTGCCGCGGGCCGCGAAGGTGCGGGTCATGGCGATCACCCTCGGCCCGGGCGTCGAGACGCACGCGATTTATGGCGAGGCCGTGCTCAATGACTGCAAGTACGGCGTGGACTCGAGCGGCGGAACGATGCGGCTGTCGCTGCTGCGCTCGTCCTACTACCCCGACCCGACACCCGACGTGGGCGTGCACGAGATCAACTACGCCCTCGTCCCGCACGCCGGCGACTGGACCGAGGGCGGGTGCGTCGAACGGCCGGCGTGGGAACTGAACAACCCCATGCCAACCGTCGCGGCGCAGGCGCATGAGGGCGACCTGGCGGGCGCGGGCAGCCTGGTGAGCCTCGAACCGGCGAACCTGGTTCTGGCGGCGGTGAAGCAGGCTGAGGACGGCAAGGGCCTCATCGTGCGCTGGTACGACTCGGCTGGACGAGACACTCTTGCCAGGCTGCGGTTCGGGTTTGAGGTGGCCGGTGCGCGCCTCACCAACGCAGTCGAGGCCGCCGACCGCGGGCCGATTCCCGTGCGCGGGCGCGAGGTCACCGTGAAGACGCGGGCCTACGGAATGGTGACGGTCCGCGTGCAGCCTGCGCCGAAGCGGCAGGCGTTGCGGTAGGCCAGATCAGATTGAGGAGGATGAAGGCCGTGCCCAAGTCGACAATCCGCATGGTGGTGCTTGGACTTGCGATCGGGACCGTGGCGGCGGCCGTGGCCCAGACATCGCCGGGCTACGTGCTGCGCTACTACCCCGCGCGCCAGATAGCGTGCGGGTATGCCAGCACGAGCACGGTGACCGGGATGCAGGTGAAGGAGTACGTGTTCTACCAACTCGCGCCACCCCCGACGCCGCGCCAGCACGTGACGCTCGAGATGATCAAGCCGACGGCGTCGGCGGGGTTCTCGCAGGGCGGGGAGAAGCTGCCGCTTGTGTTCCTGCGGCAGGTCTTCGCCCAGCCGCAGGACGGGGCGACGGTGGCGTACCAGCTCGTGTACAAGGGGCGGCTGTGCCGCACGGCCCTGGAGCCTTTGCAGGCAGGTGAGCAGCCGCCGAAGGTGCCCGACCTGACCCCGGCGCAGAGGAAGCTGTATACCGCGCAGACCAACGTGGTCGACTATGGCTCGCCCATCGTGACCGGCTGGCTGGACGAAACGGGCCTGCGGAGGAAAGCCGGCGAGAGCGATCTGGACTTCGGCCGGCGCGTATTCCTCACCATGACCAAGACCTTCAAGTATGGCGGACATGGCGGCAACACGGCCTCGAAGGTTGTGAGCGAGAAGGCCGGCGTGTGCGTGGGGCTCTCGCTGGCCTTCGCGGCGGCGATGAGGGCGGGCGGGGTGCCGTGCCGGGTGCTGGACCTACAGCAGATCGGGCTGGGCGGCAACTATCGCGGGGCCGAGAAGGGTCATGCCAACAACGAGTTCTTCTGTCGGGGGATCGGGTGGGTGCCGTGCGACCTGACAGGCGGGTGCTCGAACCCCAAGGACGAGGTCGAGGCGCTGACGTACTTCGGCCAGGACCGGGGCGAGACTCTCATGCAATTCAATGGCGCGGACGACTTCACGGTCGACACTGTGAAGTTCGGCTGCAGCCAGCCCCAGCCTGCGGCCGACTTCCGCGGCCAGTACGGGTGCGCCGTGCCGGATCAGTCCGACCAGTTCTGGGGCCTGATGTGGACCGGCAACGGGAACCAGGTGAAGTACAAGTATGACGACCACTTCTACGCGCGGATCTGGACGGACCCGGCGGCCTACGAGAAGGCCTCGCCCGACGGCGGCCCGGCGGACAGCGCGGCGAACGCGGTGGGGTTCTCCGTGTGGCGCGATGACCAAGGCTGGCATATCCGCAGCACGACGGACGGGCAGGCGCACAAGTATCAGATCAGCATCTTTCCGGAGATGGCGATCGGGCAGGGACAGCTCTTCGACCCGGGGCAGAGCGAGAAAGGGCAGGCGCAGGGGTACCACCGGGCGCAAGCGCAGGACATGCCCGTGAAGGTGCCGGAGGGCGCGGTAGCGCTGCGGTTCCAGTTGAAGGTGGACGGGCGCGACCTGCCGAGCCTGGTGTCGATCGGCTCGCAGGGAGCGCATCCGGCGTGCCAGCCGTTCACGATGGCGGTGAAGTGAACCTGGGGTCAGCGGCGCAGGAGGGTGACGGGCCCCAGGAGGCCCGAGGGCTGGAAGTCGCCGTAGTTGTTGTTCACCACGTTGCCGACGCGGACCCGGATGGTGTTTCGGCCGGGGCGGAGGGCTGAGGTTACGTCGAAGCGGTAGGGCGGCCAGAGCCGTGCGCCGACCTCCTTACCATTGACCCACACTTCCGCGACGTCCCGCACCTCGCCGAGGTCGAGGGTCACTGGGCCCTGCGTCGCAGGCGCGTCGACCGTGGTCTCGTAGTTGAGCAGGCCGGCGAAGCGGCGATCCAGCAGGCCCCACTCGCTCCACGGCCGGAGGTCCACGCGCAGGCCCTCAGCCCGCGTAAGCTCAGCCGGGATGGGCACCGGATGCTCGATCGGCGGCTGGACGGAGGGGTCGAGCCGGGCGATCCAGGGCCCTTCGAGGCGCGCGAAGGCGGTCCCGGTCGGGCGCTCCATCACCAGTGCGTCAGCGGGCTTCTGCATGGGATCGATGACCAGGAAGTAGGCTTCGTAGGGGTCGAAGGCCAGTTGCACCTCGGCCCCGCCCGGCTGGTTGGCCGAGGCGATGATCGAGACCCGGCCCGTCTCTGCATCCCACACGCTCGCCCGTCCGGCCAGTCCCGGCAGCCGCACGCGGCAGGTCTGCGCCTGCGCGGTGTTGTTCGCGAGCCAGAAGAAGTCGCGGCCGTCGATGCGGCGGTGGTGCTGGAGCAGGTCGAAGCCGCCGGCGAGGAACTCAAGATGACGCCGCAGGCCCGGGGCGCGCTTCTCGATCATGGGCGCGATGGTCCCCGGGCAGGCCGCGAAGGACGGGAGCTTCGCGAGGTCAGCCATGAGGCCGCGCATTGCGGGGTCGCGCATGCCTCGCTCGGCCGAGCCGGTGGGCAACTCGCCCAGCGCGTAGACCGCGCCTCCCGCCCGCGCGAAGGCCACGATTTTCTCCGCCACGTCCATCGGCAGGAGGTCCATCGGCGGGAGGACCACCGCCCGGAAGGCGTACTCGCCGTGGATGAGCCGCGGGCCCTTCACCTGCATCTCCCGCACCTGCTTGCGGCCCGCGATCAGGTACTCGATCCGCCCGGCGGTCAGCTCGCGGATGGCCTGCGAGTACACGCGGTCGATGAGGTTGATCCGCCGGCCCTCGGGGCGGGCCTGGGAGTAGGACCACAGGTCGGGGAAGCTGGCCTGCGACGACGGGTCGAACATCTCATAGCCGCTCAGCGCCCAGAGACTGTCCATCGGGTAGAGGAGGAGCACATCGGCGGCCTCGTAGCCGTGCGCATTGACGTAGCTCGCCCGCCGCACGAAGTCGGTCCAGAGATGGAGGTAGGCGAACATCGGGCTGGTGTTGTACCAGTCGGGCGTCCACGGGTTGCCCTCGAGCTTGCGGGTCCAGAAGACGCCGTGGGGGATGACGTGGCTCATGCCCCAGGCAAAGATGGAGTTGGTGCAGCGCTTGACGTTGGGGGGGCTGAAGGTGGCCCAACTGCCCGCGCCCATGAACTCGGTCATGGCCCGCGAGCCCTGCCATTCGGCGGCCGACTGGCTTTCCTTGAAGTCGTGGACGTCTAGGGCCTTGTTGCCGAGGCAGTCCTGGCCGGGCATCGTGAGGGCGCCCTGCTGCTTGAGGTGATCGCCGACGAAGCGTAGCTGGGCGGGCAGGCTCTCCTCCCAGAAGTGGCCGGTCGTGTACATCCCACGCGCCTCGCTCCACTGGCCGACCTTGCGGTAGGTGCCCGCGTAGAGGTCGGACACGAGGTCGAACCATTCGAAGCGGGCGCGGCCGTAGACGCCCTCGGCATCCTCGTCGAGGAGGAGCGACATCCACAGGCGAACGTCTCGGCCGTGGCGCTCGCGGTAGCGCTTGTCCAGCGACCCCGACCAGGCGAGCAGCGAACCATAGGCGCCCTCGTTGTCCATGAAATCGCCGGGGATGGAGCGGCCCATGCGCGCGCCGAAGCGCCTGGCGTAGGGCTCGACGGCGATCTTGAGGAAGGCCGGGGCGAGGCCCTCGTCGAGGTAGTTGACCGTGCCGCCGCGGGTCTTGTGGAAGACGTAGAGGCGCCAGTCACCCTCGGCGGGGGCGGTCCAGGTGACGGGGCCGCCGTTGCCGACGATGCGCAAGGTGTCGCTGAGGATGGTGCGCGGGGTGTGCTTGCCCAGGGTGAGGCGCGAGGTGATGTTCCAGGGAGCGACGTCCGCTGCACCTATCACCTGCGGCGCGACCCAGCCCTCGGCTGCGCTCAGAGGCACGAAACCCGGCTTCATCCACCCCGCGGGAAGGTCTGTCGACGCCAGCCACGACCGGTCGGAGGGCACGCTGATCGTCTTGCCGCCCTCAAGCTGTACGGTCAGGCCGAAAATCAGCCCGGCCAGGCCGTCGTCGTTGTACGCCTGCACGGCGAGGATGTGATGCCCCGGCCCGAGGCGCGCCGTCAGGTCCCAGCCCCCGGGCACCATCCAGGGCTCGCCTTTCCCCACCTCCTCCCCGTCGAGGAAGAGGGTGTAGGCGTTGTCGACGGATATCCGCGCCCGCGCCGAGACGACCTTCGCACCGGCGGGGACGTCGAAAGTCTTGAGGAGGCCGATGGTCTGATGCTCGAGCATGGTGGGGTGCCAGATCCACGAGCCCAGCTTCACCTCGGGGCGTGGGCGCCATTCCTCGCCCGGAGGGAGCGGTTGGGCGAGGCGTGCGGCGACGGCGAAGAAGCTATCGGCCGAGCGGGCGGTCGTGCCGGGGCGGAGGTCCATCGCCTGCCACTGCAGGCTCTCCTCGGCAAGCTCGGGGTGGGCCTTGAGCACGCGCCCATGAGCCTGGAGGCAGGGCCACATGTACTCCTCGCAATAGCCGAGGTAGGCCTTGCGCGACTCGGCCTGCTTGAGGGCATCGTCGAAGGCGTCGAACCACTTGGGCGACAGCCACTCCTCATCCGGCAGGCTCGGCGTGCCGACCATGGACGTGCGGGCGTGGGCGTAGCCGGGGTTCATCCCTTGGGAGAGCATGACGCGCGCCATCTCGGCGGACTTGCCCTCCGTGAGGGGCTCGTCCCAGAACCAGAAGGCGAAGGGCGCGTAGATCATGTCCGGGTTGGCGAAGCCTGTCTGCAGGGAGTCGAAGGAGGCGACCTGGCGCTGGCCCCAGTTGGAGGGATTCGCAGCGTGTACGGACGGCCCGACCGTCAGCATGAGGGCCGCGGATGCCAGGACGAAGGGTCTCAGGAAGGTCCAAGTCGCGGTCACGAGGGGCGTCATCTCCCGGCGGAACAGCACTGTTGGGTGCAGATTCCACGCCAGCGGGAAGGCACCTGCGCCTCGGACGGCGAAGCTTGGCACGGGATGACTCACCTCTCGGCCAGATCCATGGGCTCATCCGGCCAGTAGTCGCGACGGTGGACGGCACGCAGGACGAGGCGTGGCTTGACACCCTCGCGCGGCCCCTTGGGGAGCATCAGGCGCTCAAGGCGAGGGTGGCGGGGTTAGTAGCCAAGTAGGGACTGCTACTTCCCTCCGGCTCCGGCGTCGGTCGCTGGAGTGCCCTGACCGTCGCCGACGGCGACCATCGCCTTGAGCAGACCATCGGCGATCACGGACATGCCATGGTCGCCCGGGTGGCCGGTGATAACGCCGGTGTAGAAGGGCTCGGCGCTGGCGAAGTTCTTGGGGTCCTGAGGGAAGGCGCTCAGGTCCACGAAGACGCGGTGGGACGGGTCCTCGGCGCAGATTTCGCGCTTGATGGGATCGATGGGGCCGCCGTCTCCGAGGAGCATGCTTGTCACGAAGATGTGCGGGTTGCTGGCGTCGCGGAGGCCGTTCATGAGCGCCCTCAGAGCGGTCCTGAAGGCGTCGGGCTTGAAGGCTGCCCTGTCCATGTTCTCGCCGAACTGGAGCACGACGATGTCCGGCTTGTAGTCGATCTGCCACTGCAGCCGCGCATTGGTGTAGGTGGGATACTGGCGCTCGAGGATGTCGGCGATGTTGACGACATTAGCGCCGTCGATGGAGGGGGCCTTGGCGGGGTCGGTGGGGCTGAGATGGAGGTGCCCACCAGTTCGGTCGTCAAGACCGGCCACAAGGAGATGGACGTAGTCCTTCTCCGGGGCGCTGGCTGCCATGCCGCAGTAGATCTTCCAGCCGCCCTCCGGCCAGATGCCGTGCAAGGTGATGCTGTTGCCGAGGATGAGGATGCGGTCGGCTTTCAGGGCGCTTAGGGTTGCAGAGGGATGCCCGTCATCGCCATGGCAAACGCACACCAGCAGACAGCCACACGCCAGGGCAGCAGAGATACGGATCAGTTCGAAGAAGCTCGCATGGATCATGGGTGATGGACTCCTTGTATGGGTCTGGCGAGTGACCTGCCGCGACGAATGGTACCATGAATCCTGTCGGGCCCATGCTAGGACCGGGGTAACCCTAACGATGACCAGGTCGGTTCAAGTTCTTCTTGCAGGCGCACTCCTCCTGATCGCGGTCGGGCTTGCCGCTGCTGACACCGACCCCGACCACCTCTTTCCGCGTGACCAGGGCATTAGGCTTCCGGACGGGACGATGGCCGGGGCGTGGGTGACGGCGGAGAAGTACTCCCGCACGTACTACGTCGACCAGCGCAACCCCAGGGCCTCGGACGCGAGCGATGGGTCGGCGCAGCATCCCTTCCTGACGATCAATCGTGCGGCGAGGGAGGCGCAGGCCGGGGAGCGCGTGCTCGTCAGGGCGGGCATCTATCGCGAGGAAGTGCAGCCGGTGCAGGGCGGCGATGGGCCGGACCGTATGATCACCTACGAGGCCGAGGCGGGCCAGGCTGTCGTGATAAGGGGATCGTGCGTGCTGCCCAGGGCCTGGCAAAGGTCAGCGGCCTCGATATGGACGCTGCGGCTGCCGCAATCAGACTTCGCGGAGTACAACCCCTTTGCCTACGACAACATCGATGAGCGCGAGATCAACCCGGGCGACTGGAACGCTCTGCGGGACGGCCCAAAACTCCCGAGCTACACGCTCAAGCGGGGGCTGCTGTTCCAGGATGGCCGGCGACTGAAGCAGGTCGCGCGGGCCGAGGATCTGGCCGCTGAAGAGGGGACGTACTGGGTGGATGAGGGCGGCTGGGTGCTCCGGGCGCACCTCTTCGGCGGGGCTGATCCCAACGCGTCGCTCATGGAAGCAACCAACCGCAGGCAGTGCTTCGCCCCGAAGCAGCCGGTGTCGTATGTGCGGCTGAAAGGCTTCGTCATCGAGCAGGTCGGCGACGCCTTTTCGTATCCGGTCGAGGCCGCCGTGTCGCCGATGGGTGGACACAACTGGATCATCGAGGATTGCGTCGTGCGGCATGTCAACGCCGACGCGATCAACATCGGCAGCCGGGTCTGGACGTGGGGAGGCAACCGGACGTCCGGTGAAGGTTGGGATTGCATCGTGCGAGGCAACACCATCTCGGACTGCCGCGTCAGCGGCATCAAGGGCCTCACCCCCTTCAACTGCGTCATCGAGGACAACTGCCTCGACCACATCGGCTGGCAGGACGTCGAACTCGGCTATGACAACGGGGGCATGAAGCTGCTGGTGTGCAGGAACCTCCTCGTCCGGCACAACCTGATCCGGGACATGATCGCGGCGCCGGGGGTCTGGCTGGACTGGGATAACGTCAACTGCCGCGTGACCCAGAACGTCTGCCTGGACATCCAGAACACGGGCGGGGCGATTTTCATCGAGGCGTCGCAGCAGACGAACTGGGTCGACCACAACGTGATCTGGAACGTCCGCGGCAACGGGGTCTACCAGCATGACACCGACGAACTGGTCGTCTTCAACAACCTGATCGGGCGGTGCACCGACGCGGCGGTGCGGATGCAGGTCTGCACGACAAGGAAGCTCAACGGGCGGCTCGTCACCTCCAAGCGGAACCAGCTGCGGGGCAATGTGATGGTGGACAACGGGGCGATCGTTTTCTTTGGCGATCCGGAGAATGGCTCTGACTACAACGTGGTTGGGAATGGGAGAGATGCGCAGGCGCTGGCGACGTGGCAGAAGGCGTCAGGCAAAGATGCCCACAGCCAACAGATACCTAGCCGGGCCGCAGTCGAGGGTTTGACCTTAAGGCTTGAGTGGACGCTACCGAAGGATTTCCTGCCCGGCCCGTTCAACCGGGACGCGGCATCCAAGAGGACGATGCGATTGTTCGCGCCGCGCAGCTGAAGGAAGCCGCGGCGCGGGAAGAACCCGCGCTCTACAGAGAGCGGAAACCTAGACGCGCTCAGTGTGCTTGCGCTGCCTGGAGTGCTCTTCGGATTGCCTCGGGAGTTGAGCCCAGGGCCGGCCCCAGGGCCTTCAGCCCCGGCGGGAGCTGTGAGTAACATGCCCCCAGCCGCTTGGCCCTCTCCGCGTCGGCGGCGAAGGCGATCAGGCCCTGCAGCACGTCCGCCCGCTCGGCCGCTGGGAAGTCCAGCCGCACGACGTTGACCGGTGTCGCCGCGCCCGACGGCAGGGCGCTGACAGGCCGGTACTCCTTCCCCTGCAAGCGCATCATGAGCCGCGTCAGCTTGGGCACGGTGATCTGGTCGGCGACGATACCCCGCGCGAGAGCCCAGTCCATGAAGGGCGAGTAGGCCGGGTTGAACCAGTAGCAGAAATGCCCGGCCGCAGGCTGGGGCGGCCCCTCGTCGACCACGTCGATGCTCCACACGCGAGTCTTCGAGAAGGGCAGATCGAGCGCGGGCGCCTGCCCGGTCATCGGCTTGCCCGTGGTCAGTGATGGGGCCCCGGCGGGAAGCGGCAGGAGGAAGGTCTCGTAGGACGACTTGGGCAGTAGATCGAGCAGCCTCGCCCGGGTCTGGGGGCGCTTCATCAGGGCGGCGATGGACGAGGTGAAGCCGTCCGGATACACGCCCGGCTTCGGCGCGCGGAGGAACTGCGCCCCGACCTGATCCACCGGCACCAGCATGTCGCCCGTGGACCATACCACCTGCACCGGCGCGGTGATGCTATCGAGTTGGCTGAGCGGGGAGGCCATGAGCCACGAGTCGGCATCGGTGTCGTCGCCCAAGGTCTTCACACCGATCTCGGCGAGAGAGAGGACCACAGTGAGCACGGGCAGCGTCGGGTCCTTCCCGCCGGGCGGGATGGCGCGGGCCAGGGCGCTGTTGTGGAGGAAGTAGGCGGCGTTGTAGCCCCAGTTCACCGGCGGCACCATGGGCGTCGCACAGACGAGGGGGAAGCTCTCGGCGGTTAGCATGAGGGTCATGTATCCGCCAGCGCTGCCGCCCTGGATCATCACCTTCGCGTCATCCACGCAGGGGAGCGCCCGCGTCGCGTGGAGGAGCGCGACGTCGAGATTCGGGCCTCGGTCCATCGGATTGACCGGGTTCGCGTGCGGGGTCGAGACGATCCAGCCCTTCGCGGCGAGGCCCGTCGCGCTGCCGGCGTCGAGTTCGTAGCCCGCGTTGTACATGAGAGGCACGCGAGCTTTGGGATCGCGGCGCACCTGCGGCGGGAGGTAGACGCACGCCTGCGCCTTCTCCGTCTTGCCGTCGAAGGTGCGGTAGAGGAATTCGACGGTCAGCTGGCCGCCGAAGTCGTCGCCTATCGGGATCTCGGTGGAGTCGAGACGGCGGAAGCGGTGGGCGAAGGTGTCGGGCTCGGCGGTGTTGGGGAATAGCTTGACCAGCCACCCCGGCTCGGAGGCAGGCTTCTCCGGGCCGACATTACCGGCGAGAGCGAGGAAGCCCCAGCCGTTGGCATCGTCGGCGCTGGGAGTGAACACGCCGCCGAACTCCGTGCCCTCGAGCTTGGGTGCGAAGTCGTCGGCGAAGACGAGGTTGAACTTGACCCGGTCGCCGGGCCTGGCCGCGAGGTCCTCGCCATCGCCGGAGTTCAAGGGGAAGCCATACTCGGCCGTCCACTGGCCCGCCTCCCACCGCATGGCGCCGTTGCCGTTCTTCACCTTGTCGTCCGCATCCTGGCCGGGGACGACGACGTGCTTATCCCCATACATCATGGGGAGGAGGATCTTGCGGTCGTCGCCGGCGGCGATCTTTTCGCCCCTGCAGAAGGCGAGGATCATCAGATCGCACTTGACCGGATCGAGGGAGGCCTGGCGCTCGGCATCCGGGACGCGGAGGGCGATGTAGAGGTTCGTGTCCGAGTTCATGACCCACAGCTCGGCCGGGCGGGGCTGGACGGGGCCGGTGGTGCGGTTCATCTGCATCGAGAAGGTGTAATGGGCGGCGGCATCCCACTCGCCGGGGTCGAGGCGGCCGTCGATGCGAGGTGCCTGCGGGCAGGGGGCGGAGCGGACGTCGACTCCGGACGGAAGCTGAGCGCAGGAGGTCTGCAGGCACAGGACGATCGCCGCAAAGGCGAGGGCCAAGGTCATGCGGGTGCCTGGCTCGAAGTCGCTGAGGTCCATGTGGTTTCCGTCCTGCGCTTAGTCTCGAAGGCCCCTTCTGTGGAACGATAGCACCCGCGACATTATCCTACAGGATCTGGGCGCTCAGTGCTTGCCCGCCGCGAGGAGGCTCATACCTGCGGCGATGGCGACGATGCCTACGTACTGGGTCGTCGCAAGGCCGGTTCGGTAGCCCACCGCCAGGGCGATCTGGGCCGCAAGGAACGCTCCGCCGAAGCATACGCCCAGGGCGACGTTGGGGTTCATCGTCTTGTACAGCAGCATCAGGAGCACGATGCTGGTCACGCCGAAGGCCTGTCCGCTGATGAATCCCAGGACCGCGCGGCCCGGCGTGTCGCTGCCCCACTTGAAGAGCAACTGGGCTACCACCTGCATGGCCCAGAACAGGGCCACCATCGCGATTACCCTGGGCACATTCATTGCTTGCTCCTTTCTTCCGGGGACGGGACGCGCCGGCGTGCGGTCCTCTCGCGGACGGCGCGGACGAGGTCGGGCTTCCATCGGCCTTCCAGGTCGCGCAGGCCCGTGGGTTCCTGGGCGGAGTCCTGATAGGACCAGATCCACCATCCGCCAAAGCCGTACTCCGTAATCTTGTCGAAGTGCCAGCGCAGCACGTCCGCGTCGGAGAGGGCGCTCTTGTCGGCGATGCAAGGCTCGGCGGGGTGGCCGGCGCCCTTGAAGTCCGTGGAGATGATCCGGCTGGCGTTTTCCGGGCCAAGGATGCGCACGATCTCGCGGAGGTAGCGGAAGCCGTCAGTCGCTGGGTCGCAGCACGGATAGGTGCTCATCACCCAGTAGTCGGGTGGCAGCTTCAGATCCTCGACGAGCCACCGTTTGAGATTGCTGAAAGAACTCAGCCGCTGCAGGGGCGTCTTGTCGTGCCAATAAGGAACGTCGGCGAGGATGGGGAGCATGATCGGCGATCCGACCGGCCGTTGGGCGGCCCGGCGGAACCTGGGCCAGACCTCCTTGACGAACCGCTCGGTGTACGCCATGACCTCGGGCTGCTCGGGCCAGTCCCACGTCATCGGCTCCGCCCCGCCCCACTGATAGTTGCCCATCATCGTCCAGAAGGCGATGGAGTCGGGCGAGGCGACGGCCCCCTCGACGTAGCGGATTATCTGCTCGTACCAGATCGCCGCCTCGGTCCAGGGCGTGTCGTCGGGCTTGGGCCACCACTCGCTCTGGCCGATGTGGTGGGCGGTGTCGAGCCGGTACGGGATCCACAGATTGCAGGCGAGGTCGATCTCAACGCGGACGCCCGCCCGATGGCAGTCGTCGAGGAAGGCGACGAGGTTGTCGAGGGTCTGCATGTTCGCCCACTGGTGCACGTCCGTGGCGGTGTCGGAGGGGGCCGTCGCCTTTTCGCGCAGGGTGAGCGGGATGAGCAGCATTACGTCGAGGAAGTTGGCGCCGGTCTTCGCCACCAACTCGGACAGTTCCTGGCAGACCCTCGGCCGGATAAGGTGATAGTCATAGATCCAGTGGCCCGTGCCCGGGGGCGAGGGTGACACGGGGTTGAAGTAGACCCCCTGGAGCTTCTCGGGCACCGTCGTGGGCGCTGCCGAGGATGCTGCCACGGCCGCGAGCAGGAGAAGGCTCAGAGCAGCGAACCGTATCAGGGCTGCGTATCGCATCTCTGGGGGCCGACTTCGCCGTGGGTGGGGCAGGCACCTTTCTCTCGGCCCTGCGCTTGAGGAGGGGTGGCGTCTGAGGTAACGTCTAGGGGCGGTATGGATCACCCGCTTGGAGAGCCCATCAATGAGAGCAAGGAACCGGGTCGTTGCGATCATGCTGCTGGCCGGCGGGGTGACGACCAGCGCGGTCGTGCAAGCGGCACCGCTGTCGATTCAGACCTCCGCCCTGCACGCTACCTTCGACCTCGGCGCCCTCACCAGCCTGGGTGACCTGCGGGGGCACAACTACGTTGGCGGGAAGATTGCGCCGGAGGGCGTCGCCATCCATCGCGTCGGCGAGGATCACGTCGCCCAGACCGCCAGCGGATCGACGTCGCTGGATGGGCAAGGCAAGGCCCAGTGTCGCTACGAGGGCTTCAAGGGCCTCCCCGGCGCGTCGGTGGACGGCGACTTCGAGCGCGACGACGCCTCGGGCGATGTGGCCCTGACGATGCGGTGCCAGTCGCCTGAGAAAGGCGTGGCGGGGGTCGAGTGGGCCGTCGGGCCCATCCCGTCGGACATGAACATCGTCGTGCCGGGTTGGGGTGGGTTCAAGATGACGGCGCAGTCGCCGTCCACGGCGGCGGACCTGGAATACCCGATGGCCTGGGAGGCGCAGCTTGTCATCGTCGAGGGGAAGGGCCGCGGGTTCTATGTCTGGTCCGACGACGCGACGGGCAGGTACAAACGCCTCAGGATCAGGCTGAAGCCGGACGGCTGGTGGATCGGCTTCACCACGTGGAACAACGCGCCCTTCGACGACCTGGTCGAGTGCGAGACGGCGAAGTGGCGGGTCAATGTCTACGAGGGCGACTGGCGCGTGCCAGCGCGCAGATATCGCGAGTGGGCCGCGAAGAGCATGCCCCGGGTGATCGACCAGCAGCCGGCCTGGGTGAAGGACATCCGTTGCGCGGTGATCATGTTCGTCGGCCCGAGCGTCAAGGCGCTGGACATGCTGGCCCAACGCGTGGACCCGAAGCAGACGCTGCTCTACGTCCCCGACTGGCGGCCCGACGGGTATGACCGCCTGTACCCGAACTACGACGGCGTGGCGGAGTTCGGGCCCTTCGTCCAGCACGCCCACGACCTGGGCTTCCGGGTCATGCCGCACCTGAACTACTTCGCGATCGACCCGCAGCACCCGCTCTACGAGCAGTTCAAGGCCTATCACCTGCGCGACGCCTGGGGGACCCATGAGAAGCAGTGGTTCATCTGGGACGACCCCAGCAACCCCGCCAACAATCGCAAGCTCGCGTACATCGACCCGGCCTGCAAGGCGTGGAGGGACCTGCTCCTTGGGCGCATAAAGAAGGTCTACGAGACCTACCACGTCGACGCCGTCTACCTCGACCAGACGCTGAACATCTTCAACGACTACAACGGCCTCATCGACGGCGCGACGATGCTGCAGGGCAACCTCGCGCTCGGGCGTGAACTCCGGGCGGCGCTGCCGGGGCTGGCTGTTGGAGGCGAGTCGCTCAACGAGGTGACGGCGCGGTACCAGGATTTCTGCCAGCGGCATGCCTACGGGATCGACTTCGACCATAGCACATGGAACAAACCGATGCTGAAGTTCGCGCACCCGATCAGCACGTACCTGCTGCAGCCGACGATCAAGTTCAACTACCTGGGCTGTCCGCCGCCGGATCGGGCGCAGTACTACGCGGCATGGAGGGAGGACTACACGCGGTGGGGCCTTATCCCGACGCTCATGGTGTTCGACGCCGAGGCGAAGCCGCAAACCGGCTTCCTGCGCCAGCTCTTCGATGAAATCAAGTTCTGGCAGACCGAGCGCGTGAGCCCTGACCTCGACGGACCATGGCCGGCGGACGTGCTGTTCCCCTACAAGACGGCGCGGGGCCAGCGGGCTGTGAGGACGGTCGACGGACGGCTCCTCTGCGGTGATCGGGAGATCAGCCGCACGGTCACGGAAGTCACTGAGGTGCGGACGCCGGGCACGATCGAGGGGGCGTTCTGCTATGACCGCGAGCGCATCTTCGGGCTCAGCCCCGACCGGTGGTACCCGTGCTTCGCCGAGCGAAGGGACATGGCGGCGTTCCACGTGGAGGCGCTCCCGGCGGGCGTCACGCTGAGCGCGTGTCGGCTGCAGGATGGGCTGGCGACGCTGATCGCAAAGGAGCCGGTCGTGGCGGACCTGCCGGCGATGATCGCCGAAGCGACGACGGGGGCGCTGCCCTTCGGCGGCCCGCCGACCGAGGTGCATGGGGCGCTGAACGGCGAGGATGGATCGCAGTTCGCGACCATGGGCGACGAGATCCACGCCCACCCGCCGTGGAAGCATGGGACGGGGATCGCCTACGCTCGATGGACCATCACCCTTCCCAGGCAGGGCCGGCTGCGCTTCATCAGCCAGGTCGCGATGGACACCGCGGTCGTGGGGCAGTCGGATGGCGTGCTGTTCGGGGTGACCGCGCGGGTGGGGGCGCAGATGGCGCATGCCGAGGTGTTCAATGCGACGGCGGAGAAGCGGCCGCTGGAGCTTGACCTCACGCCCTTCGCCGGCAAGGAGGTCACGCTGGAGTTGACGGTCGACCCCGGGCCGCAGAGGAACGTGACCGGCGACTGGGCGCGGTGGTATGGCGCACGGGTGGTCGAGGCTGAGGTGACGAAGGGGCAGGTGGCGATCGTGGACCCGGCGCGGCGGGCGATCGCGCTGTCGGGGACGACGGCGTCGACTCCGGCGTACGTCGGCGATCGGGGTCAGGCGGAGGTGACCTTCCCCGGGACCGTGCTCATCCTTCGGGATACCCCCCTCGGCGTTACCCTTCCCCTGGACCTTGCGGCGACCGCGTTCAAGGTGGGCTTCACCGACTACAATGGGCAGGCGCTCATCGCTCCGGCGTGGGCTTCCGCGACGACAGGCGCGGGCGTGGTGGGCGGCGTGCAGCGCCAAGGGCTGAAGGTGCAGCCACCGGATCTGGGCCAGACGTCCGCATGGTACGCGCTGACCCTGCCGACTCGGCCGGCGACGATGCACTGCTTCGTGGGCATCGAGGATGGATCGACGTCGACGGGCGTGGAGTTCATCATCGAGGCCAATGGGATCGAGCTTGCGCGGCAGAAGATGATGCCCGGGATGCCGTGGCGCGAGATCAGCGCGGACCTCTCGCCGTGGGCCGGGAAGGTCGCCGTCCTGTCGCTGATCACCGACTCAGCCGGGGCCTTCGGCAGCGATTGGGCGCGGTGGGGCGAGCCGGTTGTGGTGGCCCGACCGACCAACTGACCTCAAGGTTTGGTCTTGTCGACCACGTCGCCGTTGGAGAGAACGTTCCCCGAGAGCGTGACGTCGTGCGAGTCGACGCCGATGTACACAGCCGGCCGCTTCGGCCCTTCGACGCGCACGGTGTTGCCGGTGATCGCGATGACGCGGTGGCCGAGGTCCTTCGGGAACTTGGGCCGGTCGGGGTCGGTGAGCCAGATCCCGACGTAGGGCCAACCCGGCTTGCCCTTCGTGTCGTCGTAGGGAAAGAGCGCCTTGACCGCAGCCTCGGTCTCCTCGGGGACGACCACCGTGTTGCCGGCAATCGTGATGTTCATGCAACCGTAGAAGAGCGAGATGCCGGCGTTCTTGCCGTTGCGGACGGTGTTACCGACGATGCTGCTGTCGTCGCACCATTCGTAGTCGAGGCAGATGTCGCCCGCGCCGTCGACGGTGTTGCCGGTGACGGCGATGCGGACTCCGCCGGTGCCCCAGATGCCTCCACCGCCGACGTTGCGGATGACGTTGCCCGTGAAGGCGAGGTCGGAGACATCCTTCTGCTCGAAGTTCCAGTTCCCCCAGAACTGCATGCCGTGCATCTTCGCGTCCTCGACGAAGTTGCCCGAGATGATGCCGTGGTGGCTGAAGACGACCATCACGCCCGCCGCGACGCCCTTGAAGTGGCTGTCGGCGACGCGGAAGTACTCGGCGTGGTCGGTGATCACGCCGCAGCGGGGCGAGTTCTCCATCGTGAGACGGGCGAGCGAGACGCCGTGCACGTAGCGGAGGAGGACAAGGCCGTGGCCGATGGGACTGGCCTTGTCGTCGGGTGAGCCGACGAAGTGGAGGTCGGTGAGCGCGCAGTCGTTGCCCGGTAGCATCGCCGCCTCGACATCTGGCGGCATGGTGATGGTCGAGCGCACACCAACGCCGCGCACCATCGTGCCGTCGGGGATCTTCAGGTTGGCGATCCGGTACTGGCCCTCGGGGATGAACAGCTCTCCCCCACCGGCGGCCAGGGCGCGCTGAAAGGCGGGCGTGTCGTCGGTCTTGCCGTCACCCTTCGCACCGAAATCGCGGACCGACACGGTCGCGTTGGCTGCGGCGGAACTGAGAAGAAGAAGCGCTGCCAGAAGCATCAGGGCCGTCTTGCCTGCGAAACGCCGATCGTTCGTCATCGCACCTTCCCTCCGAGGTCGTTGAACCATACGAAGATATTGCCCTTGTCGGGGCCGTGAAGCGGGCGGGAGGCGATGTCGAGCACGCCGGCGCCGCGGAAATCGGCGAGCCGAGCGTGGTGGGTGCCCATGCCCTGGTCGATGATGTGCCGATCGAACCGTCCGCCGCCGAGGTTCTCGTAGAGAAGGAGGCGCGGGGGCCGCTCGTCGAGCTGATCCGCAAGGCCAATCTCGCCCACGACGAGGTCGAGGCGACCGCTGCCGCAGAGGTCCGCGACCTGGAGCGAGTGGGCGTCGAGGAGGCCGTCGTCGATGAGGTGCTTGGCCCAGGGCTCGCGGAGGTCTGCGCCCGGCTTGAACCACGCGAGCTTGCCGCCCTCGGGATGGCCGTAGATGCACGGGTCGCCCTCGGAGAGGACGATCTCCGGCTTGCCGTCGCCATCGATGTCCCCCACCGCGATGACGGTGGTGATGTAGCCGGAGGCGTATCGATGCTGCTCCCACTCGCCGGCGACGAACTTGTACCAGTGGCAGCCGAAGACGACCTCGCTGCGGCCATCGCCGTCGAGATCAGCGATCTCCAGGCCCTCTTCCGGCTGGCCATTCTCCTTCATGCCCTGCGCGATGTAGGTGAGGCCCGGCCACGGGCTCACCGTCGGGTCGGCGGGGAGAGGGATGCAGCCGAGGGCGCCCTGCTGCTGGTTCGTGAAGAGTAAGGAGAGGACGCCGGGCTCGTCGGTGACTTCCCCGATAGCCTCGTCGTGGAACTGGCCGAAGCCGGTCTTGGCGATGAGATGGCGCTGCCAACGTCCGCCGGCGGTGCCGGGACTGCGCCACCAGGAAAGCTCGTCGGACTGCCAGTCGCCGCCGTTGATGATATCGGGCCAGCCATCGCCGTCGAGGTCGTGGGCGAGGCCGCCGCACTCCTGGTTGGTGACCTCGTCGATGATGTGGCGCTCGAAGACGCCGAAGCCGACGTTCTCGAACCAGGCCATGAGCCCGTTGCGGCCGGCGGAGAAGATGTCAGGCCGGCCGTCGCGGTTGAGGTCGGCCACGTTGAAGAGCGTGTTCATGTCGGGCGCGTTGTCCAACTCGCCGATGCAGACGCGGGTGAAGGTGGGGACGCTCATGGGCTAGCGATCCTCCACGGCGAAGAGGCGTGTCTGCCCGGCGGCGAAGGGGCAGGTGAAGCGTGCGCCCTCCGCGGTCCAGCCGTCGAAGAGATCGCGGACGCGAACGGCCTTCGGGAACGATAGCTCGTAGTCGCCGGCGATGGCGGCGGTCATGGCGACGAGGCCCCGGGAGGCGTGGACGACGAAGTTGATGGGGGCGTATATGTGGACGCCAGCCTGCTCCATCCATGCGCGCGTCTTCACTGGATCCAGTGGCGGCGCGCCGAACCAGAGGAGCCGGCCGCCGTTAGGCAGGGCGCGGTCGAGGGTCGCAGTGGCATCGCCGGCTGCGTCGGGCAGCGGAAGGCCCAATAGCGTCGCGGGCGCGTCAGGGTTCGACTTCTGGGCCACCGGATCGATGGCCCCGGGCCTGCCTAGCACGACCACCGTCCGCCCGCCTTTCTGAAGCAGGCGACTCAGCTTCGCGACGTCGTCCGGCAGCGCCGCCGTGGCCTCGGCGATGACAACGAGCTTGATGCGGTCGGGCAGCTTGTCGAGGTCGCGCAGATACCACACGCCCACCGGCGCCCCTGTCCGCCCGAGGGCAAGGAGCATGCGGATGTTCGTCGCGTTGGGGCGCTTCGTCTCCGGCGGGAACCAGGCGAAGGAGGTGTCGTCCACCACGAAGGCCGTCTCCTCGATGGGCGAGCGGTCGTAGGTGGGCGCTGTGGACTGCAGCTTCATCTGGCGGCCAAGCTCATCCATCAGGGCGGCGTCGTGATGCCAACTGGAGAACAGCGAGAACCAGTGTGCGTCGACCCCGTAGACCATGTCTTCGGCCAGGCAGCGGCGGTGCATCGAGATGTCCGCGCCCCGCGGGTCGGCCGGGTCGTAGAGAGTGTGCCAGATCGTGTTGTGCAGCCACGAGAACAGGTCGTCCTCGTTCACATACAGTTTGCCGGCGCGGAGGATGCTCTGGGTCGTCGCGCCGAGGATATCGCCGCCGTTGGTCAGGTCGCGGGAGTAGAACAGTGGCACCCCGGCGAGGAAGTCCACGTTCGGGCTGTCGAGGACGCGGCGGAAGCCGAACTGGCCGGAGGTGTGCTGGCGGGGCTCACCGGCGAGCTGGATGAGATAGGCGTAGAAGACGCCGACGAGGCTGCGGCCGCCCGTGGCATCCTTGATGACCTTGCCGAAGTAGTCGATGGTGTCGGCGGAGAGGTCTGACGAGTACTGGGCATAGGCGGCGGACTGCTTGCCGGCGTCGTCGGCCGGGTAGTAGTCGGCGCCCGGGCGCTGCTGGACCTCGGGGTCGGGGATCTTCCGCCAGGGATAGCCGCGCGCCTCACACCACTTGGCGAAGCCGGCCTCATTGACCGGCGAGTAGTCGGCGTAGAAGCCGTCGTTGGAGGCCCAGGTGAACCACTCCTCGGTGACCTCGCAGGTGGGCATGTAGCCAATCACGCGCGAGGCCCAGGGCTGGTGGGCGCAGTGGTCGATGAGAGCGCGGAGGCATACCGCCTGCTGCTTGCGCCACTCGTCCGAGGCCAGGGACGCCGCGAGGGTGCCGGTCTCCTCCCAGGCGATGTCTCCTTGAGGTGTGCGAACCTTGACGATGGCGTCGGGGTGCTGCTGAAGCCAGAAGAGCGGGAGAGCCAGCGACGCGCGGAGGATGAGCCAGGCGTTGGGATTGGCCTGAAGGGACATGCAGACGCGCTCGTCGACCTCGGAGAAGTCGTAGCGGTCGGGGGCGACCCAGGTGGGCGCGGAGACCTGGTGGATGTGCCGGCCCGCCGCCACCGGGACGACGAAGAGGTTGGCGCCAGCGCGGCCGAAGTCGCTGACATTGCCGGGCGAGTAATCGTAGGACGAGTAGCCGCTCCAGGTCAGAGGCTTGCCGTTGACGAAGGCGGTGGGGCGGCCGTGATAGTCGCGGCGCTGGGTGACCGGGAAGCCGGGGCGGGACGGGTTGGCGACGATGATCGACGGTTCCGGGCCGGCGGCGCGATAGCCATCGACCACGAGGCCGACGGTCAGCTTGCGGTCGGGCAGATACCAGGGCGTCGAGGCGCGGACCTCGCAACGACCGGTGGAGGAGAGGGACTGGCGCTGGTCTGCGTCGAGACGAAGGCGCCAGAGGATGTGGGGATCATCGCGGACCTCGAGGTCGACGACGGCATCGGCGCGGACGCCCGTCGCCTCGATGGCGAAGGTCGCGTCGGCGCCTGGGGTGAGGCGCTTGGGCGCGGTCAGGGAGGCCACCTTCACGCCCGGGGCGTCGGGGTAGAAGACCGTCCACTCACGCAGGTCGAGGCGGTACTCAACCCCGGCCTCGGGGCCGACGGAATGGAAGTTGACGCTCAGCGGCGGGACGGGCTTTTGCCCCGGGACGGCCTTGTCGGCGCCGAGCCCGGTCAGGTCGAAGCGGACGATCCGCTCCTGCCCCGGGGGCACCGGCGCATCGCCGAGGACCGACCAGTTGAAGTACTGATGGGAGGCGTCGGGCGACCAGGGAATCTCCGGCGTCGACATGGCGAAGGTCGCCGGCTTGTCGCCCTCGTTGAAGACTCGCACGGTCACCGCCGAGGGCAGGTGACGGAAGGCGCTGGAGAAGCAGAGGACGGCGCCCTTGCCTGGCCGGCAGGTGAAACGCCAGCGGGCCCAGGGCTGGCCGTCGCGCGTGACGGCGCGGAGTTCGTCAAGCTCATAGTCGGCCAGGCGCTGGACCGGGTTGCCTGGCGGCTGGACGCCGGTGACGGTCTCGAAGGACTGCCACCGGTCGACCTGCGGGCGGGAGAAGGCGTCGTCGGGATAAGTCGCGTTGTCGGCGGCCGGCGGCGCGCCAAGAACGATGATCGCGGTGAGAAGGATGCCTGTCATGGATGACACCTCGTGCTGCTCCGGCAAGGCTCTTGAAACGTCTTAAGGGCGGCTGGTTCCCGCAATCCCCACCACGAACCTCCCCGATCTACGGCGCGCGCTTCAGACCTTCCCACTTCACCGTCCAGCTTCCATCGTGTGGGAAGCCGGGAGCCGGTCCATCGGGGCAGCCGTCCCAGCCCGCGGCCATCATCGCGACGGCATACAGCAGCCCGCCGTTGCCGGGCAGGTAGGGGCAGGGGCCGCCGGTGTTCACGCCACGCTGGTCGTACTGGTTGCGCGGGCTGTCCTTGAGCAGGGCCTCGACGGCGATCTGGGGCTCGCCGGTTCGTGCCGCGGCCATGGCCATCCACGGGAAGTCCCAGCCCCAGCAGCGGTTCCAGTCCCACGTCTCCCAGACCTTGCGAACCGTGCGATGGGCGGTCTCTGCGTCGACGCCATCGATCGGCGGCAGCATCCCGAGGACGCCGATGGGATCGGGATGCTCCCAGGCGCGAGCCGTATAGGTGTCGAGCCATTCCGGCGAGTGAACGAAGACGCCGTCGTGCACCGGGAGGGGGGCGAGATGGCGGCGGACGTCGTCCCAGTGGGGCTCGCGCGGGAGGCCCCTTCGCTGGCGCCAGACCTGCGCTTCATCGAGGCCCCAGCGCCAGTAGGCGAGGTCGAAGACGGTGTCGCGCGTGATGCCGATCTCGCTGGGAGGCATGTCGGGCCAGAGCGAATAGACGCCGGTCGCCGGGTCGAGGGTGGGGTAGTCGGCCATGTGCTCGGCGGTGCCAGAGACGATGTCCGCCCACTTGTCGAGGGTGGCGCGAGTGGGATGCAGGCGGTAATCCAACTCGGCGAAGAAGAGCGGGTGCGGCTCCTTCCAGAGGAGGACCTGATTGCCCTCCCACGGGGCGGTGCGGCCCTCCGGCCCGACCATCTTCTGCCATTTCAGCCCCTTGTACCCGAGCTGCTCAGCGAGCGCACGAGCTCCGGGCGCGAAGCGGTGATAGCAGCCGAGGGCCTTGTCCGCGAGGGGCCACCGATCCCAGAGCGCGTAGTGGGCGAGATGCCACCAGACCATCTCCATGTGGAACTGCGTGCGCCAGGGGTCGAGGCCCATGAGCCCGGTCTCCGCCGAGGGGAAGCTGCCCGCAGACTGGGCGGCCATCAGGTACTGCGAGAGGACGATGCGCCGCTCCAGTTCGCGCCAGCGAGGGTCGGCGCTAGCGGAAAGATCGACCGCGCCGCCCGTGCTCCAGAAGCGTCGCCAGTGGTCGGCGGTCTGCTGGAGGGAGGCGCTGACCGTGGGAAGATCGGCGGGAATCTTCGTCGGCGAGAAGGCGAGAACGAACTCGAGGCGGTTCGTGCCGGCTGCCGAGAGAAGGAAGAGATGGGGCGAGGTGAGGCTGGGGACCGTTGACCTCTTGCCGCCGGGGGACCATGCGAGGGCGGCATGATAGGTGGTGGCGTCGACCGTGCGCAGGAAGTCGGCGCGCCTCTCGCCTATCATCGTGATCTCGGTCTTGTGGGCGTCGACGCGATCGAAGTCGCCAACCCAGGCGTCGTTGCGCAGGGATGGATAGGGGAAGTCCAGCGCGACCATCAGATCGCCGCGGGCGAGGAGGGGAGACTCGATGCGGACGGATACGGCGTCGAGCGAGGGATGGACGCAGGTGGTGACGGTGACCGGTTCGCCGCCGATCTGGTAGCGCGAAGTCTGCACGCCCGACCACAAGTCCAGCATGCGCGAGAGGCCGGTGATCTGGGATGCGTCGAGGGGGGCGCCGTTGGCCCGGCAGAGGCGGAGGCGGGCGAGGTTCATCGCGTGCGGATTGTCGAACATCCACGTGCGGATTGCGGCGGTATCGGGCGGAAAGACATCGGGTCCCTGGTTGCGGCCGTGCTGGAAGGTGCCCGTCGAGGGAACGCGGTCGGGGGTCCAGCCGGCCGGGAGGGGGAAGGAATGCCAGGCCCAGTGCGACATGGTGTTGCCGCCGAAGGTCTGGAGCCCGGTGCCGTCCGCGTTGAAGCAGAACTCGCCGTTGCCCAGGGGGATCTGGCCGTTCAGGTCATCCCAGGCGATGTTGTGGCGCATCACGAGGGCGTGACGGTCGATGGACTTCGATGGCGACCCGGCGGCGGTCAGCGCGGCCAGAGGCACCAAGAGCAGAGCGGCGACGATGGGCACAAGCGTATGACTCACGGTTGGGTCCTCCGCGTTCTTCGGTCGGAGCCGACGTTTGCAGCGGCTTCAGGCGCCGAGTTCCGGCCAGAGCCTGTGTGACCTGCACGCCGGGAGCAGGCAGCGGCTATACTGGGCTTCAGATTGGACCTGCGTCCCTCGGAGGATCAGATCATGGCACACGGAGTCCTGCTGGTACTCGGCGGTCTGCTGCTGGCTTCTGCGGCGGTGGCTTCGGTTGAGCCCATCCCCGCCTTCACGCCCAACGCGCGGATTCTCTTCCAGGGCGACTCGATCACCGACGGCAATCGCGGGCGGACCACCGACCCCAACCACATCCTCGGGCACGGCTATGTCTTCATCATCGCCGCCAGGCAGGGGGCGGCCTTCCCCGAACTCAAGCTCGACTTCATGAACCGCGGCGTCAGCGGGAATACCGTGCTCGATCTGGAGAAGCGGTGGAAAGAGGATGCGCTCGACCTCAAACCCGACGTGCTCAGCATCCTCATCGGCGTGAATGACACCTTCCGAGGCGTGCCGCTCGACCACTACGAGCAGGTCTACGACAGGCTGATCACCGAGGCCCAGGCGGCGAACCCGCAGCTCAAGCTGGTCCTCTGCGAGCCGTTCCTGACGCAGAAGAACGGTCCGAACGAGGACATCGTCGCGCGGCAGAAGATCGTCGCCAGGCTTGCGCAGAAGCATGGGGCGGCGCTGGTCCGCTTCCAGCACATCTTCGATGAGGCCGAGAAGCGCGCGCCGGCCGACTACTGGATCTGGGACACCGTGCACCCGACCTATCGTGGCCACCAGCTCATGGCCGACGAGTGGGAGCGGGTGGTGCGGGCGTTCTGGGGTTAGGAAGCGGCTACGGATGGAGGTCGGGGCGGCTACGGCCGCGAAGGTAGTGCGGCAGTCCCGCCTGCGGAAAGACCCAGTCACGGAGGAAATCCCATGCACACCTGCGAGCCGGCCTTGGTCATCCTGGCGCTTGTCGCCACCGCGTGTGTCTGCCACAGCGCCACAACACCCGCCGCGTGGTCGAACACCCTCAAACCGTCAGGCACGGCCGCCGGTCCGTTGACCCTCGCGAAGGACGGCGCGACTAGCTACGTCATCGTGATCCCGGCGAAGCCGACTTCGCAGGACAACAAGGCGGCCGAAGACCTCGCGCTCTGGCTCGGGAAGATGACCGACGCAACCTTCGCCATCGTGCCTGACTCAACATCGCCGCGGGATACCGAGATCAGCATCGGGCGGACCAATCGCCTGACCGACGCCAGGGTCCCCCAGGCCGGAGCCGACCTCGGCAACGAGGGCTACGCGATCGGAGTGGAGGGCCAACGCCTCTTCCTCCTCGGAGGGAAGAAGCGCGGGGCGATCAATGCCGTTTACGCGCTCCTCGAGGAAGACTTCGGCTGCCGGTGGTACTCGCAGAGCTACACCAAGATCCCCCATCGCAGCGTCCTCCGGTTCGGGCCGGTGCCGCGGAGCTACGTGCCGAGGCTGATGATCCGCGACCCGTTCTACCACGACGCCTTCGACGCCACCTGGTCGCTACACAACCGCACCAACGCGCCCAACGCCGCCGTGCCCGAGGAGTGGGGCGGACACGTGGACTACGATGGACTGTTCGTGCACACCTCCAACACGCTTGTGCCGCCCGACCAGTACTTCGCTAAGCACCCGGAGTACTACATGATGAGCGGGGGCAAGCGCAGCCCTCAACAGCTATGCCTGACCAACCCCGACGTCGTCCGCATCGCCACCGAAAACCTCCTGCGCATCCTCAAGGACAACCCGAACACGGAGATCGTGTCGGTCTCGCCCAACGATGGCGGCGGGCACTGCACCTGCCCGAACTGCAGGGCCATCGACGACGCCAACGGCAGCCCTTCCGGGACGCTGATCACCTTCCTGAACCAGATCGCGGAGGCGGTCGAGAAGGTGAGGCCGGAGGTCATGATCTCCACACTCGCCTACCTCGATACGATCGACCCGCCGAAGATCGTTAGGCCGCGGCACAACGTCGCGATCCAACTGTGCAACGACCTGCACTCGTGGCGCTATCCCTTCACCTGCTTCGCCACCGACACGAAGCCCGAGAGCAAGCGCTACCGGAACGCCATCATCGGGTGGGCGAAGATCACGAAGAACATCGACATCTGGGACTACTTCGTCAACTTCAGCCACTACCTCGCGCCCATGCCGAACATGGACATCCTGCAGCCGACGGTGGACTTCTACGTCGCGCACAACTGCGCCGGCGTCATGATGCAGGCGGCCTACCAGGGCTTCGGGGGCGAGTTCGCGCCCCTAAGGTCGTGGGTGATGGCGAAGCTGCTCTGGGATCCGTCGCGACGAGTCGACACGCTGGTGGACGACTTCATCGGAGGCTACTACGGCACGGCGGCTGATGACGTGAGGGCCTACTGGAAGCTGCTCTATGCGACGAAGGCCAAGCATATGAACACGATGGCGGCGCCGCCGGAGGGCATCCGCTACTCGATGACCTCGCCGTTCCTGTCGAAGGAATTCCTCGACCAGGCGACGGCGATCTTCGCGCACGCGGTGAGGCAGTGCGACTCGGAGGAGCTTCGGGATCGCGTGGAGCTTGCGGGGCTGCCGATCATGTACGTGAAGCTCATGCAGGGGCCGAGCGTGTGGGGCGATGGGTACAAGGCCATGATCGATGACTTCGAGAGGATCGCGCGGCGGGAGCACATCGACTTCCTGCGCGAGGGCGGGCCCGATCTCGACGAAAAGCTGCAGGCGTGGCGGGCGAGCGTGCAGGCGAAGTAAGGCTTCTCAGCGGGGCGAGGCAATCGGGCGCGGGTAGAGGATTGTCGCGGCGAAGGTCGCTTCGTCGCCGGCGTCCTGCACGCCGATGCCGAACCAGAAGCGGCCGTCCCAGTCGGGCGGCGCCCACTTGCGCAGGTCGAGGCCGATGAGGTTCCCCAGGGGCAGGTCGTCATGAACCTGCTCCCAGTTCACCTCCAGCGTGCGGCTCGGGCGGGCGAGGTCCATCTGCCACGCCGGGGCGCGACGCTCGCAGCGGCGGTCGGGATGCTCGGGGCGCATGGGCGGGTGGTGGAGGAAGACGCGGCGAGCGTAGCCGCGCGGTGTGTGATAGTCGAGCACGATCCCCACGAAGCGATTGTTCTCCATCTCACCGTAGGCCGCCCACGGATGGTAGGTGTCGAACTCGGCGCGTAGCCAGAGGGTGTCGGCGCCGCAGGCCTCGAAGCCGGCGAAGGCGTAGCCGAGCCCCTGGCCGGTGCGGTTCATGCGCGTCTCGAGGCGGAGGGTGGCGGGGTCGAAGCGGGCCATCCCGCCCGGTGCGCCGCGATAGACCTCCTGGTCCCACGTGAAGATCGTGAAGTCGGAAGGGTAACTAGCGACGGGCAGAGTGGGAGGCGGCGGCGGCGGTTCGGGCGGGGCGTCGGGGAGGATGACGTCGAACTCAAAGCCCGCCCAACTGTGGAAGCCGTAGCAGAAGGGATGGCCGAAGAGGGCGGGCTCAGCCCAGGGGCCGGCCTGACCGTACTCGAAGTATCCGCCGGTGAAATCGTACTGGTCGGTCTTCAGCGGCCCCGACTTCTCGGCGTCGAAGATGTAGCGGCGGCAGTCCTGGCCGAGGCGGAAGCGCTCGGTGAGATCGGCGACCAGGGCCGGGGCGGTCGAGCCATCGAGCGGGCCGGTGACCACGCGCGGCCGTCCCCAGAACAGGAAGCAGGCGTTGGAGAAGGCATAGGAGGCGATGGTCTGCAGGCGGATCTTAAGGGCCTGGCCGGCGAAGCGGCGGAGGTTGACGGCCTGGGGGAGCCACACGCCGGACTCGGCCCCCCAGACCGCGCGGTAGACGATCTCGCGGGTGGCGCCGTGCTTGATCGCGATGACGAAGTTGCCGCCCTGGTTGTCGGGGGCGTAGATCGACTTGGCGATGTCGAAGACCAGCCATGGGCCGGAGTCATGCGCGGGCGGGGCTGCGGTCAGCAAGGCCAGGCAGAGCGGTAAGGCGGCCGTCATTTCCCGCCGCCCTCCGGCTGCGAGAGGCTGACCGTGGTGAGAAGCATGGGGCGCGTCGGGAGGGTGAGGTCAAGGATGCGCGGGCAGGGCCTCGCCGCGAAAAGCTGCGAGCGCGTCACGGCCTCGGTGTTGCGCCAGACGCGGACCTGGCGCTTCGGGTCGGCGGGATCGGGCTTGAGTTCGCTCGCCGTGTCGTTCATGAGCGCAAGCTCGGCGGTGATGGGGCGGCCGGCGACGAGGCCGAGCTTCGCCGTGTCGATGTGGATCGTGACCGTGCGCGGGGCGGGGTCGTGATCGAGGACGCTGACAACGGCCTGCGTTCCGTGGCGGAAGCCGAGGGCCTCGAAGTTGACGTCGGTGCGCCACCAGCGCGGCTCGACGGCGTCCTCGACGAGGCGGAGGTCGCGATAGTTGAGGGCTTCGCGCATCCACGGCAGGCGGCCCACCTCCGAGAGGCTTCCGCACCAGCCGTACAGGAGATCGTAGGCGGCCATGGACGGGTCGGCGGCGACGTTGCCGTAAGTCGGGACAACGACGAAGCCCGGCTCCTGGGAGAGCTTCGTGCGGAGCATGTCCACGGCGAGCTTCCGCCAGCCCGGGCCGGCGAGGGCCTGCCACTGCTCGTCGCGCCACTCGATGTAGCCGAGGTCGGTGTAGGGGAGGTTCGCGCCGTTGACGAAGATCGCGGCGTCGGGCTTGATCGACTGGAGACGCTCGCGGAGGGCGCGCATGTAGTCGAGCCAGTCGTAGCCCTGCGCGACCTGCCGCGTCGACCAGTCGGGGACCTCGCTCGAAAAGCCCGGGCCGTCCATGTAGTAGAAGTCGAAGCCCCAGGTCTTGAACTTGCCCGCGTGCATGTCGAGGAGGTACTCGCGGCAGGCTGGGTTGTCGATCTGAAAATAGAACGTCGGGCGGCCGCCGGAGTCGCTGGCAATGCCCGAGGTGATGAGGTTGCCCTCGAGGTCGCGGATGCCGAAGTCGGGATGCAGGCGATAGATGTCGGAGCGGTCGTCGAAGAGCGCGTTCGTGTACGCCGAGACGCGGGCGTTGGGGAACTCGTGGCGCCAGCCTGGGGCGATGCCGACGACGTCGGGATGGAGGTGCTTGGGCGGATCGCTGTCGGCCGCCCAGTTGCCCCAGGGCGGGTTGAGGAACCAGATGGTCGTCGTGACGAGGTCGGGCATGGCGGCGCGGTAGAAGGGATAGGTCTCGGGCGGGCCGAGGTACATGGCATCGCCGACGACGCGGTAGGGCCACTCGGGCTTGCGGAAATCCCAGAGCTTGCGGTAGTCCGGGAGCGACTGGTAATGGCGGTCGAGGGCGGTGAAGTCGCCGTCGAGGATGACCCAGCGCATCTCGGCGGAGACCGGGCGGGAGGCTTTGAGATAGTCGACAAAGACGGTGTTGAGCCAACCCGCGGGCAGGGCTTTCGAGGCCCCGCGCAGGACGAAGCGGTCGTTGACCGACCTGCGATAAGAGGCGAGGGTCAGGGAGAAGTCGGTGGCCGTCGCGAGCGGAGCGTCGCCGGTCGAGACCTGCTCCGCGATGACCTTCTCGGTCTTGGCGACGACCTTGCCGGCGGCAACCTCGGCCGCCGGATGCCGATAGTCAGCATGACCTCCGGCGGTCTGTGCTTCTCCAGGGACGGCCGCTTCCTCGTGGGCGCCGCCATGGATGAGATCGTAGTCTGCAGCATAGCGACCGGCGAGGTCGTGCGGAGGATGGAGTTCTCGCCCTACGGGACGACCGATATCGGCTTCGTGGCTGGGACCTACCTCGGCATGATGTCGGTCGAGATGGTCGGCGAGGCGCCGGAGAAGCAGCGCGGAACCGTGTATTTCGACCTCCAGACCGGGAAGCTGGGGCCGCGCAGCCAGGGCCTGCACCGGGCCGCCTTCGGCTCTCCCTTCGTCCTCAGCCCCCACTGGAAGATGCTGGCGGTCTTCTTGCCCGATGGGGCCCTGCATTTGATGGACATGCTGACTTGGAAGGATGTCCCGGTGGCGGCGTCGCTGGCCCAGATGAAGGTCCAGGTTGTGGCGGTGTCTGACGACGGCGCCCGTCTGGCTGGGTTTGCGGGCGTGGACGGCAGGAATCTGTTCGGTTCCCTTCTCACAGCGAACGCGCCCCTCAAGGTCTGGGACGTTGCCACCGGCAAGGAGCTGTTCTCCCTGACTGGCATCGACTTCCTGGCGATGAGCGGCGACGGCAAGTTCGTCGCGGGCGTTGACGCTCGTGGGGCATGGAAGGACGCTGTGCCGGTCGTAGTGTGGGACGCGACAACCGGCAAAGAGAAGACGCGGTTCCGGGCGGCCATACCAGGGATGTACCAGGGCACGCTCCACTTCGACTTTGGGGGCTTCGGTCACTTCACCCGGTGGGTGACCGCCGGGGCACTCAGCGATGACGGCGCGATCCTTGCGACGGCCTACGGCGGCGAGGTCGTCGTGGGGACGGTGGCGGACGGCAAGCAGACCGCCCGGTGGAAGGCGTCCGCCGGCACGTGTCAGTTGGCCATGAGCGCCGACGGCAAGCAGGTCGCCTCCCTGGACGTCGACGGACGAGTCGCCCTCTGGCGCGAGGGCAAGCCAGGCCCGATGGCGATCATGGCGGCCGTAGGCGTCGAGGACTACATCACCCTGCTCCCGGATTCCGGCTTCTACTGGGCCTCCAAGGGCGCCCTCGGGAAAGTGGCCTTCGCCCTCGGAACGCGGGCCCTGCCCTTCGATCAGTTCGACCTGACTCTGGATCGGCCGGACAAGGTCCTCGAGGCCTTCGGCTGCATTGATGAGCGGTACGTGGCGGCGGTCCGCCGGGCCTGCGATAAGCGCCGTCGGCAGGCGGGGTTGTCGGAGGACGAGCGCGCCGGTGCTGGGTCGAAGCTGCCCGAGGTCGAGGTCGACGCCACGGCCGTCCCGGTCTCCACGCCTGAGAGGCGGGTCAAGCTCGGCGTGAAGGCGCGCGCCGAGGACTGCCTGCTCGCGAAGCTCAACGTGTGGATGAATGGCGTCCCGATCTACGGCCGGGCGGGCATCGACCTGAGGGAACGCAAGACCCATGAGCACGCCCAGGACCTGGAGGTCGACCTCTCGGCGGGCCGCAACGAGATTCAGATATCGGCGCTCAACGAGCACGGCGTCGAGAGCCTCCGCGAGACCGTGGTCGTCAACTGCGAGGCGCAGGCGCAACCAGACCTCTACGTGCTGGCCATCGGTGTGGCCCACTATCGCGACCAGAAGCACAACCTGACCTATTCGGACAAGGACGCCAGGGACGTGGCGGCGTTCTTCAGGGACAACGCTGGCACCTTCGCCCACGTCTATGTCAAGACGATCCTCGACGAGGAGGCGACGCGCGAGAAGATCGCGGCGGCCAAGGAGTTCCTGGCCAAGGCGGGCGTGGACGACGAGGTCGTCGTGTTCTTCGCCGGCCACGGCCTGCTGGATAAGCAGTTGGACTACTACTTCGGCACCTGGGACATGGACTTCGCCGACCCGGCCAGGGGAGGGCTCTCTTATGAGGACATGGACGCCCTGCTTGACGGCCTTCGGGCGCGGCGGAAGCTCATGCTCATCGATACCTGCCACGCGGGTGAGGTGGACAAAGACGACGCGGCGGCCCCGCTCGTGCCGCTGACAGGGCCGGGCGCCCAGAGGCGTGGTGACGAGGCCGCCCTGGGGCCGGGCGTGGTCGCCCGCGCAACGCTGGCGGGTGTGGTGCCGGTCGGCCTGAGCCACTCGCTGGAGCTGGTGAGCGATCTGTTCGTGGACGTGCGGCGAGGCACGGGCGCCCACGTCATATCGGCCGCCGGAGGCGCGGAATACGCTCTGGAGTCCGGCGAGTGGGGAAACGGGGTCTTTACCTCTTCGGTGTTGAGCGGACTCAAAGCAAAGGCCGCCGATGCCGATCACGACGGCGTGGTGACCGTGTCGGAGCTGCGCTCCTTCGTGGCCAAGATGGTCGAGACGCTCACCCACGGGCGGCAACGGCCGACCTCGCGGCAGGAGAACCTCGAAGCGGACTTCGCCGTGTACTAGACGCGGGAGGTTGGTGGCGATGAAGCATGACCACTGTCGGACCATGAGAACAACGCTCGCCGCGGCCGGGTCATGTCTGATAGCCACGCTGGTGCTCCTTGCAGCAGCCCTCGCGGCCGACACGTCGCCGCGCCAGGCAGCACGGCTCGTGGTGCAGACCGGCCACACTGATGTTGTTGCAACCGTCGCCTTCTCCCCCGACGGCAAGCTGATTCTCACCGGCAGCAACGACGGCTCAGCCCGCCTCTGGGAAGTTCGCACGGGGCAGGAGATCCGCCGCCTCACGGGCCGCGGATGCCAGCGCGTGACTGCCGTAGCGTTCTCGCTAGACGGCCAGTTGGCTGCCACCGCGGAACTCACCGAGCAGACCGATCCCATCGTAGACTTCTGGGATCCCGCCACGGGCGCCTCGAAGGGCCGGCTCGCCGTCGCTGGCGGACGAATGCTCTTTGCCCTGGCTTTCTCGCCGGACGGGCACACGGTGCTGGTGGGCGGAGTCGACAATACTGCTCGGCTCTGCGACATCGCCACTGGCCGCGAGCTTCTCAAGTTGGCGGGCTTCACCATGGCGGTCACGAGTGCTTCGTTCTCGCCGGACGGGAAGTTGGCGCTGACCGCCGCCGAACTCGGCGAGGCCCTAGTCTGGGATGCGCGAACCGGCAAGCGGGTTAGCTTTGCCGATTACCGTCCGTCGTCGGAGTTGGGGCTTGGCGTAGCCTCTGCCGACGCCCGCTACACGGAGACCAGCGTTGACGACAACACGGTCAGGCTCTGGGACAACGCCACCGGCAGACCCGCGGCTCGTTTCTCGCCCCACCAGGAAGGCCTTCCTGCGGGACTGGCCGTCACTCCCGACGCCCGCACTCTGGCCGAACTCCACCCCACGGGCATCTCCCTCTATGACATCACCAGCGCTAGACTGCTTCGGGAGATCAAGTTCCCCACGGGTGCCTTCAAGTATAGGGATCATGCCATCTACTCCCCCGATGGGCGGTACCTGTTCATCTACGGCGGCAGTTCCGAGCCCCTGAACTCGCCACAACTATGGGATACGGAGACGGGTGCGAAGCTGCAGGACCTGGCCGGGCGCGTCACCCCTGTGGGCAGTCTGGCCTGGTGTGGCGGTGATGCGGACCTGCTGGCAACTGACTGGCGCGGCACGACCGTACGATGGGACGTGTCCTCCGCGCGCGCACTGCGCCGTTTCCAGACCTTCGGGTGGCGGTCTCCGACGGCGATGACACCCGACGGACGCCTCGTGCTGGTAGCCGCCGTGCTCTGTGACGCCCAGACCGGCCGCGAAGTCCGGCGCTTCCAGGACTCGGCGACGAAGACCATCAACGACCTCGCGCTGTCCCAGGACGGCCGCTGCGCCGCAGTCGTCTGGCCTCCCCCGGATTGGAAGCCGACGAACGGTCTGCCCGACACCGGCGACGCTTTGGTCATCTTCTGGGACACGGAGACCGGTCGAGAGCTGTGTCACTTCCGAGACGAAGACGGCCTGGGTCGCCTCAACTGTCCGCGCGCCTTCTCGTCTCAATGCCTTTTCGCTCAATCCGTCGGGCTCAATGGGCTCAGGGTTGTCGTCTGGGACCCCCGCCGCGCGCGTCAGGTGGCGCAGCTCGACGGGCACACGCAAACGGTCACGTACATCGCCTTCTGCCTCGACGGCACCAGCCTCCTGACCCAGGCCTAGCCCGGATTATGCATG
>PMZA01000531.1 GCA_003170595.1 Armatimonadota bacterium
ACAGGCAAAAACTGTTGTCGTTGTAGGAAAAAGTAGTTGACGTCAAACAGCAAGCCTGCCGAAGGTGGCGGCAGGAGACCGTGCTGGCCGGTCCGGTATGTGACATCCACGGTCATAGGCTATCCGGGGGCGCGGGGTGCTCGACTGCTGGTGGCTGTCGGTCGCTCCTCCGTGCCAACAAGTCACGGACCTTGGGTCTGCGCGCCGACGCCTTGCGGTACAGGGCTCCTAGCGCCCAGGTCCGCGAGGTGGGTCCGCAGGTCTGCAACGTCGCCGTCTACGTAGAAAACGACTCGATCAGCGCCGACAAAGACAGGTCGGGGTTCGGGCAGTACGTCCCCCGCAGCGATCTCCTGGGCGGGATCCACTATGTCAGGCACCCGCACCTTGCTGCCCAAAGCTCTCTGCCCCCGCGCCCTGCTGTGACGCAATTGCCGCTGCTGCGCGAGCATCTTCGCCTCTAGCAGCGGGCCGAATATCCCCGGCTCCGGCAGCCCGTGCCTCAGTTTCCCGCGTCCGTTACCGATCGACCGCTGAGCTTAGATAGACTGGCGCACCATTAGCCATAGAGGCGACGGAAGATGACCCGCCAGTCCAGAGACGCAGGCCGAAGATGCGCCCTGATTCAGGCCCGCGCCCGAAGGAGGCAGGGCCGCGACAGGCGGCAGAGCCCCACCGATGCCCTTCGCTCGTACTCATCACTCCTGCCAGGCCTACCGACCTATGACGTAGTAGATGTCGTCGATATAGATCGTAAGGCCCTGACGAGCGTCGATCTGCGAGTCGCGGCTCAAGATGAGCGTGAAGGGGTTGACGATGCGCTTCAGGCGATCCGCATCGTCCCCCAAGGGCACCTCGTACTCCTTCCATTGGGTGGTCAGCTTCAGCCAGTCAGTTGCGATGGGGAACCCGCTCTGGTCGCCATAGCGGCCCTTGTCGCTTAGTATCCCGATCTTGACCTGGATCATCTCATCGCCCTCGGCGCCCCGCGCCCAGAACACCAGCTTCGTGGCTTTCGACAGGTCGTAGGCCGGCCACGTGTCGTCCGGCGCCTTCCAGGGCGTTCCTTGGTCCTTGGTGAACCATGCTATGCCACACCAGTAGGGCGCCACCCACTTCTTGAGGACGGTCCGCCAGCAGAGCTTGCCGGTGCGGGGTTGCTCCGTACACGTGAGGCTGGTCTGGTCCTTGTCCAGAAGATCGGTGACGTTCTCTGGCATCCATCCCGACCAAACGGCCACCTCCGGATAGGGTATCCAGGCACCTGCCTCATCTTGCCTCTCCCCGTAGAGCCAGAACCTTCCCTGGTCGTCTGTGGGCGGCTGGAGCTCCGCCGCTCTCGCCGACAGGCTAGCCGCCCCAAGCAGCAACGCGACAACCGTAATCGATATGGCCCTCATCTTCCCTCACCTCCAGGTGGGTGTTCACCAAACCAATACGGGTTGATGCCCTTCTCTGCGAAGAGACACCAACATGTGGCGCCGATGTGCTCACGTCTGAAGTACTCCTGTTGACCGGGGATAGCCACCAGCCGCTCGCCGACCGCTGCCGTCATCCCAGTCTTCCCCTCGGCCAACAGCGTCCGCTGGAACGCGCGCAGTTGACCGAGGTAGGCGTCCGCCTCAGCCGTCTTGCCGGCCTCACGAAGGGCAACGACCATCTGGGCCGTCCCTTCAGGCCAGACGCCTCGCCCCGGATCGTCCGGTTCCAGGCCAGTCATGTCGCGAAACGCAAGTCCCTTGACGTCGAGTTGCTCCACCGAGCAGTGCCGCAAAGCCCAACTGAGTGCTCCGGGGAAGTCTGCCGGGCCAAAGGCCAGACATGCCCACCCCTGGATGTCTACCGGGACGAAGTCGCGGTTTGCCGATCCATCGGGCTTCAGGCCCGTCCACAGGTGGTCGCCTGCCCACATGCTGCCAACAAAGCTCCGCGCATGGGCCGCGCCACCAAGCCAGTCCGCCTTGGCGACCGGATCAGCTCCCGCCAGCAAGGTGAACAGGACGTAGGCGTCGATGCTGTGCTCTGTCGCCACCCAAGGCACTGGCTCCTCCTTTCCCTCCCAGTAGAAGATGCCCCCCTTGTAGCCAGACTGTAGGTGGCCCTCCCGATCACGTAACTCAGCGTGATGGAGAATCCAGTCTCCCATCCCTATGGCTGCATCGAGGTACTTCTTGACACCTGTAGCGCGGTAGACGTGCACGAGGGCTATCCCGGCCCACGCCACATTCCCCGTGTAGACCGCATTGGCGTATTTATCCTGCCACCACACCTTCTTCATCGGTTCCCAGAACCCCGCCAGCCGCACGGCACCGTCTCGGCCCGTCGGCAGCCACCCGCTCGGAAGCACCAGGTCCCCGCCGCTATAGCAGTTGCGAACACCGCCATCTATCCGATTGCCATCGGGATCGTGCTGTTGGGCATAGATGAGGGCATCCGCCATGAGGCGAGCACGCCGGACGTCGCCCATCGCCAGCATTGCGATAATGGCCAAGGCGACATCGTACGTATGCGAGAAGCCCCGTTGAGCCCAGTCCATCGCCAACTGGCCGTCCTGGGTGACAAAGGAGGGCGGGAGGTGCCGCTCATCGGCACGTGCCCAGTCATAGCTGATCGTGTCGATGAAGATCACGCTGCTGCCATCAGGGCGAGCTCGCTGCCACCATCCGAACCCGTTAATGACCCGGCTTCGCGCTACGGTTGGCGGCAGAGCCAGTGAGAACCTTTGCCACCGATCCGAAAGCTGCACCAAGCCCGTCGTGATCTTGGGGATGTCGGGGTAGGGGCAGTCGGGCTTTGGAGCCTGAGTCTGAGGATCACGGCCCAGGCCGCCGACGAAGAACTCCACTTCCTCTCCCCCGTGCGCTCCTCGTGCATAGAAGGTGAGATGGTGTGCCTCACTAAGGTCATCTGCAGCCGCTGCCTGCCCCCAGTTCAACTGGGGCTTCAGGTCGCCTTGACGCATGAACCCATGCTGCAGACATGCGCCAGCGGTGCCGTGAGGCAGCTCACTCCGGATGCACTCGTAGCCCGACTGTGGTGCGTCGTGGCATGCCATGTCCACCTGGATGGGGGGCACCACATCCGGCGAACCCGGAGCGGACATCAGCCCGAGCGCCACGAAGTGGTTCTCGGGCATTGCCGAGTCCGAGTAGACCCAGTAGGCGTCGTGGGTGTAGTCGAACTGACGGCGGATGAAGTCTACAAGAGGGCCGGTCTCCGCCCAGCCTGCCGCTACGCAGAGGAGCAGCCCCACCGACCAAAGGATAGCGAAGCGCCACTTGCCCATGTGCATCGTTCTCCAGGGAGCATTGGACGTGCTAAGGAGCTTGCGGCGGTTTGGTGCCCCACAGTTGGGTCAGAGCGCCCACCACCGGTTTGGGTATGCCGTCAGCGGTCCAGAAGCCCCAGTGCGACTCGACGGCAAGGCCTGAGTCCCGTTGCTTCCACTCCAGATCGGCGTTTTCGAAGCATGCTAGAGCCACTCCGGGTTGAGGGGGAGCCTTGAAGAGGTCCACCCAGAAGGCCGCCTGGCCCTCGGGCGAGGCTTCGGGGTCGCCGCCGCTGGGAAGGCCCGTCTCCTTCACCAACACAAATCGGCCGCCCGACAGCTTCTGGAGAGTGTGGACCCTCTCAAACACCCACTTGACCGCGGCCTGCGGTTCTCGCTGGTGCGAAAACCAGGGATGGACGTTCGGGGCCAGCGGCCCATCGCCGAAGCGGAGCAGGAAGTCATCTCCGTAGCTGTCGATAGGTTCCGTAGTCGTGACGGGCAGCCCCGGGCAATCCTGCCGGACGAAGGCTGCGGCTTTCTCGAGATCCGCTTCTTCATAGCGTCTCGTAAGAAGGCCTTCATTGCCCAGAACTACCAGGCAAGCCATCTCGGGGAACTGCTTAGCTGCTTCGCAGGCTAGCGCAAGCTCCTTCTCATCACGAGGGTTCCAGGCACCGAGGACGACCGTTCGGAAGGCTTGCCGGCGCGCCTCTGCCAAGACGCGGAGCGTGTAGGTGGACGTTCCATAGAAGACCAAGCCGTCAAACAGCGCCCGCGTCTTGGCTAACGCTGTCCGCAGCTGCTCATCTGTGGGTTCCTGGTAGAAGCGTGGGTTGGGATCGAAGCCTGCTAGGCTTGCAGCGATGAGCCTGGATCCCGTCAGTGCATCCTTCCACCAGCGGAAGGACTGGGCCGCGGGTGCGCCGGTAGCCGCTTTCCCTGTAAGACAGCAGACCGACGTAAGGCAGGCTGCAACGATCAGCCCGGCAATGGCCAACATCGATGGCATGATCCAATATCTGGCATGTATCATCTCTCAGGTGATGCCCCCTGTCCGGCAGACGTCGTCAAGCTCCTACTCGCCTCCTCACGCCGAAAAGTGGACCCGGCAGATCCATGGGCCCGGCTACAGTTGGAGCACAATCCTCAGGCGGTTTGCAGAGGATCGCAGGCACGGAACCCTCGGCCGCCCTGCATTCTATATCCATGAAAGGCCGCGTCACCTCCATATGCCTGCGCGGTCCGCGGCTTTGATGGCCAACTTCCAGAGCCGGAGTTCGCACATGGCGCTCGCGTAAGCGGGCAGGAAGTCGGCCGAGGTGTAGACTTCCTCCAGACCCACGGCCCAGCGGATGCGCGCCTGGTCCAGTTGGTCCGCGAAGTACCAGCAGTACTCGGTGAACGTCTCATCGGCGAGCTCCACGTCACGAGAAGGTACTACACCCGGTAGGGCATTCCTCGCGCACGCGTATATATGTCCCAGCCGCGCGGATACCGGGAATGAGAGGTACGCCCGCGCAGCATCACTAACAATCTGGTACGGCGTTGGCTCCTCGGGCGTCGGCTCTGCGCGCAGGTAGCCTCGGAGTTGCGTCTTGAGGCACTCGACTTGAAGGTAGGACAGTGCAGGCTCCTCCTCGTTACTATTCAGTTCCTCCCCGTCGCCACAGTGATCATCCGGCATACGGAGCGTATGGAGGATGACGCGGTTCTTCAACTCCCAAGGACGGAAGGTCATCTGCACATAGTGAACACCGAAGCCCGGAGCGCGCCTATGTGCCTGCCTGCTTCCAACAAACAACGAACCATGCCGCCGGGGGTAACACCCAGGGGTTTCATCCGCGGTGAATGCTTTGCGCAACGGGCCTGTAAAGGCCTTCATAAGGCCCTCAATGGCGTCCTTGACTCCTTCGTCGTCTGGCTGGCCCAACGGGGAGAGGTTGATAACGCCCATACCTGGGTTCTGGCCGCCGCCTGGGCCGTTCCCATCCTCGCCTTGGACCTCGCCCACTAACGCCCGCGCCCGCGCAAGTTGATGAGCCTTGTATTGCTCATACTCTTCCAGCATGCCGGGTAGCTCCGCCGGATCGAGCGACGAAGGAGTGGCGCATGGCTCAAACCCCCCGAGGACGCCCTCGGCCCGACAGTAGAGCCGAAACTGGTTCGGGTAGCGCAGCGCAATCCCAACCGCCTGCAGGAACACGATTTTCTGCATGCGGTGAGAGAGTTCCACTACACTGTCTTTACAGCACACGGCAACCCCAACTGCAGGGCTAGGCGCAACGAAGGTGATATGGATACTGAAGTCCTCGATCTCACGCGAACGATCTATCGCTCGCAGCTCGTCTCTGCGTTTCTGTCCTCTCTGCGACCGGACTCTCGCTCCAGAGCCGTCGTACGCAGACTCACCGACGTTTGGGTGGTCAGTCGGGCGAGCCATAGTGCCCCCCTTTCTGCCTGAGCTCACGCCACCGCCGGTAACGCTCGCGTGAAGCCCTTCCCATGCCCTCGACCTCCTCGACTTCCTCCGCCGGCCCGTTCGCTAACTCAGGCCGTAAGAGACCCTCGAGTTCCTCCAGGGGCTCGGCCTCAGTCGCCGGTAGCGCTGCCATCGAGTCCAGAACTTCGATATACTCGGCGAGGACGTCTCGCCGGCGAAGCTGCTCTCGCAGGAGCGCAATGCGGTATCTCTGCAAGGCGATGACAAGCAAGAGAATCGCAAGGCTGAACAGAGCAGGTACAAGACCAACCCTTAGCGCGTTCAGGCCGAAGGTCGCCCACTGCTCTCTGGTGACCGCGTGCTCAACCTTGGCATCCATTGCCTCTAGCCGGTCCCTGATCACTCCCTCATTCGCCGGGCCGCCGCTGGCTATTTCGACCCACAGCGAGCGGAAGTCAGCGTCCACGAGAGAGGCCTCCATGTCAGTTGCCCAGATGGGGAGTGCCGGATAGGTTGCGTACCGCCCGGACTGGAGGATGGACGATACCATGGGCCAGAATCGGGTCCGCTTCATCAGCTCGTGGTCGGCAGGGAGGTGCCCGATCGCATTGGCCCGGAGCAACCAGTTCTCAGGCTCGAGGAACCATGCCAAGGCGATCTGTGCTCTCGCCACGTCGTCAGGCAGTGACGTAGCGCCGGCGACTATCGCGAGGCCGTCGCCCCCGATGAAGGCGACTGGCTTGATGCGCTGGTCGTCGACGAGACGTGGCGGAGTCACCACGGCGAAACGCTCGGGTCTGCTCATGTGGGCGAGGGAAGTCGTTGAGAGGAAGGCAGCGGCGCAACGACCTCGGTCGAGGTCGGCAGCCGCACTCTCTAGGCTATCCGCCACCCCAAGCAGGCCCTCCCTCATCAGAGCCGAGGTCTTCATGGCAGCCTGCATTACTTCCGGGCTGGAGAGCTGGGACTTAGGGACCAGACCCAGGCGCCACTTTACTTCGAGCAGGTCGCCAGGGAGGCCGGCAGCCTTTGCCAGCACGAACAGCGTCTGGATTCGGAGCCAAGACGCACTAGGACCCACTGGCACCTCGCATGGCAACAGTCCCAAGCCCTTGACCCTTCGCGCGGCGGCCTTGAACTCCTCCAGCGTGCCCGATAGCTCCCCCGCCCCAAAGAGGTCCTTACGAACAACGAAGGTTTGGAGATCTACCAGGTAGGGGGCCGCCCACAGATGGCCCCGCCAGCGGTACATGCCTTCAACGACCGGCAACGTCTGCACGGCCACGCGCGACTCGAGGCTCAGCAGCATCCCACGAGCAGCCTGACTGGTGACCCAGGACGAGGGCATGGTGACCAGCATCACATCGCCGGTTTGGCGAGCCCTCGATATGAGATCGTCGAGCCGTTCGTGAGCCGTGGGCCAGTCGAGGAAGACCACCTGATCGACGAGTGAGTGCCCGTATTCCTGCTTGTACCGAGAGAGCATCGTGGCCAAGGCCTGCTGCGACAGGCACTTCGCCCGGAACTCGGGAACATCTTGCTCGGGCGATCTCGCGATGAGCGGGGCCAACGTCGACTCGACGAAGGGTGCCTCGGCGCGATCGCAGGCTCGCTCGTCGGGCATGACAACAAGTATGAGCCCTGCCCTGGCGACGCAGCAGCAGAACACCAGGCCCAGCCAGAGGGCCACCAGTAGTCGGGCGGATACCCCTCTCATCGCGAACTGTCCCCCAGTACGTCGAAGCCCGGCGCCTGAAGATTCGCCGCATCAATGACCGTTACATTACTAATTCCTCTCCGGCCCAACATGTCCTTCATGTTGGCGACTGATGCTCGGTAGGTGTTCACGTCGTTCACTATGGGAATAAGGATGGCCCGCGTGCCTTTGGGGAAAGGGGCTGCGTACTGGGTCAATCTTGCCGGCGGCTGATCGCTGAGGTCGCCCACTATCACAACAATTCTCGGCGTGCCTGCATCGACAGTGCCCAGCAGTTCGGCGGATTTGTTCAGCGCTTCGCCGTAGTCGGTGCCCGCGTCAGAGGTGGGCTCGGACGGCACCCGATCGAGCATCGCAGCTATGTCTCTGCGCGCGCGCATTAGCTCCAGATCCAGCTGACCATCGAGCTTGCCCTGAGGTATGAGGTTCGGCACGAGCATGTTCTGGTCCGTACCTGAGTGAGCATCTACGCGCAGGACCCAGAAAGCGCTGCCGCGGTTCAACTCGCGGGGGATTCCCTTCGAGACCCCCTTCCCAACATCGATGCCCTTCGGTCCGTTGCTCCAGCTAAAGTCGATGAGAGAGACGACGCTGGCATGGTGCGCCACGGTGGGGGGTGGGTGGTATCGGTCGAGGCCATTGGTAGCTTGGGTGCAGCCGACTACTGCCATCGCAGTACTGAGTCCGAGCACTACCAGCAGTTGATGTCTCATCACGGTCACCTCTCAGTGTCGATTCCATACCGGCGACGGCCTTCCCGGCGCCGCCTGAACCATGCCGTGGCCCTGACCATCAGTTCGCCGAGCGACTTGCATGCACCGGCGGTATGCTCATTGAGAGCCCCCCACAGGCGGACCGTGAGGCTAACGAGCAGATCCACAATATGCAGGCAGAGGAGAGCGATCCCCAGGACAACCAACGCAACCGCAAGGCCCGCCGCTATCACTGTCGGAACCAGTAGAGCTGCCGCCGCAACAAGCAGCAGGGCGGTTGTGACCATGAGCAGACGTCCCAGATCAATGAGCAGGTTCTCGAAGGCGTAGCCCGCGCTGCCTGCGGCCACAACCGGCAAACATAGCCCGAGCAGCCCCATGACGCCGACGCCGGGCAACACGAACGCCGGCAGGAGACCGTACTGTGCGACGTACGTGCTGACCTGCCAACTGACCGCCAGGCCGCCCTCGATCAGGGCGAATGTCGCCAAGAGGGGGAGGGCCGCTTTCCAAGGGATCGACTTGTGCACGAATAGGATTCCGGCTGCCGTTTCCGCCGCCTGGATGACCGCAGCCAGCAATTCCGCGCCCGGGAGTTCGAGAGTTGCTCCGTGCAGCAAGGGCACAATGAAAGGCTTGAGCTCGCCCGGAATAACCACAGAGACGGCGAGCCGGAGAAGAAGCCAGTTTGCGGCCAGCATCACCGCTGCCACGACAGCGATCGCCGCGCCGATGAAGGCCTCGTTCTTCCACAGACGGCGTCCGCTCTCTCTTAGGTGACACCAAAGATCCGAGCACACCCGCATGCCGACTGGCCAGACCACGCCGACGGCTGGCCGGATGGCCGCGACCAAGACTGCTACAGCGGACCGAATCACCGAGATCAGATGGGCCCGGCTCGCCACTAGACAGACTGCAAGGATGCTCACGACGATTTCTGCCAGCATCTGCTTCTCCTCCCCTAACTCGTCTGGAGGCAGGCATCGGATCTGGGCCTTCCTCCGTAGTGCCCATCCGACCGTGCCCCTACTAACGGAGGCACCCATATCGGGCGGCATCGGAAGAAACGCGANNGCCAGATACCGTGGGCTCCAGATCTAGAATCGGAAGTCTGCACCGGGAGGTGTCTGGCAATGAGTATTCGCCAAGTTGTCATGGCAGCAGTAGTGATAGGCATGTGCACGGGCTGTCGGGTTATCCCCTCGGAAGCGCCCGGTAGCCCGCCCTCTGTCGAACCGTCCGCCACACAGCCGTCTGAGCCGGCCACCCCGGACTCTTCGAGTGCGGAAGAAGCAGCAGCTCCGGGCCGGCAAGCGGGCGAGACCATCGCGGTCCGGGAGATTCATGAGGTAACCGTCCGGGCTGGCGACGAGAACGGAGCCATGATCGACGAGCCGGTTGATGCCGTCGATGGCCAGGGCCAGCGCATCCACGAGTTCGGACTTCGCGTCAAGGGCGCCTGCGTGCTCAAAGCATACGGGGCCGGCGGCGCGGGGCAGAACACTCGACTACTCGCTGCTCCGGAGGACTACCCACGTGGCGGCGCCGACAGGCTCATGGTGACACTCCGTTCCGAGCAGGGCGCCACAAAGGAAGTGGAGGTGCCGATCACCGTGCTGCCGCCCACAGAACATGGAGCGGGCTGGGGCGACCACGCGCCGGCCGCCCGAACCCAACGACCAGTCAGTAGCGGAAGCAGCGAAGGCTTCGCCGTGCAGTCGCCGGCTGAGGGAGAGGCGGTGCATGGGCTGCGGCACACTGCCAGCGGTACTGGCAGACCTGGACAGAAGGTAGCGTGCACCGTTATCACCAAGGACGGCACGCCCTGGGTGCAGGGGGAATCGACCGTGGAACAGGACGGCACCTGGCGGCTCGCCTACCAAACCGGAGAAGGCCCAGTGGGCGTAGGGGAAGACTTCGATGTCGTAGCGAAGAGCGGGGGCGAGATCAGGCACGCACGGGTCCACAGGAAGGACTGACATAGGAGGTGCAATGACCTGAGGCGGTTCTTACCACGGATGAAGTGGGGACAAGCGCAGGGTGTGTCGGCGGAGCCCCCCATCAGTTGCACGACCGGAGTCGTCTTCAGAAATGACGCGAGGACCTGTCTCGAACCCGCTGCTGACCTTGGCACGGGGGGGGGGCGCGAGGCGAGATGCTGCGGCCACGAATTGCACGGCCTTCGTGGGAAGAGCGGACGAGTAAAGGGGTTATCGGCATCGATAGGGCGAACGCTGTGGGGGGCGTACACCGGGGGCTTGGAGTATTCACTGCGATGGTATTGTGCCCATCTAATTGCCGATTCTATGGTGTGCACATGTGCGTAATGACCATATACTCGGGAGGAGTTGACGATGAAGACTTCGGCGTGGATAGTGCACATGACGATAGCGTCGGGAATCTGCCTGTGGGCGGTAGTGGCATTCACAGGGTGCGCGGGAGGTGGCGGCGGCACGCTCGACACTAGTCCGGGCACGCCAGTAGTCGAGTTCACTTCGGTTCCGGCGTATGGTAGCAACGACCAGTTGCGCGGGGTCGTGCGGCATATTGCCAAGGCCGCTGATTTTCGGATCGCAATTTACATATCGGTCGACGACGGCTGGTGGACTAAGCCATATTTCGCTACGCCTACAACCACAATTGCACCCGACGGCTCCTGGGCTTGTGATGTTGTGACAGGAGGGATCGACCAATATGCGACACAACTCGAGGCCTTCCTCATCCCAGCATCATACAGCCCGCCTCTCCTTGCCAGTGCCGCATCCTTTCCGGCGGATTTGTTGACCAATGCTGTGGCGCAGGCCGTGGTGTCGCGCAGTCCTACGCCCTAGGGTGGTTGAGGGGACCTGGTCTCGCCACCTCTTCTGCACTCATCTAGAGCCCGATGGCGGCCCCGCTGCGCAGGGCTCGCCTTCGGGCTCTAGGCTGAAGGACTATCGCCGTAAGCTCCCTTATGTGTGCGCTCTTGCTCTCTGCACGGATGCCTGCTCTACCACTCGCCCGCGGCCTTCTATGGGCAGTGTACCGGAGCCCGCTGGGTGCGTCCACGCCCAGGCGCCGGTTCCGGTCTGAACCGGACCTGCCCACAGGAACTACGCGTGGAGCTACGATCTGACGGTGGGCGGAACTTGCGACGTGCAAGCCTTCCGCTTGCAGCATCATGGACGAGCACGCGCGGACTGCCTGTCGATCCACGTGGCGAGGCGGCGGAAGAGCGAGCGCGTGCTATACCAGGTGTCGGACCTGTTCGTGACGCCGGTAACGTCGGGGCATCTCTGGCCGGGCAATGGACCGGAGCTCACGGCAAAGGTGTTGCGAACTTGGATAGAGCGGATAGGCGTGGGGGCTCTATTCATCGTGCCGGGCAGCCCGTGGGCAAACGACCGCCTGGACTTCTTCAGCAGCCCGTTCCGGCAGGAGTGCCTATACGAGCACTGGCTCCTCTCGGTGGCAGATGCTCAGGAGTGCCTAGAAGAATGGCGAAGGGACTGCAACCAGGAGCGTCCCCACAGCTCGCTGGGGAACATGACGCCGGAGGCTTACGGCGCCCCCTGGAGGGGGCACTCGGGCCCCCTCCAGGGACTGCCGGCTGAGCCCAGCTTAGTGTGCTGACTCTCATCGCAGGTGGATCATAGACGGGGGCAGGCACAGGGTCCCTATAATGACATTCAACCTGGACCTGTTGCAGGGGGCAAGATCAGGGGCTGGTCAAGAGCAGTTCCGACGTCCGATGACAGCGATGGTAGTTGACTGTGCGCCTGGCGACTGAGAGGCCATACTTGTCAAGAAGCACTGTTGAGATCTCGCGGTCGGTCGCCTCTGGGTATGCAGCCGCCAGGCGCCCGACTAGCTGGCCCGTGTGTTGGCATAGAGCTTGAAGAAAGAGCGAGCCAACTGGTGTCCCGATCGTCTTGCCACGTATCGCACGAGACACGACCGAGGGATGCTCTCTGATGGCTGACGCAACCTGTCGTTGCGTCAGCGGCAGGAGTTCAAACTCATCTTCGGTTGCGAGGTAGTGACCTGCCCCCATAGACGCTA
>PMZA01000303.1 GCA_003170595.1 Armatimonadota bacterium
TTGATCCGGGAAAGTGACCCACGCCTCAATGGTCACCGCAGTGTAGTTGCTGAGGATTCCCGCCGGTAGTTGCACATATTGCGAACTGCTTGAAGCCAGGGTCAGTTGGCCGTTGGCAAAGGTGCCGCCATTCGGCAGTGTGCCGTTCCAAGCCGTGCCGCCCACCGAGTCACTGGCGTCCGCCGTAAAACTATATTGGTGCGCGAGCGTTTGCGGTGACGCAGACACTTGAATTGATTGAGTGCCGTTAACGCCTTCGTAACTGGCGGTCACCATGGCCAAGCCGCTTCCAATCGCCGTGATGCGACCCGAAGAGCTTACGGTAACAACATTGGTGTCGCTGGAACTGAAATTGACGCCCGACACGAGCAACAGATTCACATTGGTGACATAGACAAAGTTGCCAACGACGCCCGCCGTTTGCGTTCCGCCCAGAGCCATCGTTGAAGCGACCTGTAAATTGATGGATTGAAGCGCGCCGGGATCCGTAACGACTTGATCCGGCCCGGCACAAAAGTCAACGGCGATTTGCAAAGGATTTAGTGCGCCGTTGTAGATTCGAAAATCACTGATGCTGGCGTTGAGATAATTGTCGCCGCTGAATTGCGAGCGTCCGATCCAGTTGTTGAAGGTGTTTCCCAGCATGGCGGGATTGATGGTCATGGCAGTATTTTCCGCCACCAATGCGCTGTCCACATACAGACGGCTGTCTTGCGTGGTAGCGTCAATGGTCCAGACAACATGTTTGAACGAACCGGCCGGCAGCCGCGAAGCAAGCAGCATGCGATAAGGCTTCGACTAACGCTTGCGCCCGGCCGCGATGGCGAGAACTCCCAACAGCAGTATGACTGCGACTACGATCATAATGTTCGGCAGCGGCTCGCCCGGAAGCGCACGATAGTAGTCCGTGCCATACCAGGTCAGCGCCGCGGCAAGAAGGCAGACGGCGGTGAGGGCGAAGATCCAGGAGAAGAGCCACAGGAAGGTCGAGGCCAGGCCCTCGAGGTCGAAGACGCCGCTCTGATCGCGCCGCTTGGACGAGTCGACCTTCGGCCCCAGCCGCGTCTCATAGTGGTCGGCGAGGTCGTTGAAGATGCGGTCAAGCTCGCCCTCGAGTTCGCCCTGGCGGACCATGCTGATGAAGAAGGGCGAGAAGATGGTGGGGTAGCGACCGAAGGCGGTGGCCATGGTGCGGCCCATCTCGACGTCCTCGCGCACGGAATCGACGATCTCGCGCATCATCGGATTGTCGCTCTGCTCGCGCAGGGCTTTGAGGATGTCGAGGAGATTCACCTTGGCGTGCATGAGGCTGCCGAACTGCCGGCAGAAGAGGGCCAACTCGCCGTTGGTGACCGCGCTTTCCTGCCCGTGCCCGCGTTTCGAGCCCTTGTCTAAGGAGAGGCTCACCTGGCCTGCCTCCGTCGCTACCCTCGGGGCAGCAATTGTTGTTCAAGCGTACCGACCAGCGCCCGGGCCGCCGGGTGTCTGGGGTGATGGGACAGCTCCGTCTCAGCCTCGGCCATGGCTTCCATCATGCGCCCCTGCTTGAGGCGCAGGAGAGCCAGATTATAGTGAAGATCGCGCCGGCCTGGAGCAAGTTCCGTGGCCTTGACCAGGGCCTCTTCCGCTCGCTTCAGGAACCCGAGCTGGTTACACGCCGCCGCGAGATTCAGCCAGGCCTGGGGCATGTCAGGCTTATCAGCGACCACGCGCTCGAATTGATCGAGGGCATCGCTGTACTGACCGAGGGCGTAAAGAGCCACGCCGTAGTTTAGGCGCGCTTCAAGGTCGTCGGGGTACTTCCCGAGGTGCTCGCCCAGAGCGGGGGCCGCCGCCGTGGCATTGCCTCGCTCCAGGGCACGTAACGCCTTACCCCGGCTCCTCGCCGATTCTGAGTCGCCCCGTTTGCCTCTGCCCCACATGCTCTAGCGCACCCCTCAAGGCTTCCCGAACTCGTCCAACGTCCTGCCAGTCGCGTCGGATGGGTCCACCGTAACGTCAGTGGAGTTCCTTCCAGCTATAGGCAAGCACTATGCCGACGCCCAGGGCCTCGTCGCCGAGTGCCGCCTTGAGCGCCTCCCAAAGGTTCTCCTGCCTCTCTTCCTGAGGCATGTCATCGAAATCGTTCGACACCACTACTACCGACACCCGGTCGAAGTAGTCCATCTCGGTATCGATCTGGGCTCCGGGTACCACCCTCAGGATGGCTTCCCTGACCCTCTCGGCCAGCGCAGTTTCCACAACTCCGCCCATTGGGGGTCGCGCCTCCACCCTTCAGTTTGACCGCTTCCGTCTTTCGTCGTTGATGAACTGGCACATCTCCTCTAGCACGGCGACTAGGCCCCGGGCCGAGGAGACATCAGTGTGGGGCTTGGGATGGTACCTGATCGCCACATTCCACCACTCGCACTGCCCCCAGAGCCTTCTGCGCGGCTCGTCCCAAACGGTAGGGTCAGCGGGCAGTCTGGAGGCCGCCAGGAGGAGCTTCACATCATGGGCGTCGGCCGCGACCTTTTTCCACAGGTCCGCGCTCTCTTTGTACTTAGCGACCACCTCAAAGAACCCCCGAGCCCCCTCGCTGGTCACGATATAAGCTTTCAACGTGCACTCCAGCGCGTAGCCGGCCAAGTACATGGCCGCGCGCAAGTGCCGCGTCGGCGCGTTTGGATCCCCCGAGTCCACCGTTGGCGGGGCCAGGAGTTCCCTCGCGTCGGCGAGGCGCATCTCTGCAACGCTCAAGTAATCCACAACGCCGTCGTGTTCGGGCACGCTCGTCACTCCTCGCCCGCGGGATCATTTGTCGGCGTACCCGCACTGGTCATTATACCAGAAAGCGCGACGAGACAGCCTTACGCCGGAGTGGCTCCTGAGAACAAGACAGCCGCCCCTAAGGGCGGCTGTCTGATGTGCTTTCCAGGTATCGACCAGGCAGGTCTTACCCGCCGATGTCGAAGCGGTAGCCGACGCCCCAGACGGTGCTGAGGGACCAGGCCACGTCGCGGCCTTCCTGAAGCTTCTTGCGCAGGCGCTTGATGTGAGTGTCCACCGTGCGGAGGTCGCCGCCGGGAGTGCTGTAACCCCACACCTGCTCGATAAGCTCCTCGCGCGTAAAGACCCGCCGCGGATTGCTCGTGAGCTTGAAGAGAAGATCGAATTCCTTGGGCGTAAGATGGACCTCGTCGCCGAGCACCTTCGCGGTGCGGGTCGGCAGGTCGATCTCGAGGCCGGGATAGGTGAGGTGCTTCTTCTGTGCCGCAGCCTTTTCGGTGAACACGGCGCGGCGAAGCATCGCACGCACCCGCGCCACAAATTCGCGCGGCCGGAAGGGCTTGATGATGTAGTCGTCCGCGCCGAGTTCGAGCCCGACGACGGCGTCGACTTCCTCATCCCTGGCGGTGACGATGATGATGGGTATGTCGCTCTTGGCGCGGATCTGCCGGCACACATCGAAGCCGTCCGGCCCCTCAGGCAAGAGTATGTCGAGGACGAGCAGGTCTGGCGCCACCTCGTCAAACACCTGCAGGCACTGCGAGCCAGTCGGTACATGCCTGGTCTCGTAGCCCTCTGAATCGAGGACGGCTACCATGATCTTGGCGTCGTCCGGGTTATCCTCAACGACGAGAATGCGCTTCTTATCGGTCGGCATACGGTTCGCTCCTTATCGTCACTAATGTCAATCCTTGGGCCTGTTTTGCGCCGTCAGCATATCACAACTGGGGCGCTCGCGCAAACGGACTTTGTGTGCAAGCGTAAATAGTTGAACGTCCGCCCACCGGGGAAGGTTCCATGCACTGGGACAGAACAGTGACTAGTCCTTGATCTCCACGCCGCCGAACACTGCCTCGCCGCGGACCGTTAGGGTCGGCAGCGTCTCATCAATCTCCTCGCGCGGGCGCTTATCCTCATGGCCACCGAGGACTGAAGAGATGTCCATGATCACCGGCGTTCGCTTGGGGACGAGGATTTCGATCCCGCCGAAAACCGCCGACACCTCAATCACCGCACCCTCTGGTGCGATCTTCGCGTCCCTCAGATCAATCTTGGCGCCGCCGAAAACCGCTCTGACAGACGAGCCCTTGAAATCCTGCGAGTCGATTCTCTCTTCTGTTCCGTTGAACACGGCCGAGGTGCCAGCGAAAGTATGCGCGGAAGCGTGGTGATGAAAATGCCCGGCCCGCTTGCTCTTGAACGGACGCACAAGGAGGCGCAGTCCCAGCAAGATGAGCACGATCGGCCAGATTATTTGCCAGATGTCGCCGGAGTAGGTGACGAGACCAGTGGTGACAACCCCGATAACAACTCCGACGATGAGCCAGGTCGCCGCGCCGAGGACGTTGCCGCCGATCAGCTCGCCGATCCCGATCAGGACAAGAATCGCCGGCCACCACTTGATCACGACATCATGCACGCCGGGAATGCCAAGTGCGTTGAGGAGGAAGCCGACTCCCACGAGGACCAGACTCAGTCCCCAGATCCAACTTGATTTCATTGTTCTCATGGCGTGTCCCTCACATGTGTCCCGTCAGGGCATGGACGGCTGCCTTGAACAGGGGAATCACCGTGGGCCACCAGTCATACCTTAGAAACTCGATGCGGCCAATGAGCAGTGAAATGCGTGCCATAACGGTGTTGCCGAAGCCCGCGCCGAAGGCAACCATAAGGAACCACACACCGGTCCGCGATGTGACCTTGAGCAGGCCCTTGTGCTCGAGGGAGAAGTAGAAGTAACTGAGAACGCAGAGCAGCCCGCCGGCGAGGAGGATGTTGCTGAAGCTTACCCACACGGTGGTGGCGAGCGCCTGATTCGCCTTGACGGCCCACAGAGGCTGGAGACTTGCGGCCAGCTGCGGGAGGATCGCCGTCTGCACGATGAGCGGCGCGGCCATGCCCGAATACAGCCCCATGATGAACCCGATCGGCCATCGCGAGAGCCAGTCGTACCTACGCACGAACCGCGCGAGGATGAGAACGCCGAGCAACACCGGCACTAGGGTCCAGTACTTCGGCCCATCGAGGTCCACCTTCCACGGTCTGAACAGCGGGTAGACCATGTCCCCGAGGACGGATTCATAGTAGACGATGATGACGCCGTACGCCGCCGACACGCCGACGAAGATATGCTCGGCGAGTTTGTAGAACGGGTTGTCGTTATATAGGAAGCTGAAGATGGCCAGCGTGAGAAGCGCGGCCAGCCATATCCCGATTATGTCCCATAACGGCGGCAGAGCGTACGCAGCGGTGGAGGCCCCGGGCATCGTTAGCCTCGCCTCCTGCGCGCGGCGAAGTAGCCGACGTTGCCCAGCACGACAAAGAGGATGATGACCACGTGGGCGATGGACTGGCTGGTCATGCCCAAGCTGGCCATCCCGAGTTGGTGGACCAAGCTCTCATACTCGGCGGCGCCCTTCAGGCCGTTGAGCAGCCCGACGATCTGCTTGCTTTGCAGATAGGGATAGTAGTCAACAGCCATGACCGCGGTGACGCCGACGGCGACGTTGGCCTTGTACCTGCCGTGGGCGACGGCGATCCAGTCGCTGGGGCTGTTGCTTGAGGCCAGATCGATGACGAAGCCGATGTCGCTGTAGGTCTTGACGCCCGCCATGACCGGCTGCTTGGCGAGGGGCGCACCGCTGTAATCTGTGGGGAACACCTTGAGGATGTTGGTGCCCAGGCCGCCCATGACGGAGAGGTAGCCCGGCTTGTACCCGAGGTTGACCCAGTCGCGACCCTTATCGGCCTTCAGCGCCTTGGCGACCTTCTCGAGGGCGTCTTCGCCGAGATTGGCGCCCTGCGGGTCGAGGGAAACGCCGATCAGCCGCAGCTTCTTGGTGAGGATGTGCCGCGCGAGACCCATGGCCATCGGGTGAAGCTCGGCCATGCTGGCCGGGCCGTAGTCGAAGGCGATCATGACCGGCGTGCCCGCCGGGAGCTTATCGATGAAATCGAAGATGGCCTGGGTGGTCGGCGAGATCGCCCCCACGCCCGAGTACCACCCGAAGATGAAGGGCGCGGCCACCACGATCAGGATGGTCAGGAATATCCAGCGGCGATCAACACGGGCGAGGCGGTTCCACATGGCCGGAGGCACGGACGCGCGGGCGTCAGTGGCCGCTCTCACCACCCAGGTGCGAGCGTTCGAGGCCGACGATGATCCGGTACGACGTGGCGAGGGCACCCAGAGCGGCGCCGAAGATGATCCCGCGCTTGGCCGCTACCGCCGGCACGCCCATGATCCACTCCGTCATGGACGGCAGCTTGTGATACACATGCTCGCCGAAGGGCACGCGTCCGAGCATGACCACCAGCGCAGCCAGCAGCATCAGCGTCGCCTCGGGGCTGCGCGCGCGGAAGCTACGGTAAGCGGCCGACGCGACGAAGAAGGCCAGCAGGGAGAACATCGTGGCGTCCAGGGGGACTTGCACGTTCATGAACATCCAGTCGAAGGGGGTGCCCTTCTCCTTGCCCCACGCGAAGCCGAGGACGACCATCACGGCGAAGCTGAGGAGGGTGACGACGCTGTAGCCCCACTCCGGCCGGCGCCGGCGGATGCGGTCCACGTGGCGTTGGAAGAGGCTGCCCACGCCCAGGACCATGGCGAAGGCGCCGATGATTCGCGCCCAGGCGAGGAGGGAATCGTAGACATCCTGACCTACCTTGTGCGGCACGAAGAACTGCACCAGCATGAACATGCCGACGAGGAAGGTTATCGCTAAGGGAACATGCAGCCGCAAAGCTCTACCTCCGCCAAGGTGGCCTGGTCAAGTCGTTGCTCTTCGGAGGGGCCGCATCCGTGAGGTCGCGCTTGCGCGTCCTCACGAATCCGGCCCGCCTTTCGGTTATCCGCAGGCGCGGCGGGGCGTAAAGCCCCGCCCTACAGCAAACCAACCACAAGGAACGCTACCAGTCAGCCTGGCCGAGGCTCGGGTAGATGCCGGGGCCGTCATCGTCGTATTGGAGCGGAAGCTCGACCGTGTCGCCGTTCATCCGACTCGACAGGTAGATGGCCTTGATCAGCTCGACGGCCTTCCGCGCCTCGGAGCCGGGAATCTCGGGCTCGCGATTCTCACGGATCGCCCCGCAGAGATCGCGGATATGGGCGACGTGGCCGCCGATGGCCAGACCCGCCGTCGGGTCGGCAGCGGTGCCCTTCCCGCCCGACTCAGCCTCGACCTCGGCGCCCTGCTCGCCGGGGATGTCCCAGGCGATGATGGCGCCGTTCTCCCACACGATCGTGCCGTCGTTGCCGCTGATCTCCAGCTTCATCCCGTAGCCGGGCGTGACGGACGTGGTGCCCTCGATGGTGCCGAGGGCGCGGTTCTCAAACTCGAGCGCGGCCACGGCGGTATCCTCGACGTAGATGTTGCGGACGAGGGTGCGGCAATGGGCGCTGACGCGCTTGACGTTGCCCATCATCCACAAGAGCAGGTCGATGCCGTGGACGCCCTGGTTCATGAGGCAGCCGCCGCCGTCGAGTTCCCAGGTGGCGCGCCAGGACCCGCTCGCGTAGTACTCGTGCGAGCGGAAGTACTTCTGGTAGCAGTCGCCGAGGACGAGCTTGCCGAGCTTGCCGCTCTTGATGGCCTCGCGGACCTTCTTCGACGAGGCGTGGGTGCGGTTCTGGAAGACGCCGGCGAGCTTGACGTTGTACTCGGCCGCAGTGGCGATCATGGCGTCGATGGCGCTGAGGGTGATGTCCATCGGCTTCTCGGAGAGGATGTGCCTGCCAGCCTGCGCGGCGGCGATGGCCACCGGCGCATGGAGGCCCGACGGGACGCAGACCGAGACGGCCTGGATCTCGTCGTTCTCCTCGAGCATCTTCTCGTAGTCGGTATAGACCTTGCCGCCGAACTTATCGGCGACGGCGTGGGCCCGCTCGGGGACGAGGTCGCATACCCCGAGGAGCTTGGCGTCCTCAACGTAGCCGACGGCTTCGGCATGCCACGGACCGATGGCGCCACAGCCGATGACTGCCCAGCCGATCTGATCCTTCTTCGCGGGCTTGGCCGGCTTGGCCGCCGCGGGCTTGGTTCGCGATGCCTGACGCATGACCATACTCCCCCCGATCTGCGGAAGCGAGGCTTCCGCTTAGCTAGCCCTGCTCCGCTTACTGCCCGAGGGTCAGGGCCTTGGTGATGCCCTTGAGCACGATGATGTGCTCGGCGGTGCCATCGATGACGTCGGACTCGAGGTCGGCGCTCATCGAGCCCTGGAGCCACGAGCCGTTCTCGAGCTGCTGCTTCATGAGGTTGTCGGCGACGGTGGTCGCGACGCGCAGGTAGTTCTGCCCGCCGGTGACGGTGTACAGTTCAGCGGCCGCCCACCCGAGGAAGCCGCTGCGGATGCTGGTGTAGCGATCGTCGCCGCCGCCCTCGATGAAGTCGAGGTAGAACCGCGCGGCGGTGATGTAGTCCTCGCTGCCGAGGGCATCGCCGAGCTTGGTGAGGAACAGGGAAGCCATCGCGGCCGGCGCGTAGAACTGGGCGGGCCGGCCCATGTGGAGGACGTAGTGGAAGTCGTCGGCTTCCGGGAAGCCGTCGGTGACGACCTTCTCGGGATAGCGCGCGGAGGTGAAGAGCACGTTGCCGCGAGGCTGGGCTTCGAGGAGCCAGGTGAGGAACTCGCCCGCGCGCAGGGCGGCGTCGGACGCACCATGATAGAGGCAGGCCAGTCCGGCGGAGGCGGTGCTGAGGAGGTCCTGCTCATCCTTGAGGCTGGCGCTCGGCCCGGCGGTGAGGAAGCCGCCGCTCTTGGGATGCTGGAGGGCGACGAGAAATCCCGCCGCCGGCCAGGACAGCGAGAAGAGGCCGAGCTTCTGAGCGCCGGCCACGAGCCACGCGTTGGGATAGACGTGGTAGCGCTCCATGAAGCCGACGCGGGGGTAGAGCTTGGAGAAGTCGCCCTCGCCGTCCATGAGATGCTCGACGATCCACCCGCACAGGCGGGCGGCCCGCTCCTCTTCGCCCATGAGAGCGAGCGCATAGGGCACCTTGTGACAGGTCGCGAGGCCCTGGTCGGCAGGGACGAAGGCCCCATCCTTCTGTTGTTGGCTGATGAGCCACTTGGTCGCATGAATGACTGCCTGACGATAGCCGCGTAGGTCCATTAGCTAGACTTCGCCTCCTGAGAATCAACCGCGGGCCGGCGAGACCCGTGGACGCACGAACTCTCTCCCGACGTCGCACGAGGCGACGATGGGACGCCGAGCCTTGCTTCCGGGCCGCCCGTGACCGCGCGGCCGAGCCACCACCCGGCTCCTATCCTAATACCTGCGAGCCCCTTGTGCCAACTGCACCACCTCGGAGCATGTTTGCATGGCCGCGTTTGGGGAAACAGCCAAGGCCCACCACCGGCCCACAGCCGCACCTTGAAAGGTGCGACTNNTGTGGGTGCGCGGTGGGCCTTTGCCTGTTGCGCCTTCGCACCCTCGACCGCTATGCTTACCGGACCGCCGAAGCCCTTCGACTACCGGCCTCGGAACCCACGGAAGGAGGCTTGACCTTGAGCTTACCAGTTGCCCAGCGGCTTGTGCGCATACCCCCATATCCGTTCCGCGAAGTGGCCATGCTCAAGGCGAAGCTCGTCAAAGAGGGCAAGCGCGTCCTCGACTTCGGCATCGGCGATCCCGACCTGCCCACGCCCAGGTTTGTCATCGATGCCCTCTGCGCCGCCGCGAACGATCCCACCACTCATCCCTACGATGAGAGCGGCTACGGCATCCCGGAATACAAGCAGGCCATCGCGGCCTTCAGCAAGCAGCGCTTCGGCATCGACATCGAGCCCGAGGGCGAGGTGCAGGGTTGCATCGGCTCCAAGGAAGCTCTCGCACACATCATCTGGGCCTACACCGACCCGGGCGACATCGTCCTCGTCCCCGACCCGGCGTACAGCGTATATAAGGTGCAGACGATGTGGTGCGGCGGCGCGGCCTTCCCGATGCCCCTCGACCCGCAAAGCGGCTTCCTGCCCGACTTCGACGCCATCCCGCTGAGCGTGCGCAAGCAGGCCAAGCTCCTCTTCCTCAACTACCCGAACAACCCGACCGGCGCGGTCGCCTCGAAGGAATTCCTCGCCGAGGCCGTCGAGTTCGCGCGGAAGTGGGGGATGATCATCTGCCACGACGCCGCCTACTGCGAGGTAGGCTACGACGGCTTCCAGCCGCCGAGCATCCTCGAGATCGACGGCGCGAAGGACGTGTGCATCGAGTTCCACAGCCTCTCGAAGACCTTCAACATGACGGGCTGGCGGGTCGCCTGGGCGATGGGCGGCAAGGAGATCGTCGACGCCCTCTCGCGCGTGAAGAGCAACGTCGACAGCGGCACCTTCATGGCGATCCAGCGCGCGGGCATCGCCGCGCTGGAGAACTATGCCGAGTGGGCGCCGAAAATGCGCGCCCAGTACCAGGAGCGCCGCGACGCCCTCGTCAGCGGCCTCCGCACCCTCGGCTGGCCGGTCGATCCTCCGAAGGCGACCTTCTACGTCTGGACGCCCGTCGCCGACGGGTACACGAGCATGGAGTTCTCCAAGGCTCTCCTCGAGGAGGCCGGCGTCCTCACCATCGCAGGCACGGCCTACGGCGAGTATGGCGAAGGATTCGTGCGCTGGTCGCTGACCATCCAGGCGCCGGACAAGATGGGCACCATCCAGGAAGCGGTCGAAGCCATCAAGTCGAAGCTCAACCTGACGTGGGCGTAGACGCCCCCTAGCGTGAGGCCGTACAGGCCGGTCCCTGGCGGCCGGTCTTCCGTGACGCGACATGAGCGTGCAACCGCAGCCGGCGCGGCCGGGGCCTGCGCCGGGTCCCCTCGGCTGGCTGAGTTGGCGTCCGCTGCTGCTGGTGTGCAGTGGGCTGGTCGCGGGCATCGCTCTGGGTGACCTTCTCCCCCACTCCTTTTGGATCGCCGGGGCAGCGGGCCTGGCCGGCCTGGGCGCAGGGGTCCTCGTCGCCTTCAGCCGCGGCCGAACGGCCGACGTCGCGCTCATCCTCGCAGCCCTCTGCGCGGGCATGGCCTCCCACAGCGCACGCATGACCCGCCGCGCCGATGACATCAGTCACTTCGCGCCCGCCCGGCCCCTTAGCGTGACGATGCAGGTCGCCACGGTGATGCCCGCCATGAAGGGCGTCAACGCCATCTGCCACGCGGAGAGCCTCGACCTCGGCCACGGCTACCAGCAGCCGGTCACCGGCCTCGTCCATCTGCGCAGCCGCGAGGTGGACCTGCGCGTGGGCGAGGAGGTCGTCGCCTTCGGTGGCGTGCTCCGTCCCTGGCGCATGCCCACGAACCCCTACCAGGACGATCGCGGTCCCGACTGGGAGCG